>NZ_FOVS01000012.1:0-169945 GCF_900115235.1 Pseudomonas sp. NFACC24-1
CCAGGGACGCTCCGCGTTCCGCTTCTGCAAGGTGACGCAGAGCGTCACGGGATGCATTGCCCACGCAGAGCGTGGGAACGATCAATTGGCCGGTGCGATGAACGATCGCTCCTCACGCTCCGCGTGGGAATGCCACCAGGGACGCTCCGCGTTCCAACTTCACAGCGTCAATACCATCGCTGAATCTCAATCAACCCCTCCATCCCCGCATAATTGCGTGCACTGGAGTAGCGCCAATGCTCCGGTAACTCCACGTACCCGCGCTTCACTGGGTTGAGATGGATGTAATCCAGTTTCTGGCGCATTACCGCTTCGCTATAGATTTGCTCCGCATGTGAGCCTTCTTGCCAGAGTTGATAGACCCTGTCCTGCTTATGCGCTCGCTTGCTGAACCGCAGGCGTTGCAATGCTCGCTCAGCGCCCTTGCTCTGTAGGTCGTTGATGATCTGGCGCGCCGTAAAGGATTTGAACTGACACAAGCACTTGCTCAGATTCGGCGCTTGGGCAACGAAATGCAGATGGTTTTCCAGAACGACATAACCGAACAACTGCAAGTTTTGATGGGTTTGCTGATAGCGCCAGCACCCGAGCAGGTGATCAACGAGATAGGGCCGTATGAACAGCGGCAACCATTCCATCAATGTGCAGGTGAGAAAGTGGGGTTTTTCCGGTTCGGTGATGACGTAGCGGCTCCGGCCCATGGGATGCCTTCCTTTGCGGCGAGGGGAATGACTATGCTGCCGGTTCCGAGGCGCTTGAGGATAGACGAACAGGGCTCGGAGCACGTGGGAAGGGTCGGCAAACCCTCGATGATCGTTCCCATGCTCTGCGTGGGAATGCAGCCCGGGACGCTCTGCGTCCCCTTCAAGAGCCGAACGCGGAGCATCCGTAGAGGCATTCCCACGCGGAGCGTGGGAACGATCGACCGCAGTGGGCTTGTCGTCACAGATGCTTCAGCCGCTTGTGCCTACACGGGCGAAATCGTCGCCAGCACGCCGATCAAAAGAGTCAGTGCCAAAAACCCACCTAGAAAAATCGCCATCTTCGCCATGAGTACTCCTGGACCAAAAAATTGCAGTACACGGCAGCTCACTAGGCTAACCGCGTGGTTATTCTGGGGCCGGGCCCGGGTTCATTACAGAGGCACCTGGCGCAGAAAAATACGGATCAGACGCACGCCCTTCTACCCTCCTCGCGCAACGTCAATGAGCAAAAAAAGATAAAGCCCTACTGCATGCTTCTCTCACCAAAGGGAACGGATATACCAACGTATATTTTCATGTCCCAAGTCAGCGTGGTCATCGACCCGGGCAACACTTAATCTTGCCGGGCACTTAACGCCCCCGTTCAAGTGCGCTTCAACGTCATCACGTCCATTGATCGCAAGTGTGGTCGCAGCCCTGGTTTTCAAAGCGTAATAGAGGTGATCCATGCGCCCTTCATTCCTTGCACCTGCATTGACGCCCTTCAAAAACAGAGAACAACTCCCCGCCCATTCCTGGCGCGCCGACATAGCGTCCTTGGGCCTCCTGGTACTCTTGGCTGCCTTTGTATTCCATGGCCTGGATCAGATGAACCAGCCCCTCGGCGTGCTGGACGCTTCGCCACTGTCCCTGGACCTGGTGCACCTGCCGGAATATACCTTGCGCACCACGTTGCGCATGTTCATTGCCTTGTTTGTTTCATTGGTTTTTTCCTTGGTCATTGCCACCTTGGCAGCCAAAAGCCGCAAGGCAGCCATGGTGATCCTGCCGGCGTTGGATATTCTCCAATCCGTGCCAGTCCTGGGCTTTCTCACTTTTACCGTTGTGTTCTTCATGGGACTGTTCCCGGGCAAGGAAACCGGCGTGGAGTGCGCGGCCATCTTCGCCATCTTCACCAGCCAAGTCTGGAACATGACTTTCAGTTTCTATCAATCGCTGAGAACCGTGCCCAACGATCTCTACGATGTCAGCCGACAGTTCTCGTTTTCGCCATGGCAACGTTTCGTCAGGCTGGAGATGCCCTTCGCCACACCGGGCCTGGTGTGGAACATGATGATGTCGATGTCCGGCGGCTGGTTTTTCGTCGTCGCGTCCGAAGCCATTACCGTCGGCGACACCACCGTCAGCCTGCCGGGCATCGGTTCATGGCTGGCACTGGCGATCGAGCAGCAAAACATCGCCGCCATCGCTTGGGCGGTGCTGGCCATGGTTGGGGTGATCATTGCCTATGACCTGCTGTTCTTCCGGCCGATTGTCGCCTGGGCGGACAAATTCCGCTTCGAACAGACCGCCTCCCAGAAACGCCCACGGTCCAGGGTCTATGACCTACTGCGCTCGACTCGCCTGGTGCCCTTGGTGCTGCTGGCGCTGGGCAGCATCAAGGCCTCGTTGTTTCTGGAAAAGATCCCGCGGCTGCCGTCCATCCGCTTCAAGACCAGCGCCCGCGTCAACCGCGCCGCCGACCTGGCCTGGCTCGCCCTGGTCGCCGCGGCCTGCATCGCCGGCCTCCTGTACTTGTCGCGCTTCATTGGCAGCACGTTGGGCTGGGATGACGTCGCCAGTACCTTCGGCCTGGGCCTGGCCACCCTGTTGCGAGTCAGCGTGCTGATCGTGCTGGCCAGCGTATTGTGGGTGCCCATCGGAGTCTGGATCGGCTTGAACCCGCGCTGGGCCGAACGCCTGCAACCCGTCGCGCAATTGCTCGCGGCCTTCCCCGCCAACGTGCTGTTTCCGTTCGCGGTGATCGCCATCGTCGCCCTGAAACTCAACCCCGATGTCTGGCTCTCGCCTCTGATGATCCTGGGCACCCAGTGGTACATCCTGTTCAACGTGATTGCCGGTGCCAGCGCCCTGCCGACGGATTTGCGCGAGGCGGCGCGCAGCTTCCATGTGCGCGGCTGGCAGTGGTGGCGCCAGGTCGCGCTGCCGGGCGTCTTCCCTTACTACATCACCGGTGCCCTCACGGCAGCGGGTGGCTCATGGAACGCCAGCATCGTCGCCGAGGCGGTGTCCTGGGGTGATCAGCATCTGTATGCGTCCGGCTTGGGTGCCTTTATCGCCCAGGCCACCACGACCGGGGATCTGCATCGGGTGGCGCTGGGCGTCGTGGTCATGTCGATTTTCGTGGTGGGTTTCAACCGGTTGCTGTGGCGTCCGCTCTACGGTTTCGCCGAACGTCGGCTTCGAATTGATTGAGGGCAATCCCATGCAAGTAATAGACAAACGCTGCCTGGTGGATGTGCAGCAAGTCGGCCATGTCTACGGCACGGCTGGCGGTGCCGAGCGCCGGGTCCTGGACAATGTCTGCATGCGCCTGGACGAGGGCGAAATCGTCGGCCTGCTGGGGCGTTCGGGCTCCGGCAAATCGACCTTGCTGCGCTCCATCGCGGGCCTGATTTCGCCCACCACGGGAGTGGTGGATTTTCCGCCCAATGCCCAAGGGCTGGCGAGTTCGGTGCGCATGGTGTTCCAGAGCTTCGCCCTGTTCCCCTGGCTGACGGTGCTACAGAACGTCGAGGTCGGCCTCGAAGCCTTAGGCGTGGCGGCGCCCGAGCGACGTCGACGGGCGCTGGCCGCCATCGACATGATCGGCCTCGACGGCTTCGAAAGCGCCTTCCCCAAGGAACTGTCGGGCGGCATGCGCCAGCGCGTCGGCCTGGCCCGCGCACTGGTGGTCAACCCGGATGTGTTGTTGATGGACGAGCCGTTTTCCGCCCTGGACGTATTGACCGCCGAAACGCTGCGCACCGATCTGCTGGAGTTGTGGCGTGAGGGGCGCATGCCGATCAGGTCGATCCTGATGGTCACCCATAACATCGAAGAAGCCGTGCTGATGTGTGACCGGATACTGATTTTTTCCTCCAACCCGGGGCGAGTCATGAGTGAGATCGTCGTGGACCTCAGCCAGCCGCGCAATCGCGCCGACCCGGCGTTCCAAGCCTTGGTCGAACACATTTACGTGCAGATGGCCGGCGGCGCGAATGTCGGCTCCGCACGCCAGGAGACCTTTGCAGGCAGCGGCGTGGGCATGGTCCTGCCGTCGATTTCCAGCAATGCCCTGGCCGGGCTGATCGAAGCGGTGCAGGATCAGCCGTTTGCCGGCCAAGCGGATTTGCGCGAGCTCGCCGACGCATTGCGCTACACCGCCAGTGATCTTTTGCCGGTCGCCGAGGTGCTGCAGCTCCTGCGCCTGGCCGACCTGCAGGACGGCCACATCACCCTCCTGCCGGCCGGGCTGCGCTACGCCGAGTCAGCGGTGGATGAGCGCAAGCACCTGTTTGCCCGGCACCTGCTTAAATATGTGCCGTTGGTGGGGCATGTGCGCCGGGTGCTGGACGACCGCCCCACCCGCACCGCACCGGCCAGGCGTTTCCGAGACCAACTGGAAGATTTCATGTCCGAGCACGATGCCGCTATTACGCTGGACTGTGTCACGCAATGGGGGCGCTACGCCGAGTTGTTCGCCTATGACGAAGTGGCCGATCAGTTCAGCCTGGACAATCCATCCTGAGGTGCTGCGGTATAAACTGCGGGGATCGGTCGTTGGAGCAATGCGCGATGGACATTCAATGAGAAGAACCCAGTTGACCCTGCGTCTGGTGCTCCTGCTGGGATTGGCCCTCGGCATCGCGGCGATCGATACGGTCACCGACCTGGAAATCGCGGTCGGGGTCTTCCAGATCGTGGTGGTGCTGATCGCGGTGAGAATCCTGCCGGCACGCGCCGTGGCAGGGGTAGCGCTGATCTGCATGGTCCTGACGATCCTGAGTTATCGGCTGACGCGATTTGGCGACACGGAGGCCGGGCTGATCAACGTGCTGATCAGCCTCGCGGCCATCGCCGGCACGACGTACCTGGCGCTGCGGCTCTCGGCCGCCGTGGGCACGGTGCACCAGACCCGCGCCCACCTGGCGCACATCGCCCGCATCAACATGCTCGGCGAACTCGCCGCTTCGATTGCCCACGAAGTCAACCAGCCCCTGGCTGCCGTGGCCGCCAGCGGCGGTGCCTGCCTGCGCTGGATGGCGACCGAGCCGCCCAACCTGCCCAAGGCCCGCCAGGCGGTGGAGCGGATCATCGCCGACACCCACCGGGCGAGCGACATCATCGCTCGGTTGCGCGGCATGGCCCGGCATCAAGCACCGACGAAGCAGTGGCTGAACGTGGCCGACACGGTCCATGCCGCGTTGCGCTTGATGACGGGCGAGCTGAACGAGCAGAACATCACCTTGCAGGTACAGGTCCAGGACGGACTGCCGCCGATGCTGGCGGACGAAGTGCAGATCCAGCAAGTGATCCTGAACCTGGCGATGAACGCGCTCGACGCCATGCGTCAGGTTGACGTCGACCAGCGGGTTCTGCAGTTTCAGGTGACGCTCGAATCGCCTGGGCAACTGCTCTTTTCGGTATCCGACCAAGGCAATGGCTTGCCGGCCAGCGACCGCGAACGGGTGTTCGACGCCTTCTACAGCACCAAGCAGGACGGCATGGGGATGGGGTTGGCCATCAGCCGCTCGATCATCGAGGCCCATGACGGACGACTCTGGGCCACCAGCCATTCGCCCTCAGGTTCGACCTTTCACTTCACCCTGCCCGCCGTCACAAGGGAATCCGATGAGCCAGACTGACATGCATGACCAGCCCGACTCGAGGGTCTTCATCGTCGACGACGACCCTTCGGTACGGGCCTCCCTGCAAGACCTGCTGGCCTCCGTGGGCCTGGCGAGCATGGCCTTCGGCTCGGCCCGTGAATTCATGGACGCCGAACGGCCGGACGTTCCGGCGTGCCTGATCCTCGACGTGCGCATGCCGGGCCTGAGTGGGCTGGATTTCCAGCAGGAAATGGCGCGTTTGAATATCCAGGTCCCGGTGGTGTTCATCACCGCCCATGGCGACATTCCCATGTCGGTCAAAGCCATGAAGGCCGGGGCGCTGGAGTTCCTGACCAAGCCGTTTCGCGAACAGGACCTGCTCGATGCAATCACCCTGGGCCTGAACCGCGACCAGGAACGGCGCAAGGCCGCGGCGAGTGTCGACGCTCTGAAACGTCGGCATGACGCGTTGACTGACGGCGAGCGCGAGGTGATGGACCTGGTCGTGTCAGGGCTGTTGAACAAGCAGGTGGCCGCCCGACTGGGATTGAGCGAGGTGACCGTGAAAGTGCGGCGCGGGTCGTTGATGCGCAAGATGAATGCAGACTCGTTGGCAACGCTGGTGAAGATGTCGGAAAAACTCAAGGAAGCAGATCGCTAGCGGCCCATGATCACGGCTATCATTGCCGTTCGCCCCGTTGACGGGCGATGTCGTTGCCCCCCCTCAAGGACTCAGGTATGAACCTTCTGCCGTCACGCTCCACCCTCCTCGTCTCCAGCCTTTTGCTCAGCTCGCTGTGCTTCGCCGAAGGCGAGCCAACCGACGGCAGCCTCATCAAGGACTCGACCAAGGCAGCCGTCTCAAGCTTCATTACCGCCGGCAAGAACCTGTTGGGCGGCGTCAGCGAAGGCGTGCTCGATGGCCGCGAATCGGCCCAGGGTGCCGACGGCGCGACGATCATTTCTTCCAATGAGCAACTGAAAGACCGCGTCACCATCGAAGTCCTGAAGCTGGAGCCCGTCGACGACACCTTCAGCGTCACCCTCGGCTTCAAGAACAGCACCGACACCCAACTGCGCCTGATCAACCTTGGCCAGACGGGCGCCTTGCTCGCCATCGACCAGGCCGGTTACGCCAACAAGCTCGCAGGGTTTGAAAACCCGGATGAAGTCACCATTCCGCCGAAGACGGCCGTGCGGCAGAAGTTTGTGTTTGAAGGGTTGAACGAGAAAATCAACACCGTGCGCGTGTGGGGCCAGGATTATCAGGTTAAAAAATAAGGGGCGCTGCGTTGATCGTTCCCACGCTCCGCGTGGGAATGCATCCCGTGACGCTCTGCGTCACATGCCAAGGGCGGAACGCAGAGCGTCCCTGGTGGCATTCCCACGCGGGAGCATGGGAACGATCGATCCGCGTCAGCCGGCCTGGCACATCACCATCCGGTCAGGTAATCCTCAGTCAGCGGCGGCTTTTGCCACCTTCGCCGGCTCAAAATTCAACGCAAGCACACTCGCCAACACGATAACCGCCCCAACCATCACCATCGCCGCTGGGCGTTCGGCCAGGACTAGACAAGCCATCGACATCGCCGTGGGCGGTATCAGGTAAAGGGCCATGGAAGCGCGGCTCACGTCGCTGTGGGCCAGCACGTAAGCCCAAGCAAGGTACGCCAGCGCGCTGGGGAAAATACCGAGAATCAACACCGCCAGGTTCACCGAAGCCGAAGCCTGTCGCACCGCGCTCAACATGCCCGGCGCGAAAATGAACAACAGGAGTGTGCCCGACCAGACGGTGTAGCAAACCAGGGTCAAGCCGTCGTAGCGATGGGTATGGTGCTTCTGCAAAGCGAAATACACACTCCAGGACAGCGCCGCCAGCAGGATCAATAGCCCACGGACGTCCATGTCGCCCAAGCCTCGATCCCCCGTGACGACCACGGCAGCACCAAGCAAGCCGCACAGGACACAGCCCCATTGCCAAGCGCCGACTCTGTCCTTGAAGACAAAATGCGCCAGCAAAGTGCTGAACAAAGGCGTGGACTGGGCCAGAATACTGGCCGCCCCAGCACTGACACCCCGCTGACCGTAATTGAGGGCGATGTGGTGCAGACTCACGGCAAAGAAACCCAATACCGCCAGCAACGGTAAATCCCCGAGACGCGGCCAAGAAATACCCTTTGCTATCGCGACGACAGCCATGAACACCGAAGCGATGAGAAACCGCATCAATGCCAGCTGACCCGGTTCGTAAGCCTGCAAGCCGATGCGAATACCAATCGGCGAATAGGCCCAGCAAAGAATCACGAACAGCGTCGCCAGAATCAATTTCACGCGGGGTCTGCAGGGGTTCTTCAAGCCTTCCAACGGCACACATCGGGTTTCCATTCAGAGTTCCTGCGCACTGAGCGTCTGGTCGATTTACGCCGCAGTATCAAAACCACCCATCATCAATACAAGTGACTTAAACTCAGCCAACCATTCACTTTGGGTGAGCCATGGAACTGTCCCAACTGCGCATGCTCAAGACCGTCTGCGACACCGGCAGCATCGCCCGTGCCGCCGAAGTGCTGCACTGCGTGCCGTCCAACATCACGGCACGGCTCAAATCCCTGGAGCGGGAGCTGGGTACACCGTTGTTTTTTCGTGAAGGTCGCGGCTTGCGGGTCAGCCCGGCGGGCGAGGTGTTCCTGGGGTACGCGACCAAAATCCTCGGCCTGACGGAGGAAGCCCGCCGCGCGGTAAACCCCAGCCACACGCCAAGCGGACCGCTGCGCATAGGCGCCATCGAATCCAGCGCCACCGGGCGCCTGCCTCAGTTATTGGCCAAATACCACGCGCAGTATCCTCAGGTGTCGCTGGAACTGAGCACGGGGACTTGGGCACAGTTGCTGGACGATACCCAGCACCATCGGCTCGACGGTGTGATCGTGGCGGTCGATGTGGAACGGCCGGGGCTCAAGCGCGCCGTGATGTACCGCGAAGACCTGATGCTCATCGCCTCCGAATCCCACGGCCCCTTGCGCAACGCCGCAGACCTGCAAGGCAAGGCCATCTTCATGTGGCCCCCGGGCTGTCCGTACCGCCTTGCCCTGGAGCAGTGGTTGCTGCGCCATGACCAAGTGCAACCGATCATCAGCATCGCCAGCTATGGCGCCATCGTCGGCTGCGTCAGTGCCGGTGCCGGCGTCTCGCTGGTGCCTCGTGGGATCTATGAGCAGTATCGCCAGGGGGCTGGCTGGACAGGGTATGAGTTCCCTGAGCTGACGGGCATCGACAACCTGTTCTACTGGCATGAAAACGCTGGCCGGCATCCTGCCAGGGAAGCGTTTTTGACGATGTTGAAGACGGAGTTCGAAGGGTAGTTGCAACCTCGCCACAAACACCATTGAACTGCGCTGAGCGACATCCCGCCGCCCCTTCTTGTGGCGAGGGGATTTATCCCCGCTGGGGCGCGAAGCGGCCCTAAAAGCCGACAACTCGGTCCACCGACCAACACAAACCCCGTGGCGAGGGAGCTTGCTCCCGCTGGACTGCAAAGCAGTCCTGAAAACCTGTGTACCAAGCCAAATCTCAGGGCTTGTTCGAAGGGCCGCTTCGCGGCCGGCGGGAGCAAGCTCCCTCGCCACAGGTTCTCATCAATCTTGCCTGTCAGCGCACGGCTGAAAAATGTTACATAGTTGAAGGATCGGTCCTAACCGCACTACGACAGGGAGTCAGCTTTGGAACCAGCACCACCGTTTATCCTCCATGAAACGAACCATTGGACAGTCAACCATCACTTGGCATCCGCCCTGCCCGGCTACCTCATGCTCGGCGCCAAGGCTCACGTGAATTCATTGGCCCAATTGGCAGGTTGCGTCAGCCATTCAAATCAGCTGTACCGGTCACATGAACATCAAAACATCATCCGTTGCTCTACTCGGCATCTTGTCATTCATGCAAGCGTCAGCGTCCTTCGCGGACAACGCCAATGGGAAAACACTCTATCTTCAGCGATGCGCCGTGTGCCATGGCGCGGACATCAAGGGAACAGGACCATTGGCCAAGAAAAGCAGCCCGCCAACCCCTGACCTTACGACACCCGCCTTCAAGAAACGACTGACCGATTACCCGGGTGTGATTGTCTCTTCAATCATACTTCGCCCCAATGGAAACCTGATTCCAAGGACCTTGAAAGAGAATGGCGTGAAGATCCCGCCGCACCCTTGGAGCGTCAACGACCTGCGCGATCTGCATCAATACATGAGTGAGGTCATTTCAAATAAATGATCTTAGGGGGACTGCACCTCGGCTTATCGATAACAACAGGCAATGCCCAGGTTTCTCGGACTGGGTATTGGAGTGCTTTAAAAAACCGTCAGTAAAGCGTATTGGCAACACGCTCCGGCAGTGCCTTGTCATAAGCGTCGCCATCGACCTGCGATGGGCAAATGCGTTTGAACACCTCGCCTGCCGTGGGCAGTGCACTGCGCTCGATCTGCCGCTTCACATCCCATAGCCCCGCCCTGACCACCGCCCTGCTGCACTGGAAGTAAACACTGGTTACGGTGACTTCCAGAACGGTTCGAGGGAGTTGCCCTTTCACTGCGAAGCGGGACAACAGGGCTGGCTCGATGGATATCCTGGCCGTGCCATTCACGCGCAAGGTTTCCCCCACGCCGGGCACGAGGAAAAGCAGCGCGACCCGGGGATCCTCAACGATGTTTCGCAGCGAATCGATACGGTTGTTGCCGCGGCGGTCGGGCAAATACAGCGTCTTGCTGTCGTGGACATGAACGAACCCCGGCGCATCGCCCCTCGGAGACGCATCCAAGCCTCCGGGGCCTGAGGAAGCAAGAATCACAAAGGATGCAGCCTCTATGAAGGGCTGGTAAACCGGATGGATATGGTCGACTTCCTTGAGCATCGAGGGCGTCGCGACGGGGCCGTAGAGGCTTTCCAGTGCTTGCGTCGTGGTGATGTAGGCGCTGCTGTCGTTGTCGCGCTCCATACTCGTCTCCTCTGTAGATGTTTAAAAATCGCATTCAGTTGCGCCGCGCCCTCTCAACCTTCCAACCCAACGACGACCGAATCGACCGCTCTCAGGTCTTGGAGCTCATGCGCCCCTGGATCGCCACGCGCAAGCAACCCCAGGCAATAAAGCCGACGATCACGCCCTCGGCGACACCCACCAGTAAGTTGAAGGAAAAGCTCAGCGGCTGCTCGGCCCAATAGAACGTCGTCGAGCCCGTTCGAAAGCCACTGACGCGCAGCCGCCCGGTAAAAATGGCCGGCACCAAGGTCATGACGTTAGTCAGTTCCAGCACCGCAAAGAAGGCGCCCAATAGCGTGAGCAAGGCACGCGCCGGCACGCCCAGTTTCTCGGTCAGCTCAAGCGCAGGCGCGTCACCCTGTTCCCGGCGCTGACGGGCTGCCCTTACTGCCTTGCCGCTGCTAGGGGCCGGAGTTGGCCTGTAAGGCACCTTCACAACCAGCGCCGCCCCCTCGACGACCTCAGTGGGCAGCGCCACGCCCAGGTAATCGGCCAGCTCCCGCAGCCACACGTCCGTGCGTTGACTGCCCGGCACCACCGGAACGTTGTCGGTGGTCAGGCGCTGCGCGGTGCCATCGCGCAGTATCAGCCACAGCTGGGTGCGAGCTCGCCCAGCCTGCGGGAGGCGGCGCAGCTCGAGGGATTTGGCAACATCGATCCGGAAGGCCGATTGCACACGCTCGCGGCGCCCGAAAAAGTTACGGGTCAGGCGCTTGCCTTCGCCGTCGACCCGCGACAACACCAACGTCTCGTGGACGCCGGTGTACACCACCAGCAGCAGGCCAAGGGCAGGAATCAGCAGCCACAGCAGCACCATCAATAGAGCGGACAGTGGATCCACCTCCGCCATCAACGAGGCCCCATCAACCATCAAAAACACGGCGAACGCCATCGGCAAGATAAAGGCCAACGCCCCTATCACCAACACGACCAAGCTCTGCACCACGTTGCGCGAATGGATGTGCAGGTCACCCTGCGCGGTGCGCTCGAACCGATGTCCTATCAACATTGCATGCCTCCTGCTGCGTTGCTTTGCAGACTGTTCGAGGGGCCGGGATGACGATTGGAACGCCTCGGGCCGGGATGGTGTTCCAGAGGCGCAGGATACCGGATGTCGCGGCCTCGGGGTTGGGGTGGGGTTTTCTTCGGTGTGAGTAATTGCTCCTACAGAAATGGATAAAGTCGGTTCGTTTCCTTGGAGAGTTCTCATGATTCCTACGAAGGCCTCGGAATCTCTCACCTTGTTCGTCTTGGGTGCGCAAATCTATAGTCCCTCACGTCGCCCAAATGGCGATCAGGTTTGGCGACCTGGGATCACGTGCAAAAGTGCTGCGTTTTTTGCGATGGCTTTGGCACACTTGCGCGGCTGTCCGTTATGGCAGTTGTGCGCGGGAGACCTTCGGGTCTGCCGGTTCCGATCCCGGTTCGCCAACCTGCGTGCAACTGCCACCCAATTGTTTGGCGACGATTGAGTGGTTAAAACCTCACTAGATCGGAGCTTCAAACATGGAAAGATACGTTCCTATCACCGGCATCGACTGTACCCCTGCGTCCCTACTCATCGATACCCAAGCACCGCTTGACGTCTTGCATGCAACCGCTGACTACCGTATTCGCGTGGTTACCCAGGTCTTGGAAAACATTGCGTTTCGCTCCGAGATCGCCAGCGACACCGTGGTGCTGTCGGATTTTGCACAGCTTTTGGTGATTCCGCTGCGGGATGGGTGTGATTTGCTGGAGGTGATTGGTCGGCGGCTTCAGGCGCAGGTTGAAAACTGATGGAATTACGGGCGTCTGAGAACGCCCGTTTTTTCTATCCGTGACCATGAGCGACAGAGAACAACCCACAGCGGCCAAGCACTGGATTGTGTCGCAGGAGGCTATAAATGGCCAAAAAATCTAAGATTGCAGCCGCCCAGACCGCCGAGCCTGTGAAAGCTCTCGCAGCTAATTTAAAAGCCCCGGCCAAAGTTACAACGGCTAAAGAACTATCTGCTGCCGCCAAACCGAAGACTCCCCGAGGGGAAGCCGCTGCATCATCAAAACAGATGTACAACTCCCATTCTGACGCAGCTGAACGAATGCTGCAGTTGGCTCAATTCCTTTCTGAAGATCCGGAGGAAGCCAAGGTATTTGCGAAGAAGACGGGGGTGTACTCTGAAGCAGGCGAACTTACGGCTGCTTATCGATAATGTATCAAAACCTCCCTTCGTTCGTTTTGGGCTTCCATGGATGTGATCGAGATGTCGGCGAGGCTGTACTTGCCGGCGAGTCCCTTACACCAAGCACTAACGACTATGACTGGCTAGGGCAAGGCATCTACTTTTGGGAAAATAGTCCAGAGCGAGCTCTGAGTTATGCTGAAAGTATCAAGCGCTACAAGAAGCGCGGTAAAGGGGCAATCAAGAATCCTTATGTCATCGGCGCTGTCCTCGATCTTGGTCTCTGCTTCAACTTGACCGAGGAAGGTGCTTTATTAGAGCTTAAGAGCGCTTACGCCCTATTGGAAGCAACCGCAGCCGCCACCGGCAACCCTCTTCCGATTAATAGCCCAGGGTTCGAAAGCGACTTGGACCTGCTGAAATGTCACTTGGACTGCGCTGTATTTTAGAACATGCATACAGCCCGTACAAAACTTGATTTCCCCGCTTACGAAACTGCTCGATCACCTTTTAATGAAGGTGTAGGACTATATCCTGGGACAAGTTTTCGAGAAAAAACCCATATCCAGATTTGCGTACGTGAGATTAGCTGTATTAAAGGTTATTTTCGGCCGTTGAACGATGATGGCAGTCTATTTCAGGCTAACGGCTGATGGTGTAAAGAATAGGGTAGATTCATTTCTGTTCAAATACATCCACCCCTTCTTTCAGAGCTAATCTCATAGCGCGCGCTCATCGTTACCTGCCAGTTGCTTCGCCCCCCTAGCCTCAAGGTCGAGAGGGTCAGAGATTGGCTATCTACGGTGCTCATCAAGGACTGCTTTCGGCCCAGAGTGTGTAAAAACGCTTCGCCAAGATTGAAGTGCGCGCGTCTACGTTAAATCTGAAATTTATCGGCACGTCAGCAGATGTGGATTTCGCGTAGAAGCGCGATTTTAAGTCCGGTTTTGAGTACCTTTCGCGCTCAAAAACGTTTTTACACAGCCTCGGCCAGAAGCAGACGGTCACCTAAGATAAGTTTCCACCTCAAACGGCCCCAATGCTTGACATGGGGCCTCCGTAGCGGCGGGCGAAGCATGTGAACGTACCTGTTAGGACGTTGTACATTGACCTCTTTGAAGGAAATCTTTTAGCGCGGCCTGATAGAGCGTTAATGGTTGATTTTCCGCATTGAATAGGGCGAAGGGAATCATCGTGAGATGTGAGAAGGACGTGGAACTTATTGAATAAGTTCTTTGCCTGCAAAAGCTGTGGTCTTTATTCAGTATGAAATTAAACTTGAAAAGGTTTGGCCTTGAACACCAACTAGGAATTAAACCAAGACTCAAGCCCGTTAAGTATTCTTGTGCGCAAGCGCCGCCAGATGAAAATTCCGAGATTTTTATTTCTAAGGTAGGAAGGGGTAAAGCTGTAAGGTTTGAGCTAGTATTTTGCGCGCTTGGAATAAATTTTAGTGTCGTTGCGTATGCGTCCCTGGCAAAGCGACTATCTTTCCATGGAGAGTTTATTTCGTAACTGAAGCTGAAGATATTTTCTTTTTCTTCGGATTCAACGTGTTCGTTGATTGTCGGCTGGGACGAATAGGATGTGCAGCCAGAACACAATATCGCAATGCTGATGAAAACAAGTCCATTTGCTATTAAGCGGTGCATACTCAGTTTCCCCAACTATTAATTAGCCGACATATCTACCGCTTGATAACTGTATTGAATGCAACATAGCGTCTCATCCACACGCATGATTTTTGAATCAGAATAACAGATGAGACTGTGCGCGGGACATCTGAAGGAAGAAAGATGACAACGTTTCACGCACATTCCCGGTACATTCGCTGCTTCCCCACGACCGGCTTTCGACCACAAACAGCCACATGTTCTAAATCGATAGCCAATTGGATCGGCCGCTGCTTTGTCAATGTAGGTGAAAGCCTGCTTCTGGACGATTGCTGGCCTTCCTGAAGGGCAGCTTCTGGCCGAGGCTGTGTAAAAACGTTTTTGAGCGCGACAGGTACTCAAAACCGGACTTAAAATCGCGCTTCTACGCGAAATCCACATCTGCTGACGTGCCGATAAATTTCAGATTTAACGTAGATGCGCGCACTTCAATCTTGGCGAAGCGTTTTTACACACTCTGGGCCGGCTCCTGCCTAGCGAAAAGCGCCAATCGACCCAATCACAACAATAACAACAATAACAACAGAGGCCACAAATGCAGCCTCTCGGAGGGTTTAGTGAAACCGCCTTTCGCGTAATCACACAACTTGCAACGACACCTCTTTAATCGCCAGCAACCTCAGAAATCCACAGTAGCCGACACCTTCAGCGTACGCGGTGCCCCTTGGGTCAGATAACCACCGTTGGCCGAGGCCCAGTAATTCTCATCGGCGACGTTCTCCAGCATCGCGTTGAAGGTCACCCCGCGGCCATCCATTTTCGTCCGATAGCGCGCGCCCAGGTCGACGCGGGTCCAGGCGGGGATGCTGTAGTCGTTGGCGCTGTCAACGAACTGGCCGCCGGTGCGCAGTAGCAGGCCGTTCAGGCTCACCCCGGGCAAGCCGGGCACATCCCAATCGGCGCCCAGGTTGAACTGGAATTTCGGCACCCCCACCGCCTGGTTGCCATCGTCGCGACCGCCAGCGGTGCCGCGCAGTTCGGCTTTGGTCCAGGTGGCACCGCTCAGCAGGCGCAAGCCGTCCAGCGGCTCGCCGAACAGGCTGAGCTCCACGCCGCGATTGCGCTGCTCGGCATCCACTCGGTAGTAGCCGTCGCCACCGAGCACGCCCTGGGGCTGTTCGATGCGGAACAGGCTGAGGCTGCCACCGAAGGTGCCCCAGTCGAGCTTGGCGCCTATCTCGGTCTGCTTGGAGCGATAGGGTGCGAACATCTCGCCGTTGTTGAGTGCGGCGGCCGGCGCGGTCGGGCCCTGTTGCAGAGACTCGACGCGGTTGGCGTAGAGCGACAGGTACTCAGTGGGCTTGATCACCAGGCCATAGGCCGGCGTGGTGATGCTTTCCTGATAGCTGGAGGTGCGGGCACCGCTGGCCGCGCTCCAGGCGTCGGCACCGATGGATTGGCGGCGCACGCCCAGGGTCAGCAGCACGCGGTCGTCGAGCAAGCCCAGGGTGTCGGACACCGCCAGGCTACGGTTCTGCACCTTGGCGGTGGTGTCCGGGTCGTGGATATCGCCGGAGACGCTGGTGGCCGGTGGCTCGGCGACGGGCTGGCCCTGATACAGATTACCGAAACCACGACTGCCCGCCGCGGTGGTCTCGAACGCGTTGCGCTTTTCCTGCCAGATGCCGTTGGCGGCCAGGTTGATGCTGTGGCTGACCGGCCCGGTGGCGAGTTCGCCGCGCAGCCCGGTGACGGCGCTCAGGGTTTCCTGGTCCAGCGGCGAATAAAGGCGGCCGATACGGGCGTCGCCATTCGCGCCGTAGACGTAGTTGGAGGCGTAGACACCGTTCTCCCGCGTGTATTTGCCGCCTGCGCTCAGGTAGGCGGTCCACGTGGGCGACAGATCGTACTCGGCGCTGAACATGCCATAGGTGTCTTCGAGCTGCGACCAGCTCCAGGGTTGCGCGTAGTTGTGGTCGGAGTCCGGTGCCGACGGCGTCTTGCCGTTGAGTGTGCTGGTAGGTCCCGTCGTGGTGAGGTAGACCACCGAGCGCCCCTCATTGACCCGTTGCTTCTGGTAACCGAGATCCGCGGACAGGCGCAGACGGTCACCGCGGTAGTCCAGGCCTAGGGTGGCCAGGCTGAAGCGCGAGTGCTCATCGTCCACCGCGGTCTCGCCCTCGCGCTGGGCCAGGTTCACCCGCACGCCGAAGCGGTTGTCCTCGCCGAAGCGCTGGCCCAGGTCGAGGTGCCCGCCCACTCGGCTGTCGCTGGCATAGTCCAAGGTGGCGCTGCGTGTGGGGGTGTCTTCGGCACGCTTGGAGACCACGTTGATCGCCCCGCCGACACCGCTGCCCGACGGCGACACGCCATTGACAAAGGCGTTGGCCCCCTTGAACACCTCGACCCGCTCGACCGACTCGGTGGAGATGATCTGGCGCGGCAGAATGCCGTACAGCCCGTTGAAGGCAATGTCGTCGCTGAACAGCTGAAACCCGCGCACGACGAACACCTGGGAGAAGTTGCCGAAGCCGAACGACTGACGCACGCCCGGATCGCTGGCCAGCACATCGGCCAGGGTCTGCGCCTGGCGCTTCTCGATCAGCTCGGAGGTGTAGCTGGAGAAGGCGAAGGGCACATCTTGCATGTCCTGGTTGCCCAGCACACCGATGCGGGCACCTCGCGCCGCCTCGCCGCCGGCGTACTCGGCCGGCAGGTCGACACGGCCTTCGGCGAGCCCGCTGATGGTGGTCGGGCCCAGCTCCAGCAAGCCCTGCTCGGGCAGCGGCACCAGGGTGATGGTGCCGTCGTTGCCGGTCTGGAAGGTCAGGCCGCTGCCCTCCAGCAACCGCTGCAGGCCGTCGACCACCGAATAGTCGCCCTTAAGCGCCGGCACCACGGCGCTGCCACGGGTCAGGCCGGCGTCATAGAGCAGCCGCACGTCGGCCTGCTCGGCGAAATCGGTGAGCGCCGCGTCGAGCCGCTGGGCAGGCACGTCGAGCTCGACGGCTTGCGCCTGTGCGGCGGCAATGGCCAGGGGAAGAACGGCTAGCGCCGCGAGGAAGGAGGTCGACCGCATGCTGATGTCCTTGGCTTTCAATACGAAGAAGTCGCATTTGCAGGAACGGAAGACGAAGGCGGCGATGATTTCTGAACCATCGCCGCCTAAATATTTTCTTTTTTTGAAGGGACAGGCGCGGGCCTCAGCGGCGGGACGTGACCAGAATCAACCCCGGCAGGCGCACCAGACGCACAGGCAAGGTGGTTTCCACAGAGCTCAACACCGCCTGTGGGTCGTCAAGGGCGAACACGCCGGTCACTTGTAGCCGGCGAGCGGCTTCGTCGACAAACAGCACCCGCGCAGACTGGCTTCGCTCAAGCTCGGCGAACACTTGCTCCAGCGGCCGGTCGCGGAACACCAGCTTGCCGCGCTGCCAGCCCAAGCGCTGGCGCCCATCCAATGCTTGCGGCGCCTGCAGCGCCCCGCCGCGCCACTGCACCTGCTGCCCGCCCACCACGGGCAGCGGCTCGCACCCCTCGCTGGAGGCCAGCACGCGGCCCTCGCTTACCGCGAGGTCGACACCGCCCTCCTCCAGACGCACATCGAAGCGCGTGCCAGTGACGCGGATGCGCGCCTCGCCGGCCCTGACAATGAACGGCCGGGCCGGGTCATGGGCGACCTGGAAATCCGCCTCGCCGCGGTACAGCCTGACCTCGCGGCGACCGTCGACAAACTGCCAGTCCAGCGCCGAATCGCCGTTGAGGGTCAACAGCGAACCATCGGCCAGACGCACCTCGCGCACCTCCCCCGGCTGGGTACTGATGTCGGCATACAGGCCAATCCAGGTGCCGCGCGGTAGCCACAGGGCGAGCAACAGCATCGCGGCGCAGGCCAGTGGAGCCGCCCAGTGTCGACGACGACGCAGCACGCGCACCTGAGGCTGCTCGGTCGGACGTTCTATCTGGCCGAGCAACGACCACAGCCCTTCCACCTCACGCAACGCCTGCTCATGTTCGGGCGCCGCCTGGCGCCAGGCCTGCGCGGCAGCGCGATCGGCAGCGGTGGCGCGGCCAGAATGCAGCAGCACCTGCCATTGCCGGGCCTGATCGAGAAGCGAAGGATGAGTCACGGCTACGGGTCCATCTGCTGCTGGCAGTGTTCGAGGGCCTTCAGGATATAGCGTCCGGCCATGCTTTCCGAGACACCCAGGCGTTCGCCGATCTCACGCTGGGTCAGCCCGTCCAGGCGATTCCACAACAACGCCTGGCGCAGGTGCGGTGGCAAATCCTGGACCACGCGCTGCAGTCGCTCCAGGCGCTGGGCGTCACTTGCCGCTCGCTCCGGACCCGGCTGGGCACTGACCAATTCGATGGATATCTCCTCCTCGACGGGGCGGGATTTTTGCTGACGGCGGTAGTCGATGATCAGGTTGCGCGCGATGCGATAGAGAAATGCACGAAGATTGCCGATCTCTTGCCCGGACTCGCGCCGGCGAAAGCGCAACCAAGTCTCCTGGCGCAGGTCGGCCGCCAGTTCTGCGCACTTCACCTGGCGTGTGAGGAAGTGCAGCAGTTCACTCGAATGGCTCTCGAACTGGCCGTCGGTGGAATAAGGATCGGATGGCCTGGACACGCAAGCGACTCAAGCGAGGAAGAGTCGCGAGAATATATCAAATGATAATGACTTTCAATCACACCAGAGGCGAACACACGCGGGTCGCGGCCCTCCCCCGTACGAGGTTAAACGTCAAAGGTGAAGGCCTGCCGGACCTCTTGTTGCCAAGCTTCGAATAATCAACCTGCCGCGACTCGGCATCAGGCGATCAAGCCCAGCGTCAATGCCTTCAGGGTCGCGGCAGCTCGGGTCGAGCATTCCAGTTTGCGAAATATGCTTTCCATGTGTGTGCGAACGGTGCTCGGACTGATGTCCAGCAGTCGCGCCACCTGCTTGTTACTGGCGCCACGACTGATTTCCAGGAGTACATGACACTCCCGTGCGGTGAGTAACGAACTCTTCGACTGATGAGTCAGACGCTCGCCACGTGCAGCGGCGATAACCGCTTCGCATACAGCCTTGTCGAACAAACCACTGGCGGCCTCCTGCTCCAGCAGTCTGGCCGCCTCCGATTCGCCGTGGGCCGCCCTCCAGGGCCTGGCTTCCCTGAGTGCGACCCAGGCTACGGAAGTGGCGAGCAGTCGATGCTCGGCACACAGTGCATCCCCCATCACACCTCGAAAGTAGCCACTGCCGTTGAGCCGTTCGTAGGCATGGGCGGCAATCTCGGCAGGCACGGCCAGTTCACTGATAGGCCTGAGCGCCTGTTGCGTCCAGTAGGGAACCAGGTGTACCCGCTCCGCGGCGCCATAAGGAAGCGCCCCGGCGGTGTTCCAGAGCTGGTTGGAAACGGCTGCCCGACCCAGACCGTAGACGAGGGCCGCCTTTCCGAGCGCTGCCAGGGTGGGTTCACCTAGCCCCCACAGGCGCGCAGCCTCCATGGCGACATGCGCCACCCGCCGCGAATGCCCCGCCAGCCAGGGTAACTTCAAGTCAATCACGTCCCCCACCAAGGTCAGCGAGACGGAGCGTTCGGCCTCCCCATGGACCGGGTTTTGAGAGCGGCCATCCAGGTCTGCCAGCCACGCCCTGGCGTTATCCATGAGCAACGACGCGAGGGCAGCGGGATAGCGCCGATCCGACTGGTCGCGGATCCAGCGCAGCGCCGCGTCCAAGCCATGTGCTCGACTGAGAATATCCAGATCACCGGCAAGCACCACCTGATAGGCGACCTCCGGAATGTGCTCATGGGTCAAGCCCAGCGGCCGGCCAGTCCCGTCGTAGGTTTCGAATACGCGGCACAGGCCTGCCTCGACAGCGGCCCCCAGTTCGAGGGTTTTCGCGACTTCGCCGGAGACCTCGCAGTGCACAACGGCCAGCGGGGTCGCCTGATGCACCGCGTTCATGGCCTCTTTGCTCAGGGTCAGGTCGAGCATCGCGCGGCGGCCATCGACGTCATCACCGAGCAGATCCGCAAACCCTTCGGCATTGGCGGTGCAGCCGGACCAGCGCAGCAAGGCAACCTGCTCCGCCACCCTCAGGTGCTCGCCATCGCCGTGTGAGACCTGCGCCAGCCTGCGCGCCAGTGCGGCAACGCGTCGGGAATGGCCGAGTGGCTGGCCCATGCTGAGGTCCCCGACCTGACCGATCGCCTGCAGCGCTGCGCTCAATGAAATGTCCAGTTGCAACGCACTATCCATGAAAAATGCCTTGGGGTCGGATAAATGACCGATGCCCACGAAGCAGGCCAGTCAGCAGAATTGAGCTCCCACACAGGAGTTCATGCCATGAAAACATTCAGATCAAAAGCCGTCACCCTCGCCTTCGCCCTTGCAAGCACATTGGCCGCAGGTATCAGCCAGGCCCAAGATACAACGCCTTCGGTGGTCATCGTACACGGCGCGTTCGCCGACGGCTCCGATTGGGCCAAGGTCGTGCCGCTTCTGCAGGCCAAGGGGGTTGCCGTTTCGGTCGTGCAAAACCCGCTCACCTCGCTTGCCGACGATGTCGCTGCAACGCAAAGAACGCTGAACAATCAGACGGGGCCGGTCGTACTGGTCGGTCATTCCTGGGGCGGCACCGTGATTACCCAGGCCGGCAGCGACGAGAAAGTCCGCGCCCTGGTGTACGTCGCCGCCTTCGCTCCCGATGCCGGCCAAACCAGCGGCGAACAAGGCAAAGGCGCGCCCACACCCCCGGGCATCAGTCAAATCAAGGCTGACGGCAACGGTTTCCTCTACTTGACCCCGGAAGGCATGGCGAAGGACTTCGCCCAGGATCTTCCCGCGGCGCAGACCGCCGTGATGACCGCGACGCAAGGCCCCATCAAGGCATCCGCGTTCGAGGACAAAACAACCGTCTCTGCCTGGAAGACCAAACCGTCCTGGTATCTGCTCGCCACCGAGGACCGGATGATCCATCCCGATGTCCAGCGTTCTGCCGCCAAGCGTATCGGCGCCACCCTGGCACAGGTGCACACCAGCCATGTGCCCCAGCAGTCGCAGCCGGCCGAAGTGGCCAAGGTGATTCTCGAGGCCGTGAAAAGCGTCGGCGCGCAGTGATCGCTGCGACGCGACACCCCTGATAGTCCTGAACTCAAACGCCGCATCGATACGGAACGGACGCATGAATCATCGGCATGATCGGAACTACGACTTCATCGTGTGTGGTGCGGGTACGGCGGGTTGCGTGGTCGCGGCCCGCCTTGCCCAACAGGACAACGCACGCGTGTTGTTGATTGAAGCAGGCAACGAATACGCCGGCCCTGAGGTTGTAGAGCCGGCGCAGTGGCCGCTGAACCTCGGTTCAGAGCGCGACTGGGCATTCGCGGGACAACCCAATCCCCACCTCAACGGTCGTCGTCTTCCCTTGAACATGGGCAAGGGGCTTGGAGGTGGCTCCAGCATCAACGTGATGGTCTGGGCACGCGGGCATCGATCGGACTGGGATTACTTCGCCGCCGAGTCCGGCGATGGCGCCTGGGGATACGATTCAGTACTGGATTACTACCGCAGGATCGAGAACTGGCACGGCAGCCCGGATGCCGCACGGCGCGGTTCAGGTGGGCCCGTGCATGTCGAGCAGCCAGCCTCGCCTCAACCCCTCGCCTGGGCAACCCTGGAAGCGGCCGGTCGTTTGGGTATCCCCCGATATGGCAGTCCCAACGGAGCGATGATGGAAGGCCCGGGCGGAGCCGCTATCACCGATCTACGCATCAACCAGGGCAGGCGCGAATCCGTTTACGATTCCTATGTCCGGCCACGGCTGCACCAACCGAACCTGACTGTCCTCACCGGCGCGCTGGTGGCCCGTGTCCTGCTTAGCGGCACGAGGGCGGTCGGTGTCGAAGTGATCATCGAAGGGCAACGGCAGTGCTTCTATGCCGAAGCCGAAGTTGTCTTGTCCATGGGCGCGGTGAACACGCCCAAGGTGCTCATGCAGTCAGGCATCGGCCCGGAGAGTGAGCTGCGCCCCCATGGCATCGTCCCGATCAGTCACCTTCCCGGCGTGGGTCAGAATCTTCAGGACCACATTGCCTTTGGCTGTACCTGGGAGTACCTGCAACCCCAGGCGGTTGGTGGCGGCGGTTGTGAAACCACGTTGTACTGGAAAAGCGACAGTCGCCTGGACGCCCCGGACCTGCTGCACTGCCAGCTTGAATTTGCGGTGCCCTCTCCTGCTGAAGTGGGTATCCAGCCACCGCAACAGGGTTGGACGATGTTCGCAGGGCTGGCCAGGCCTGTCAGTCGAGGGCGCCTGCGTCTATCGGGCGCCGGGCCTTCGGATGCTCCACTCATCGAGCCGAACTCGCTGAGCGCACCCGAGGATATGGCGGCGGCGTTTGCATCGATCGACCTCTGCAGGGCACTCGGGAACAGCGAAACCTTCAACGACCTGGTAAAGCGCGAGGTGGTGCCCGGGCCGAAAGCTCACCGCGCCATGGAGCAATTCATCCGCAACTCTGCCGTGTCCTATTGGCACCTGTCCTGCACCGCGAAAATGGGCCGAGATGAGATGTCTGTGGTCGACCACCAGCTGCGCGTATATGGCATCGAGAAATTGCGGATCGCGGATGCCTCGGTCATGCCGCGCATCACCGTCGGCAACACCATGGCGCCTTGCGTGGTCATTGGCGAGCGGGCAGCCGATCTCGTCCTCGCGGCCCAGGGTGTTGATGCGTTAGAGAACAGACCTCTTTCAGCCAAAAAAGGAACGACTCCCTCAACTCGGCGATAGCGTCAGCCAGCGAGGCAAAGCGGGTCCGTCATGCCGAGGGCGCCTTGACTGCCCGCAGGTGCATGAAGATCACCCTGCAATTGTGGCGGTTGTCTGATCAGCTACGGTGCTCGCGGCCCGGACAGCACTTGGGGACAAGCCCACCGAACGTTTGAAAGCCCGGCTAAAGGCGGCCAATGAGCCGTACCCCAATTGGCTGGCGACGGTTTCGACAGGTTGATGCTCTCGCAGCGGTGATCAAGGCAACGGGCAGCAACCATCCGGTATTGGTCGGCTGGTCGTTGGGCGGCGTGGTCATATCCAACTACCTGGCCGCCTATGGTGACGCTGACCTCGGTGGCGTCATGTATGTCGACGGTGTAATCGAACTTAACGCTGCGCTGATCAGCGCAAGTACTGGCCGTACTGAAGCCATTCCTTGCCCGGAGCGAAGTCTGATATTCAGGGCATGAGGTCTCGTTGCGATGCAACGGTCAAGGGCCCATCAACCAGAGTCTGGATCTCTCTGAAGACATCCGAGGCCAACGTGGCCGGTACGCCCCAATAATCAAATATTCCCCCGTCATCTCGATGTTGGCCGCAAGTGACGAAAACACCTGTTCCAAAGCGCTGTTTCAGTCGAGTGGCCAACCAACCTACAAACCCACTGTTGTCCGCACCCTCTGGAAAATGGAAGCGGAAGACACCGAATAGCTCCTGCTCGACGGCATCGCAAGGGACCAGTTGACTCCATACGTTGTCATCCCGAACGAGCGCTAGCGCGTCAGGACGTACTGCGTTTGGAAAAGATGACAACGGAAATTCTAAAAACGCATACGTGCCGGTAAAGAACCTGACGCGCGCCTGGGTAGTCACGCGTAACAGTCGCCGCTCCGCGGTCTCTGCCGTTTCATGCGATATGTTCACCATTCCAGATCTCCGACCTATAAGCGCAAGGCGCTACCTTTGATTGACCTGAGGCATGTTAAGCAGGAGGATTTCCAAGATAAACGTTCGATATAGAACAACATTGACAACCAAAGGTTGTAGATATGGATAAGCTGAAAAGCATGGCGGCTTTCGTTGCAGCCGCCGAATCAAGTTCTTTTTCGGCAGCGGCGGCTGTATTGGGCGTCACCCCGCAACAGATTGCCAAACAGGTCGGCAATCTGGAATCGCAGCTAGGTCTCAAACTGATCACCCGAACCACTCGCCGACAAAGCCTGACCGCCTTGGGAAAAGAATATTATCTGCGCTGCAAAGCCATCCTGAGCGACGTTGAAGACGCCGAAGCGCTGGCACTTGCAGGGAACTCAACACCGCGCGGAAAGATAAGGATTAGCGCACCTTATAATTACGGCTCCCATCGATTAATCCCGTTCCTTACCCAATATCTGACGCGCTATCCAGAAACCGAAATTGAATTGGAATTGACAGACAGGTTTGTGAATATCGTGGAGGAGGGATACGAAGTGGTTTTCCGGCTAGGAAAACCGCGATTAGCCGACAGTGCAGCGTTGGTACAACGTGGTTTGAAACCTTTCAGGATGTTCGCCTGCGCATCTCCAGGTTACCTGTCGCGCAAAGGCACCCCGCTCCACCCCCAGCAACTCGTGGACCATGACTGTCTGGGGTATCTGTTTTCTGATCGAATGACAGACAAGCTTTGGCGGTTTACGAAAGACAGGCAGACATTTGCGATCCCCATTGCGAGCCGACTGAAAGTCAATAACACCCTGGCCAAGGTAAACGCAGCGTTGTTGGATTTCGGCATCACGCTCTGTGTGGAGGACGTGCTTGCGCCCTACGTGCAACGTGGGGAGCTGGTCGTACTCTTCGAAGACTTCGAAGGACCTACCTACCCCGTGAATCTGATATATCCAGCCGACCGTCGTCCCTCGGCAAAGGTCAGGCGCTTCATAGACGAAGTAGTCGTTGCTCTCGGCATGCCGCAAGCCCGGAGCAGCGAGGGCTGATATTTGGCGTTTTTACACCCAAAGGTCAGCCACTCCGATCAATTGAAAGACTTCCTCTCCCGGGGGCTCGGCGAAGATGATGTCCAGGTTACGGTAACCGGAGTGGTCCCCTACCAGGCTCAACTCGAATCGAGCCCCATTGGCGTCGGCTTCATAGCTTTTCAAGTAAGTCAGGTTCTTGGCTTCATTGACAACCACGTCCAACGTGCCGTTGTAACCATTTCCCAGCCGGGTAAAGCCCAAGGCGGACAAGTCGATCGTGTCCTCACCCGCGGTATAGTCAAGCAGGCGATCAGTGTGGTTTTCGGTGACGGTACGGTAGCTGTCGCTCAGTGCGTCGAAGCGGAACACATCGTTGTTAGCGCCACCCACCAACAGGTCCCGTCCCTCTGCGCCAACCAATACATCATTCCCCAGCGCGCCATAAAGGCGATCATCGCCTGCGAACCCTTCGATGATTTCGCCTCGAGCGTTGCCCTGTAAACGATCGGCTTCTTCGGTGCCCAGCAACCTGGCTTGCTGGAACAGGATGTTGGTTTCATTCAGCGTTTGGCTCAAGTCACCATCGAAGACCAATTCGAAGCGTTCCCCATCCGCGTTGCTATCAAAACTCTTGAGGTAGGTCCGCGTCCCGCTTTCATTGACTCGTATCGCCAGCGTTCCGTCATGTCCATTGCCCAGCCCGAGCAAGCCCAGGGAGGAGAGATCGATCGTATCGATGCTGGGGTCGAAGTCGATGATTCGGTCGCTATGGGCCGCGGTTGCGGTTCGGTAGCTGTCTGTGACTGACTCGTAACGGAACGTATCGGCCCCGGCACCGCCCGTCAGCAGGTCGCGACCTTGCTGGCCATCGAGCAGATCGTTACCGGCCCCGCCAACGATCGCATCATCAAAGGAGTTGGTACCCAGCAAGAAGTCATCATCGCGACCGCCGTCAAGATGGTAATAGCCGTCGTCGGGATTGCCAAAGCTGTGGTCCAGGCTACCGTCGGGGTTCAACTGAACCAGGGCGGCCAGATAGCCGTCCGCGCTCGTACCTTGGCTTGCGCCAATCAATAGCTTGCCGTCGGCCCGCACGATCATGTCGGCTACGGCGAAAGGCGCGTTTTCTGAGCCCCAACTTACCCAACCCTGATCACCGAAATCGGTGTCGAGCGAGCCGTCGGCGTTGAGTCGGATGACGGTCGCCACGCCACCCGAGGCGCCCGCCAGCAGGATTTTGCCGTCATCCTGGATAACGAGGGCATCTGCGTGAACATCCAGGGCCAGGCTGCCGCCGTTGGCAAAGCTGCTATCCAGGGTGCCGTCCTGGTTGAGGCGGGTCAGCGTATCTCGCCCCGTGACCAATACCTTCCCGTCTCCCTGCAGCGAAACGTCGATCGTGCCGCTGGGTTGAATGCCGACGGATGCTGGCAAGTGCAGGATCCCACCCTCTGCGAAAGACGAGACCAAGCCCCCCGTCGCGTCGAAGCGGGCGATATGGATTTCCCCAGAGGGGTACGCAGCGCTTGCGAAAAAGCTGCCGTCGCGTTGTACAGAGAGCGACGCTTGCTGGCCTAGAGATTCATTCCAGTAGAAAGGCACTGTCGCGGCGCCGCCGTTGCCGAAACTCGTATCGAGGCTGCCGTCAGCCAAGGTGCGACTCACGCCCGACACCCAGGCGTCGCCTACTTTCACGTATCGCGTCACCAGGTAGCCCCCTCCCGGCTGCACCGCTGCATTACCGCCGTCCTCGATATCGAGGGTCACAGGCAGGAGGGATTTACCGTCTCCACTGAAGTTGCGGTCCAGGCTACCGTTGGCATTGAACCGGACCAGACTGCCGGTGAAGCCTGAATCCTCTTCGCCCCCCAGCCCCAGGCGACTGTAGGCGCCCAGCCAGATAGTACCGTCTGGATCGACCGTGATTCCGCCGATTTTGTCCGAGCCCCATAAGGTTGTGGCTACCATGCCCGTGTCACCCACAGCCGAAGCGGCGGGCGAAGTGCTCTGCCCCATGTCCATGCCTCCGATAGCTATCTGTCGCCAAAAAACAATAGACACGACTTAGTCTGGTTGCCACTTTACGAAACGAAGAAAGGTTCTTGGACGACCCTCTACTCTGCTATCGACGCAACCAGTCTCGGGCAACTGTGCCAGGCTGGTTGAAGCCGTACAGCGTCCTGATATCACCCTAGACAGCACCTATCCGCTGGCCGAAGCCTCGGCTACGCACCGACGAGCTTCACGCGGCGGTCTCCAGGGCAAGGTCGTGCTGATCGCGCTCTTATGGCCCGACCTGCCCTTCATACCGCCGCCGAATCCGCTCCAGCCCCCCTGATCGCCGCAACTGCTCCAAAGCCTTGGTCCACGCCGCGACCACTTCGTCTTCAGAGTCCAAGCTAAAGGCGATATACAACGACGAACGATAAAGCTCGATGGGAATTTTCCGCAGCGTGCCCGGCGCGATGTTCAACTGGCGGCTGTAGTAAGCCACGCCCGCATCGGTGTCGCCGACAATGATGCCGGTGCGCCCGGCAAGCAGCATGCGATAGAGCAGCTTGCTTTCGGTGGCACTTTTGTCCAGGTTGTTGAAGCCCAGCGACTGCAGCCTCTGGGGCATCAGGCCGGCGTGGCGCGTGGTGATCTGCGGGGCACTCAGGAGTTGTTCCAGGGTGTTCAGCGGGGGCGTATTGGCCAATTGATAAGGGTGGATGGACTCTTCCACGATGGGCCCGACCCATTTGTACAGCGACTCGCGTTCTGGCGTGCGAAACAGGGAGTACATGATGGTCTTGGGGCGGTGCTTGAGTATTTGGGTGGCACGCATGCTGGGTTGCAGCAACACCTCGAAATCATCCCCGGTCAGCGCCATGATGGCCCGGACGATCTCGGTGGTCATGCCGGTGAGCCGGTTGTTTTCCAGATAGTTGTACGGTGCCCATTCTTCGGTGACGATCTGATACTGCTCGGCCCTGGCAACCGTGCCGAGCAAGAGACAAAGCAGCGCTGCAACCGATATCGAATGTCTCACGCGTACTCCTTGTGGACCGTTCGGTGTTCGTGCATGGGGGGGCCTGATTCAAGAGGGGCAAGGTAAGCATAGACCCAAACACTTGCCTGACAGTTGACGCAGTCCACATTCCACCCCTTAGCAGCCTCCGGACCTTGGTGTAGGATCAGCGCGACCGGATACGCGGCGCTCCCCTTGCGCCCTCCTCCCTGCGACCCAGCCCACATGAATCCTATCGATCCCCGGTCGTTTCAACGCATCATCACCGCCCATGATGGGCCACCCCTTCTTATGAGCCTCGCCCCATGAAAATCTGTGATCAATGCAGGTCCGTCATTCCTGACGAAAACGCTGCTTGTCCGCGCTGCGCCGAAAAAATGAGGCTCTCGGAAGAGGCTTTCGCCGCCACGTCCCAGCCGTCGAAAGGCTTGAAAATCCTTAAATGGGTGTTTATCAGCATTGTGGTTGCTGTGCTGGCGGCCGTAGCGGTGGTCGTGTGGATCTTTAATTCGTTGGGGCCGATGCCCTCTTTTGGTTGAGGGCGACTTCAGGCGCCACCACTGATCACGGCAACCGCAGCGAAACGCAGCTATCCGATTTTCCTATAGTTGCTATCGATGCCCACGCCGTTCTCGTCATCGGCCTCTCTCTCTAATCTGCCCACCAACGCGATCGATGACGATCGCCGCAGATCAAACCGACCTTATGGAGAGAGACACAATGAACACCTTCAACCGCACCCTGGCTGTCGCGACCCTGGCTTTGGCCACCCTCAGCGCCGAGGCCGCGTCGCCGGTCCAGGCCGCTGCAAGCGCATCCGCTGTCGGCAGCGTGATCCAGTCTGCCAGTTACATCACCACCAAGGATGGCGTTCAGCTGTATTACAAGGACTGGGGCCCGCGTGATGGCCAGGTCGTGACCTTCAGCCACGGCTGGCCGCTGGACTCCGACAGCTGGGAAGGCCAGATGATGTTCCTCGCCTCGAAAGGCTATCGGGTGATTGCTCACGACCGTCGCGGTCATGGTCGCTCCAGCCAGCCTTGGGAAGGCAACGACATGGACCACTACGCCGACGACCTGGCGGCGGTGATTGAAGCGCTGGACCTCAAGAACGTGACGCTGGTGGGCTTTTCGACGGGGGGTGGTGAAGTGGCGCGGTACATCGGCCGCCACGGTACCGGTCGGGTGAAGAAAGCCGTGCTGGTTTCTTCGGTGCCACCGTTGATGCTCAAGACAGACACCAACCCCGGCGGCTTGCCTATCGAGGTGTTCGACGGCCTGCGCAAGGCGTCCCTGGAGAACCGTTCGCAGCTGTACCTGGACATCGCCTCGGGCCCGTTCTACGGCTACAACCGCAAGGGTGCCAAACCCTCCCAGGGGCTGATCCAATCGTTCTGGGTGCAGGGCATGCAGGGTGGAAGCAAGAATACCTATGACTCGATTGCGGCGTTCTCGGCGACAGACTTCCGCGGCGATTTGAAGAAGTTCGACGTGCCGACCCTGGTCATCCATGGCGATGACGATCAGATCGTGCCCATCGACGCAGCAGGCCGGGCCTCGGCGGCGCTGATCAAAGGCGCCCGACTGATCGTCTACCCTGGCGCACCGCACGGTTTGACCGAGACGCACAAGGACCGCCTGAACCAGGATCTGCTGACCTTCCTCAAGGAATAACACCTGGATCGGTTGTGAGGGGCCTGCTCGCGAAAGCGGCGGGCCTGCTTGCATGGGTGTTGAATGGGCTGCCGTCATCGCGAGCAAGCTCGCTCCCACAGGGGGTCGGTTGTGACTCCAGACATGGCGTACATCCCGGATCAACTGTGGGAGCGAGCTTGCTCGCGATGACGGTGGAACACCTTGCATCTATTCCTCAGACCGCCCCGTACCCTCACGATCATGGGCATAGCATCGGTTGAGCGGAAACGCCGGCAACCAGGATTCACGGCGCACGGTCCAACTTTCGTAGGTGGGCATCAGTTGATTCGGCGCATCCAGGGTGCCCAGGTGAACTTCGATTTCGTCGCCAGAGCGGGCAAACAGTGACGAGCCACAGCGAGGGCAGAAAAATCGCCCGGCGTAGTCCCGGGTTTCACCCTCGATCGTCACCGCATCCTGGGGAAACACGGCCGCCGCGTAGAACAGTGCCCCGTGATGCTTGCGACAGTCCAGGCAATGACAGAGGCCGACGCGATACGGGCGTCCTGAGGCTTCAAGTCGAACATTGCCGCATAGGCAACCGCCGGTGAATGGGTTCATTGTGCATCTCCTCTACAACTGGACAGACAAACTTCACGAAACCGGTCGGTCAATGACAGGTGCATGCTGCGCCATCAATTCCGCCACCCAATCGATGAACACCCGCAGCTTGGCATTGACGTGGCGGTTCGGAGGGTAAGCCACGTAGAGCGGCATCGGGTCGAGGTGTCAGTCTTCGAACAACTGCACCAACTCGCCTTGCGCCTGGTGACGCCGGGACATGTACGCCGGCAACCAGAGCACGCCCAGCCCCGCCAGACCGGCGGCGAGGTAGGCGTTGCCGTCGTCGATGGCCAGGGCGTAGCGCCCTTTGACGTGAAGCAGCTCACTGCCACGGCGCATGGCGTAAGGCAAGGATTTACCGGTGCGCGCCCACAGGAAACCCACGGTGCGATGGTGCGAATCTTCCAATTCGCGCGGATGCGCGGGCCGGCCGAACCGTGCCAGGTAACTCGGGGCGGCGAAGACGCCGAGGGCGAGATCGCCGACGCGTCGGGCCACCAGCGACTGATCCGTCAGCTCACCGCCGCGCACCACGCAATCGACACTTTCATCGATCATGTCGACAATGCGATCACTGACGCCCATGTCGATCTGGATGTCCGGATAGCGTTCATAGAACGCCGGCAGGGCCGGTACCAGGATCATCACTGCCAGCGGGCTTGGCACATCCACCCGCAGGCGCCCGCGGGGTAGCGCCTGGGCGCTGGAGACGCTGGTCTCGGCATCGTCCATGTCGGCCAGCAAACGGATCACCCGTTCGTAATAAAGGGCACCGTCGGCGGTGACATTGACCTTGCGCGTGGTGCGGTTGAGCAACTTGACCCGCAACCGTGCCTCGAGCTGCTGCACCAATTGGGTCACGGTGGTCTTGCTCATGTGCAGGGTTTCAGCCGCCTTGGTGAAGCTGCCCGCCTCCACGACTCGCACGAATGCTTGCATCGCATCAAAACGATCCATTTCTACCCCAGGTATCGATCCGATTGTTTGGAGTTTACAAACAGTGATCGCCAAGGTTGCTCGTTTATCCCCCGGACACAAGCCCCTAGAGTGAATTCATCCTTTGGGACCCACTTTTTGATGGAGGTATTTCATGACACAGCGCGATGTAGTTTTTCCGCTCGGACGCCAGGCACTGTATGAGCGCAATCGCTATTCACCGGCGATTCGTTCCAATGGTTTCCTGTTCGTGTCGGGGCAAGTCGGCAGCACCGCCGACGGTTCGCCGGAACCCGACCTTGAGGCTCAGGTGCGGCTGGCGTTCAACAACCTGAAGGCGATCCTCGCCGCGGCCGACTGCAGCTTTGACGATGTGGTGGATGTGACGGTGTTCATGGTCGATCCCGAGTCGACCTTCGAACGGATCTGGAGCGTTGTGCCCGAATTCTGGGGCAGCGCGCCGCATCCGACACTGACGGCGGTGGGCGTGACGTGGTTGTATGGTTTTCAGTTCGAGATCAAGGTGATTGCCAGGTTGCCTGAGGCCACCTCGTGATGAACTGAGCTTTGCGCGTTGAATGTGTCGACGCCATCGCGAGCAAGCTCGCTCCCACAGGGGATTTGGACAGGCCGAAAAATCGAAGCCACCAACGATCCAGTGTGGGAGCAAGCTCACTCCCACAAGGGAATGGAAGTGCTGCGCCGGCTAACCCTTCACCGCTGCTTCAATCGCCGCGATGTCGATCTTGGTCATTGTCATCATGGCCTCGAAGGCCCGCTTGGCGACGGCCTTGTCAGGACTGGCGACCGCTTCAAGCAACACACGCGGGCTGATCTGCCACGACAAGCCCCACTTGTCCTTGCACCAGCCACAGGCACTGGCCTGGCCGCCGTTGTCGATGATCGCGTTCCACAAGCGGTCCGTTTCGGCCTGGTCTTCAGTTGCAATCTGGAATGAAAAGGCCTCGCTGTGCTTGAACACCGGCCCGCCGTTGAGGCCAATGCACGGGATGCCGATCACCGTGAAATCCACCGTGATCACATCCCCCTCCTTGCCCGACGGATAATCGCTCGGGGCCTGATAGACGGCGTTCACCGCACTGTCGGGAAACGTTTTGGCGTAGAACTGCGCAGCTTCGTGGGCACTGCCGTCGTACCAGAGGCAGATCCTGTTTTTATTGTTCATTCCGCTTCTCCGAAAGGGACTGGACGATAAAGTCTAGCAGTCCCCCGAAAGTTGCAGATGGCCGGGCCTCAGGTAAACAGATCGACCCCCAGCTGGAACGCGACCCACAACGCCAGGCCCGTGGCAAACATCAGCGCGATGTTCTCGAACAGGTTGTTGCGATATTCCTTGCCCAGCAGTGACTTCTGGTTGGACATGATCAGCAGGCCCAGGGAAATCACCGGCAAGCCGACGATATTCAGCGCGTTGACACCGATGGTCAGCGTGACGAAATCCGGCATGCCAGGGAGCGACCAGATCAACGGCGTCACGAGAATGAACAGCATGAACCATTTGTGCATTGGATCATGGTGGAATTCCTTGCCGTAGCGCTCCCGGCGCTCGGGCCGCACGTGCTGGAAGGCATCGGTGATCAGCATCGGAAACGCCGTGGTCTTGCCGGAGATGCTGGCGAACAGCGTGGCGAACACACCGATAAAGAACACGTACCAACCGATCGAGCCGAAAAACATTTCCAGGGCCTTGCCCAGATCGCCCAGGGTTTTGACCTCGATGCCGTTGGGTCGCAGGATTTCCGCACCGACGATCCAGATCGCCAGGTTGATGATGATCCCGACGAACACCGCAAACAGCAGGTCGTTACGCTGGATACGCTTGTGTTCAGGCCCCACCCAGCCCTTCTGGCGCATGACATACGGATGGACGAAGTTCGCGATGGAGCCGGCCACCGCACCGATCACCGAAACGGCCACCAGCAGCGCGCCGTGCACGCCTTCGTCGGGCGGAATGCTGAAGCCGATGGTGCCTTTGACGATGCCTGCGACATCCGGGCCGGACATCACTGCCAGGGCCAGGAACGCCAGCGTCATGATCGCCAGCAGGCCTTTCATCACGCCTTCGATCATCGAATAGATATTGCGCCCGACGAGCATCCACACCGCCAAGACCACCGCCACCGAACACAGCAGTGGATAGTCGACCTTGAGCAACATGGCCAGGGCTTCGCCAGCACCCTTGATCATGTAGGCATTCATCAGATGCCCCATGAGCAGCGCATACACCAGCAGGAACCAGGCGAAAAACGGATTGAGCTGGGCATAGCCTTGCAGGATGGTCATGCCCTGGTTATTGCAGAGCTGGAAGCGCGCGATGATGTTGACGATCAGATAGCGCAGCAGCAGAGAGACCGCCAGCACCCACATCATTGCGTAGCCGTAGTTCGCCCCCGCCACGGATGAGGTGATCAGGTCGCCAGCGCCCAGCCAGGAAAGAACGGCAATGATGCCGGGGCCGAGAAGCTTGAGCAGGCGCACGAAACGGCCTTGCACGGGCGTCGCAACCTTGCCTTCAGCGGAAGGAATGCTCGTCATGGATGGAATCTCCGTTTATTTTTTTTGTGAGAAACGGCCACAGTCGAACATACTAGATACGACGTCGTACAACCATTATTCATGCGTAATTATGTAAAAATGTTTCATGACCTCCCCCCCGAGATACCGCTGTATTCAAGAGCAAATTGCCACTAATCCTTCACCTGCTCGCCGTTATCGACCAACCAGCGCACCATCTTCGCCAACGGCACCCGATGCTGCTGGATGGCGCACCAACTGACGTGTTCATGGCGATACAACTCGACATAACGGTTGAGCAGCACATGGCGACCATCCTCGGCCAAGCGCAATTCAACTTCACGACAGTGCAATACATCCGGCTCGAGCAAGCGCATTCGCCGATGCAAGACCAACACCTGGTTATTCATCCGCGACGCCTCCATCCCGACACTGCGGGTTGTCCTCCATCACCGCGCCCAACTTGCCCTGCGCGACAAAATCGGCACGCCGCTGCGCCGTGGCATCGCGAAGCGCCACGTAGTAATCCGGTTCGGCCTGCAACGCGTCGGTCAGGGGCAATGCCTCGGCACGGCCATCGACAACGCCGCCGACGGTGTTGATCGTGCCCAGGGTGTCGACGGTGCTGCTGTTGTCGCCGAACGGGTCGACGGCAAAACTCAACACCTTGCCCGTCGCGTCCCGCAGGTTGGCGCTGCCCAGCAGCGGCAGTTCCATGGTGGGGCCGGGGGCAAGGTTCCAGACGCCGAAGGTCTGGCCGAAATCGGCGTTGTGGCGCTCGATGCCCAGCTTGCCCGACACGTCGATCAGCCCGACGATGCCCGCGGTGGTGTTGATGACGAACCGCCCCAGTGTATTGACCGAGCGTTGGCCATTGCCTTGCAGCAGGTCGTTGATGAACACCTTGGGCTCGCCGAAGTTCGCCACGAAGTTGTGGACGCCGGCCTGGAACATCTCCGGCAGCTTGCGATAACCACGGGCCACCGGGGCCAGCGCATAGTCATCCACGGTTCGGTTGAACGCGAATATGCCACGGTTGACCGGTTCTGCGGGATCGTAAACGTTGTAGGTCGCGCTTTCACACGAGCCCGGCGTTGCAGCGGGCGTACTGGAGCAACCGCTGGCGAGTGCCGCCAATACAACCACGACGGTGGATCGAACGAACAACGGAGCGGGCTTGGTGATCGGCATACAGGGTGATCTCGGCGAGGAATGGGATGCTGCCAATCAACTAAGAAACGGTGCCAGACACAGCTCTTGTGGCGAGGGGATTTATCCCCGCTGGGTTGCGAAGCGACCCTCAAACCAGACATCCCAGTGTGTCTGGTTCATTGAATCGACAGTTTTGGGGCTGCTTCGCAACCCAGCGGGGATAAATCCCCTCGCCACAGGTTCTGTGTGGGACCGGCTATCTTTTACTGACCGACATTGAGGCCATCCTGCCGCCGTTTTCTTGCCCGCAGATTTCCGGAATATTGCCCGCCGGCAACTTTATTACCGGGTTGAAATATATGACGCGGGCCCTGGATTGACCCTAGTATCCCCTCCTGTATTCATTACCCTGCGTGCCCACCGTGAGCCATTTATTACTGGTGGACGATGACCTCGAAGTCCTCGCCCTCTTGCGCAAGTTCCTCGAACAACATGGCTACAGCGTGGATGTGGCCGCCGACGGCAACGCCCTGTGGCAGGCGGTGGAACGCCAGGTGCCGGACCTGATCATCCTCGACGTCATGTTGCCGGGCGACAACGGGCTGGTGCTGTGCCAACGGCTGCGGGCCGAGCATACGGTCGGCATCATCATGCTCACCGCCATGGGCGAGTTGAGTGATCGCGTCGTCGGCCTGGAGCTGGGGGCGGACGATTACCTGACCAAGCCCTTCGATGCGCGGGAGCTGCTGGCCCGGGTGCGTGCCGTGCTGCGGCGCACCGGTGAAACCAGGGAGGCGCTGAGGGACGCCTCCCGGCCCATCCTGGAGTTCGAAAACTGGCAACTGGACGTCACCCGCCGCGAGTTGCGCTCACCGGACAAGGTCATGATCCCGCTGTCCACCGGCGAGTTCGAACTGCTGCTGGTGTTTGCCGAACACCCGCGCCGGGTGCTGACTCGCCAACAGTTGCTGGACCTGGCCCGCGGCGAAACCTTCGAGGCGTTCGACCGCAGCATCGACGTCCAGGTCAGCCGCCTGCGGCGCAAATTGGAGACCGACATCACCGGGACGTCGATGATCCGCACCGTGCGCAACAGCGGCTACCTGTTCAGCCCTCACGTGGTGAAGCGATGAAACCCGCGCGCTCGGGCACTCAACGTCCACGGGACACGGTGGCGCGCTGGATCGCCCTGACCACCATGATCGCCATGCTGACCTTGCTGGCCCTCAACGAACTGTTCAGCCTGCTGGCCGGTGCCTGGGCACGCCCTCCCCTGATGGAAACCGGCCTGATGGAAAAGGCCGCCGCCATCACCCGCATCATCGACTCCGTCGCCCCCGAACAACGCCCCGCGATTGCCGCGGCCGCCAGCGACCAGGCGTTCAACGCGCACTGGTTGCAGCGGCATGAAGAGGCGCGCCTGCCGGTGATCGACGACCCGGAGTTCAGTGAAGGTTCGGCGCTCCTGCGCCAGCAATTGGGCCGGCCGGATGCCCGGATCGAAGCCTACGAACCGGGGGACTGGCCGGCCGACCAACCGGATGCGCGCTACGCGGTGATCATCGAATTGGCCGACCATTCATGGGTGATTTTCTCCGTGCCCTCGCGCAGTTGGGGGCTGGGCGAATGGGCGCGCAACGGGATCATCATCGCGCTGATCCTGCTCTCGACGTTGATCGTCGCGCTGATCGCCACCCGGCACCTGGCGGCACCGCTGGAACGCTTTGCCGAAGGCGCCCGACGCTTTGGCGTCGACCATCAGGCGCCACCGATTCCGGTCATCGGCCCCCACGAAATCCGCCAGGCGATCCTCGCGTTCAACGCCATGCAGGCCCAGCTCAAGCACTTCCTGCAGGACCGCACCCAGATGCTCGCCGCCATCTCCCATGACTTGCGCGCACCGCTGACTCGCATGCGCCTGCGCGGGGAGTTCATCGAGGATGCCGAGCAGCAATCGCGCCTGTTCAGGGACGTGGATGAAATGCAGGCGATGGTCAACTCAGCCCTGGAGTTCTTCCGCGACGATGCCCGGCTCGAACATGCCACCGCGTTCGACCTGGCCGAACTGCTGCACACCCTCGTCGATGACCTCAAGGACGCCGGCACCGAAGTTGGGTTCGAAGGTGCCCAGCGCTTGGTGTATGTCGGTCGGCCCATCGGCATCAAGCGTGCCTTGGTCAACCTGATCGACAACGCGATCAAATATGGTGGCGAGCCGACGGTTCGACTCGAAGCCGACGCCCACCGTGTGGATATTCGCATCCTCGACCGAGGGCCGGGCATCGCCGCCCAATACCTTGAGCAGGTCTTCACGCCGTTCTTTCGTATCGAAGGTTCTCGCAACAAGCACACCGGCGGCGTCGGGCTCGGCCTGTCGGCGGCCCGGGCGACGGTGCTGGAGCATGGCGGGACGCTGACCCTGCGCAATCGCAAGGGTGGCGGATTGGAGGCCAGGGTCTCGCTGCCGCTTGACTGAAGGCCCCGATGTGTCGATCCGCGCTAAACAATCGGCGCCTTCCTCGGTAGGATGTCCGGCCTTTCCGGCCTGCCCCCGCCCCGGGAAGGCGCTCTTGTTTGTATCGCCCGACCCAGCGCCATCGTTCGCGCCCACGACAGACAAGAATCGACGGAGCCAAACCAAGGAATTCACCGATGATTCTTATCATTTATGCGCACCCCTACCCCGACAAATCGCGGGTCAACCAGCAGATGCTCAAGCGAGCATCCAGCCATCCGGACGTGGTCATACGTTCGCTCTATGCGCTGTATCCCGACTTCGACATCGACGTCGAGGCGGAACAGCGTGCGGTGGAACAAGCAGAGCTGGTCGTCCTCCAGCACCCGATGTACTGGTACAGCTCTCCGCCCTTGCTGAAATTGTGGATCGATAAAGTCTTCACCCACGGCTGGGCCTATGGCAAAGGCGCCACGGTTCTCAAGGACAAGCGCCTGCTGTGGGCCGTGACCACCGGCGGCGATCAGGGACATTTCCAGATCGGCGACTACCCAGGTTTTGCCGCGTTGGCCCAACCCCTCCACGCCACGGCCATCTATTGCGGCATGCGCTGGCTGGAGCCGGTCGTCGTGCATGGCGCCTATGCCGCCGAAGCGGACGCCCAACACGCCCAAATCGAACACTATGCCGCTCGCCTGGCCGCCTGGAAGGAAGATTGAAGTGGAAACTCACAGCCTGATTGAAATGCTCATCTACCTGGCCTCGGCGACGCTGATCGTACCGATTGCCGTTCGATTCGGCCTGGGCCCGGTGTTGGGTTATCTACTGGCCGGATGCATCATCGGCCCGTGGGGGCTGAAGCTGATTACCGACGTCAAGGCCATCCTGGAGTTCGCTGAAATCGGCGTGGTGTTGATGCTGTTCATCATCGGCCTGGAGCTCGACCCCAAGCGACTCTGGGCCCTGCGCCGGATGGTGTTTGGTGGCGGTGCCCTGCAGATGCTCGCCTGTGGCGCTGCCATTGGGTTGTTCTGCACGGCCTTGGGCCTGAACTGGACGGCAGCGTTGCTGGTCGGCCTGACCCTGAGCCTGTCTTCCACGGCCATCGCCATGCAGGCCATGAGCGAACGCAACCTGACCGCCACCGCAGTCGGGCGCAGCAGCTTTGCCGTGCTGCTGTTCCAGGACATCGCGGCGATTCCGCTGGTGGCGATGATCCCGTTGTTGTCGGCCCACGGCAACACACCTTCGGGCACCGCGCTGCTGCTATCGATTGGCAAAATCGTCGCCGCCATCGCCATCGTCGTGCTGTTGGGGCGCTACCTGACCCGCCCGCTGCTGCGCTTCGCCGCACGCTCAGGCCTGCGGGAGATTTTCAGTGCCGTCGCGCTTTTTCTGGTGTTCGGCTTCGGCTTTCTGCTGGAGGAAGCCGGCCTGTCGATGGCCATGGGCGCGTTCCTCGCCGGGGTGCTGCTGGCCAGTTCCGAGTACCGACATGCCCTGGAAAGCGACATCGAGCCGTTCAAGGGCTTACTGTTGGGTCTGTTCTTCATCGGCGTCGGCATGTCGATCGACTTCGGCACCCTGGTCAACGCACCGCTGAAAGTCATCACCCTGACCCTGGGTTTCATCCTGATCAAGCTGCTGGTGATCAAGATGGCGGGCCGGTTCCTCAACGTCCCCGCTGGCCAGCGCTCCTGGCAGGCGGTGTTGCTGGGCCAGGGCAGCGAGTTCGCCTTCGTGGTGTTTGGCGCGGCGACCGTGGCCGGCATCTTGACCGATCAATGGGGCAAGAGCCTGACCCTGGCGGTGGCCTTGTCCATGTGCCTGACGCCCTTGCTGATCCTGCTGCTGGATCGCTTCGAGTCCGTCACCCGGAAAAACAAACGCGAATCCGACCTCGTCGACCAACAGAACCCGCGGGTGATCATCGCCGGGTTCGGCCGCTTCGGGCAGATCGCCGGACGCCTGTTGATGTCCTGCGGCGTCGAGGTGGTGGTATTGGATCACGACCCTGACAACATCGAGACGCTGCGCAAGTTCGGGGTGAAAGTCTTTTATGGCGATGCCACGCGCCTCGACTTGCTGCATGCGGCCGGCGCGGCCCAAGCGGTGGTGTTGATCAACGCGATCGACAATCAGGAAGACAACCTGACGCTGACCCGGCTGGCCCAGGAGCACTTCCCCGCGTTGCAACTGATCGTGCGGGCGCGGGACATGGGCCACCTCATCACCCTGCGGCAGATGGGCGTGGAGGCGGCCGAGCGGGAAACCTTCGAGAGCGCGCTGGCATTGGGTCGCAGTGCGCTGGAGCACATGGGGGTCGGGGCTTACGAAGCGCGTGAACGGGCGGATCAGTTCCGGCGGCTGAACCTCAAGATGCTGGAGGAGATCGTCGCCCAGCCGGAAGACGACCTCAAGTTCCGCCACGACGCCTACCGACGTGCCAATGCGCTGCTCACGGAAATGTTCAACGAAGACCGTGCCCACCCCGTCGACAGCTGGCCGGAACACCATCGCAACGAAACCGACAAGACGCCGGGTTGACCGGCGTCATACGCGCCCGAACTTGCGCCGGACATCGGCTGCAAGTTGGCGCTGGCGCTGACCCCCCGTTCAGCGCCGATGCTGGCGAGACGCTGGTCTTTCAGGCCACTAGACCAATGCATCCAGCTCAGCGAGCATCGGCGCTGGGATCTTCAGCTCACTCGCCGTGAGGTTTTCCCGCAGGTGCGCCAGGGACGATGTGCCGGGAATCAGCAGCAGGTTCGGCGCACGTTGCAGCAGCCACGCCAGGGCCACGCACAGCGGTGACGCCTGCAAGCGCGCCGCCACGCTGGAAAGGGTTTGCGACTGCAACGGTGTGAAGCCGCCCAAGGGGAAGAACGGCACGTAGGCGATGCCCTGCCGGCCCAGGTCGGCGATGAGGTGTTCGTCGTCGCGATGGGTCAGGTTGTAGTGGTTCTGCACGCACACCACCTTGGCAATGCCCTGGGCCTGCTTGACCTGCGTGGCCGTGACGTTGCTCAGGCCCAGGTGACGGATAAGGCCCTGGCTCTGCAACTGTGCCAGTGTCGTGAACGACTCTTCGATGGAGTCTTCCGTGGGCGAATGCAGATCGCCCCACACTCGCAGGTTGACCACGTCCAGGACCTCCACGCCCAGGTTGCGCAGATTGTCGTGGACCGCCCGGGTCAGCTCGGCGGGGCTGTGGGCCGGGTTCCAGGACGCATCGGCACCGCGCACGGCACCGACCTTGGTCACGATGACCAGGTCCTGGGCATAAGGGTGCAGCGCTTCGCGGATCAGTTGGTTGGTGACATGGGGCCCGTAGAAATCGGCGGTGTCGATGTGGTTGATCCCGCTCGCCAAGGCTTCGCGCAGCACGGCGATGGCGGCCGTCGGGTTTTTGGGCGGGCCGAAGACCTGGGGCCCCGCCAACTGCATCGCACCGTAGCCCATGCGATTGACCGTGCGATCGCCCAGTAAAAAGCTGCCTGCCTTGCTTGCAATGTTCATCTCGTCGCCCTCGGATCAATGTGAGTGGGCCGACTATAGGCGTTGACCATTCCCTTGATAATCAGGTGCAATCGGCACGGGCTGTACGGCGGAGAGAACAATGGCAACGGATATTCAAGATTTGCTGGCCTTTGTGGCCGTGGTCAATGGGAAGGGCTTTCGTGAAGGCGCCCGGGTGAGCGGCAAGTCCGCGTCGAGCCTCAGCGATGCCGTACGCCGAATGGAAAGCCGGCTCGGCGTGCGCCTGCTCAACCGCACCACCCGCAGCGTGGTACCGACCGAGGCCGGTGCCCGGTTGATGGAACGCATCGTCCCGGCCCTGGGCGAGGTCGAAGCGGCGATGGACGTGGTCAACGACTTTCGCGACCGTCCTTCGGGCACCCTCAGGCTGAACGTGCCGGTCAGCGCGGCCCGGCTGGTGTTGCCGGCGATCATCACGCCGTTCCTGAACAGCTATCCCGACATCCGCCTGGAAGTGATCACCGAAGAGAGCTTCGTCGACATGCTCGCGGCCGGCTGTGACGCGGGCATTCGCTACGACGAACGCCTTGAGCAGGACATGATCGCCATCCCCATCGGCCCCCGCTTCCAGCGCTTCGCCACGGCCGCCGCACCGGCGTACCTCGATGCCCGGGGCAGGCCGGAACATCCCAGGGACCTGTTGGAACACGCGTGCCTGCGGGGCAAGTTCCCCAGCGGCGCCATGCCGCTGTGGGAGTATGAGCGTGACGGCGAAACCATTAGCGTCGACCCGAGCGGCCCGTTGATCACGCGCATTGGCGGTGCGGTGGACCTGTCGGTGCAAGCCGCTGTAGACGGTCTGGGCATCGTCTACCTGTTCGAAGACTGGCTGCGACCGTACCTGGACAGCGGTGTCCTCGAACCAGTGCTCGAACCCTGGTGGCAACGCTTCACCGGGCCCTTCCTCTACTACCCCGGTCGCCGCTACCTGCCCTCGCCGCTGCGGGCGTTCGTGGACTTCATCAATGCGCAACGGTATGGGAACGAGCTTGCTCGCGATGGCGTCAGCACAGCCAACATCCTCGCAAGCTGATACACCGCTATCGCGAGCAAGCTCGCTCCCACAGGGGTTCGGCTGTGTAGCTGAAAATCCCGCCCCACCACAAATCCATTGTGGGAACGATGCCGCCGCTGACGCCTCTGCCGTTGCATCTGGTTTTGATTCGCAGCCCCGCGGCGGCGCAGTCCTATGCGGATAAAGGAATGCAGGAACGCCGCAGCAAGGGACGGTAAACTGCGGCGGTCCTTTTTCTTTTCCAGCATGAGGCTTTGCATGAGCAACCCAGACATCACGTTTATTCCAGATCCGGATGCGGACTCCATTTCCTCCGACGTCGCCGGTTTCGGTGGCCTGCTGATTTCCACGCAAATCCCCACCCACGCCGACGGCAGCCTGGAACTGGGTGACATCACCCGGCAGAGTGAATGCACACTGCAAGCCCTCAAGAACGCCCTGGAGGGCGCCGGCAGCTCAATGGACCGGGTCCTGCACCTGACCATCTACCTGACCGACATGGCTGACCGCGCCGCATTCAACGAGGTCTACAAACGTTTCTTCGCCAAGCCTTGGCCGGTGCGTGCGGCGGTGGGTGTGGCGGCGCTGGCGGTTGAAGGCATGAAAGTGGAAGTAACCGCGATGGCGGCGAAGGGCTGAACTGACCACGCTCCAACAGACACGACTCCTTTGTGGCGAGGGGATTTATCCCCGCTGGGCTGCGCAGCAGGCCCAGGTTCTTTGTTTCAACACAAACTCTTGGGGCGGCTTCGCCACACAGCGGGCCCAAGCTCGCTGCCACAAAAGCCGCTCGAACATGCCCCAAATGCGCGATTGCCACGCAAATCGTCATTTTCGCACCTAGCCCGCTCCCTGCACGGGGTCTAAAGTGCGCCGTTTTCCCTCTTCACGGCTTACTTATGAATCTCTGGTTCCGACTGTTGCTGATGCTGTTCCGCCGCCCGTGGCGCAAGCCGGCGGCGCCCTTGGGCACCACGGTGGTGCGCATGCGGGTATGGCCGCTGGACCTGGACCTCAATCGCCACGTCACCAACGGACGTTACTTCACGTTGGCCGATGTGGGACGCATGGATTACGTGCTGCGCAGCGGCGCCTACAAAGTGGCGTTGCGCAACCGGGCGGTGCCGATCGTGGGGGATGTCTGGGGCAAGTTCAGGCGGGAATTGAAACTGTTCGAGGCGTTCGAGGTGCACACCCGTCTGCTCGGCTGGGACGAAAAATGGACGTTCATGGAGCACCGTTTCATCAGCCAGGGACGTGTGGTCGGAGTGGTGATCATGCGCGGCCTGTTCCGCTCGGCCAAAGGCACGATTGCACCGGCTGAGTTCATCCGCGGGCTGGGCCTGGCCGAACAGTCGCCAGCCATACCCGACTGGCTGGTCGCCTGGTCGCAAAGCTGCGATAGCTTGAGCCTCGGGCTTCGCCTGGAGGAAGGTGAGCGCTGATCCGCGCCCGTAGGAGCTGCGTAGGAGCTGACGAGTGCAACGAGGCTGCGATCTTTCCCCAGACACTTGAATCTCAAGCGTAAAGAACAAAAGATCGCAGGCTTCGCCAGCTCCTACAATCTCAAGCGAAAGAACAAAAGATCAGGCTTCGCCAGCGCCTACAGAAGCCCAGCGGGAGCAGCTCCCTCGCCACAGGGGGTCGGTGGGCAATCGCTGAACAAATCCCCGCCTATACTTCTCTGCCAATCCCCCCTGGGGCCTGCACTTCCAACAATAAAAAGCAGAGGTGGAACATGGTCTGGCAACAAGTCTACGATCCCTTCGGTAATGCGGTGCTGTCCACGCTCCTGGCGGCGGTTCCGGTGGTGGTGATGTTGGCGTCCCTGGCGTTCTTTCATGTCAAGGCACACCTGGCGGCCTTGCTGGCCCTGGCCTCGGCCTTGCTGATCGCGATTTTCGCCTTCGGCATGCCCGCTGGCATGGCCGGTTCGGCGGCGCTTTATGGCGCGGCCAACGGCCTGCTGCCCATCGGCTGGATCGTGCTCAACATCATTTTCCTGCACCGGCTGACCACCGAGAACGGTTCGTTCAAGGTCCTGCAGGACTCCCTCGCGCGCATCACCGACGACCGGCGCCTGCAACTGCTGTTGATCGCCTTTTGCTTCGGCGCGTTTTTTGAGGGCGCGGCGGGCTTCGGCACACCGGTGGCGGTGACCGGGGCGATCCTGATCGGGCTGGGTTTTTCCCCCTTGGCCGCCTCGGGTCTGGCGCTGATCGCCAACACCGCGCCCGTGGCCTTCGGCGCCCTGGGCACGCCCATCATCACCTTGGCCAAAGTCACCGGGCTGGATGAAATGGAGCTGTCGATGATGGTCGGTCGGCAGTTGCCGTTTTTCTCGGTGCTGGTGCCGTTCTGGTTGATCTGGGCTTTCGCCGGCTGGCGCAAGATGCTGGAAGTCTGGCCGGCGATCCTGGTGGCCGGGGTCAGCTTCGCCATCCCGCAGTTCCTGGTGTCGAACTACCACGGGCCGATGCTGGTGGACGTCATCGCCGCGCTGATTTCCATGGCCTGCCTCACCGGTTTCCTCAAGGTCTGGAAGCCGGCCACGGTGCACACCTCCGCCGCGCTGTCCGGGCGGGTCGACAACTCGAAGATCGACGCCAGCGAGGATGAAAAACCCACCGCCAGCGCGGCGTTTTCCAGCGACACCCGCCCCGCCGTGGGACGGGCCTGGATGCCGTGGATCATCCTCACGGTGTTCGTGTTCGCCTGGGGCACCCAGGGCTTCAAGAACCTGTTCGACACCCGTCCGGCGCTGGACCCGCAGACCCAATCAGCCAAGCTTGACCCCCAAGGCAAGCCGATGCGCGAGGCCAATCCGATCTTCTCGCCCCTGGTGACCTTCGGCACCATTCACCAGCAGATCGAAAAAGTCCCGCCCGTGGTGCCCCAGCCTAAAACCGAGGAAGCGGTCTACAAGTTCAACTGGTTCACCGCCACGGGCAGCGGCATCTTCCTGGCCGCGATTCTCGGTGGCTTGCTGATGGGCTATTCCATTCCGCAACTGCTGCACCACTACCTGCGAACGCTCTGGGTGGTGCGCTACTCGCTGATCACCATTGTGGCGATGTTGGCCCTGGGGTTCCTCACGCGGTATTCGGGCCTGGATGCGACCATGGGCCTGGCCTTCGCCGCCACGGGCATTTTCTACCCCATGTTCGGCACCCTGCTGGGCTGGCTCGGCGTGGCGCTGACCGGCTCGGACACCGCCTCCAACGTGTTGTTCGGCGGCTTGCAACGGGTCACGTCCGAGCAATTGGGCATCAGCCCGGTGTTGATGGCCGCGGCCAACAGTTCCGGTGGGGTGATGGGCAAGATGGTCGACGCGCAGTCGATCGTGGTCGCCTCCACCGCGACCCGTTGGTACGGTCACGAAGGCGAAATCCTGCGCTACGTGTTTTTCCACTCGGTGGTGCTGGCGATTCTGGTGGGCGGGCTGGTGACGTTGCAGGCGTATGTGGCGCCGTTCACGCATATGGTGGTGGGAGGACAGTGACAGAGGATCGGGCATGATTGATCGTTCCCACGCTCCCGCGTGGGAATGCATCCACTGACGCTCTGCGTCACGCTTAACGGAACGCGGAGCGTCCCGGGCGGCATTCCCACGCGGAGCGTGGGAACGATCAAAACAACGGTGTTACTGAACGCTTTTCAGCTTGACCACGTCACCGGACACCGAGGTGGTGTAGCCGGTCAGGACCCAGGCCCAGAACCAGTTTTCCTGGACTTGGGTGTTGATCATGGCGTCGCCGCCCTTGGCCTTGATCGCCGCGGTCTGTGCGCGTACGAAACGGTTGTTCTGGCGGATCGGGATCAGGCCGAACAGCAGCAGGCCGGTGGCCTTGGCTTCACTGTGGCCGACAACGGTGTATTGGCTGCTGTCGTATTGCTGGGTTTTCATCGGGGTGCCGGTGCAACCCGCCAGGGCCAGGCCCAACAGTGTGCAGGCGACAACTTTGCTGATGTGATTCATTTGACGCTCCATGGGAAGACGCCCGGGATCCGTCTCTCGGGCGGCGCGTACTCTAACCGATCAGCAATAAATTGACACACCCTAATCCGCCCAATTCAGTGCCTGAAAGGCTCGCCGCAGAGCCATCCGTCAGGTACGCCTCCAGCGAAACAGGCCCTTGTCGATAACATGAAAACTGCGCCACGGAAGGCAGTTTCTGTCTTGACGGCCGCCAGGTAGCGGCCGGTCCCGTTGGAGGGTTTTATCATGATTGACCTGACTGTCTGGAACATTACCCTGCCGGTGCAAACGCCGGCGCAGGTCGTGGCGACCAAAGCCATGCCGACCCTGAAAAACAAGTATTTCGACAATAACGGCCAGCGGATCGTCTTCTGGGCGCCGGTCACCGGTTCCCATACCGGTAAAAGCGAGTACCCGCGCTCCGAGCTGCGGGAAACCGGCAAGGACGGCAAGCTGCGCAACTGGCGCTATAACAGCGGCACCAATACCCTCAAGGGCACCCTGGCGGTGAACCAGGTGCCTTCCGAAGGCCGGGTGGTGGTGGCGCAGATCCACGCCAAGGATGCCCCCACGCCGTTGTTGAAACTGGTGTACCGCTACACCAAGGGCACCGGCAATATCGACGTGGAATACCGGGTCAAGCCCAAGGACAAGAAAAGCCCGGTGATCTACACCGTGCCAAACGTGCCGCTGAACAAGGCCTTCTCCTATTCGCTGCAGATGGACAAGCAAGGCAAGCTCTCGGTGCTGATCGGCAACAGTGGCAAACAGGTGAAACTGGACCCGTCCTGGTACGGCTATAACTTCTATTTCAAGGCCGGTGTCTACACCTTGGACAACAAGGGTTATTCCAACGAAGGCGGGAAAGTGACCTACACCAAACTGGACGTCAGCCACAAATGACTGACGCCCAGCCCTGCTTCAAGCCTTTGACGGCGCAACAAGCGCCTGCTGGCCACGGAAGGTAAACAGGAAGCAGACCCATACCAGCAGCGCAAAACCGGCCGGGAACAGCCAGATGCTCTGCCAGTCATGACCGCCCGCCACGACAAAGTGATCGGTCACCTGCCCCGCCACCCAGAAGCCGATCAGCATCCCCACACCATAGGTCGCCAGGGTAATCAGGCCCTGGGCCGAGCTGCGAAAGCGCTCCGGTGCCTTGGCGTCGGTGTAGATCTGCCCCGAGACAAAAAAGAAGTCGTAGCAGATGCCGTGCAAGGCAATGCCGGTGAACAGCATGAACGCCAGGTCGCCGTTATTGCCGTAGGCGAACAACACGTAGCGCAGCGCCCACGCCAACATGCCCACCAACAATGCCAGCTTGATGCCGAAGCGCTGGATGAACAGCGGCAACAGCAGCATGAACAACACCTCCGAGACCTGCCCGATGGCCATTTTCGCCGTTGGGTTGGTCATCCCGGTTTCAGCCAGGAACGGGTTGGCATTCTGGTAATAGAACGCCAGGGGAATGCAGATCAGGATCGAGGCGATGAAGAACACCAGGTAGCTGCGATCCTTCAACAGACCCAACGCGTCCAGCCCCAGCAGTTGCTTGACGCCGCCCACGCTGGCCTGTTCCTTGAGCGGCGCCGTGGCCGGTAGCGTGAAGCTGTAGAGCCCCAGGACCAGGGACGCGATGGCCGCCATCAGGAACGTATTGCGCAAGCCGCCTGCCGCGATCGCTTCGCGCGAATCCCAGGCGAACACGAAGCTGATCACCACGCCCGCGACGATCCAGCCAATCGTGCCCCACACCCGGATGCGGGAGAACTCCAGCGCCGGATCGCGCATCTGCCGGAAGGCCACGGAATTGACCAGGGCCAGCGTCGGCATGTAGACCACCATGTACACCAGCACGTACGGGTAGAACACGCTGAAATCCGCCGCCGAATACAGCTGATACAGCAACACCGCGCCGAGCAGGTGCAACACCGCCAGGATCCGTTCGGCGTTGAAGAAACGGTCGGCGATCAGGCCGATGACGAACGGCGCAATGATCGCCCCCCACGATTGCGTGGAGAACGCCATGCCGATCTGCCCCCCGCTGGCGCCCAGCGTGCTGGACAGGAAGGTGCCGAGGGTGACGAACCAGCCACCCCAGATAAAGAACTGCAGGAACATCATCACGCTGAGGCGTGCATTCATCGTGGTCATGAGCGTCACCGTTTTATTGTTGTTCTTGTGAAAATGGAGTTTTGCAGAGCTCCTGTGGCGAGGGGATTTATCCCCGCTAGGCTGCGAAGCAGCCCCAAAAAACAGTCGACTCAATCAACCTGGGCGAACCGGGATGCCAGGGTTTAGGACTCCTTCGCAGCCCAACGGGGATAAATCCCCTCGCCACAGGGTTATCTCATCGGCATTGGGGGCAAGCCCAACAACCGCCGGTTGGAATCCTCATCCGCCGTGACGCTGGCGAAATCGTCGAACGCCTTACGGGTCTTGCTGATCATGTGCCGCTGGATGAACGCCGCCCCTTCTGCGGCGCCCTGTTGTGAATCCTTCAAGCAACATTCCCACTCCAGGACCGCCCACCCGCTGAAATCGTATTGGGTCAGCTTGCTGAAGATCGATTTGAAATCGATCTGGCCATCCCCCAGGGAACGGAACCGCCCGGGACGATCGACCCAGCCCTGGTAGCCGCCGTACACCCCCGAACGGGCATCGGGGCGGAACTCGGCGTCCTTGACGTGGAACATGCGGATATGTGCGTGATATCGGTCGATGAAGCCCAAGTAGTCCATCTGTTGCAGCAGCAGATGACTGGGGTCGTAGAGAATCGCCGCCCGTGGGTGATGATCGACCGCCTCCAGGAAACGTTCGAACGAGGCGCCGTCGTGGAGGTCTTCGCCGGGGTGGATCTCGTAGCACAGGTCCACCCCCGCCGCGTCGAAACAATCGAGAATCGGCAACCAGCGTCGGGCCAGTTCGGCGAACCCCTGCTCCACCAGGCCCGCCGGCCGCTGCGGCCAGGGGTAGAGATACGGCCACAGCAGCGCGCCGGAAAACGTCGCATGGGCCTTGAGACCCAGCCGCTGGCTGGCGCGGGCGGCCAGCTTGAGTTGCTCGATCGCCCACTCGGTCCGCGCCTGGGGCTGGCCACGCAAATGGGCCGGGGCGAAGTCATCGAACAGCGCGTCGAACGCCGGGTGCACCGCCACCAACTGGCCTTGCAGGTGCGTCGATAACTCGCTGATCTCGACACCGGCCTGGGCACAGGTGGCCTTGAGCTCATCGCAATAGACCTGGCTCTCGGCGGCCCGGGCCAGGTCAATGTATTGCGTGCCCGATGTCGGCAGTTGAATGGCCTTGTAGCCTTGTGAAGCGGCCCACTGGGCGATGTTGGCCAGGGTGTCGAACGGGGCTTCGGCGGACATGAACTGCGCCAGGAAAATGCCCGGGCCGCGCAGGCCGCTGGGTGTCTTGTCGAGGGTATTCACAACAGGGATGCTCCGGTTTGCACGGTGGTCCATTTCGCGTCGCCACGGTGATTGAGGATGGCGGCCTCGATGAACGCCATGCCACGCAAGCCGATCTCGATGCCCGGTACGCCCGGGGCGTCGGGGCCTTCGACATGGCTGCGAATGGCGTGGGCGAAATCGCCGTAGAGGTTGGCCATGGCTTCCAGGTAGCCCTCGGGATGCCCGGCCGGCAGACGCATGCGCCGCGTGGCCGCCGCGCACAGCCACGGCTGGCCGAGACCGCTACGCAGGGTGCGCAAAGGCTGGTCGAAGGCGCGATGGATCAGGCTTGCCGGCTCTTCCTGGCGCCATTCCAAGGCGCCCTTGTCGCCGTAGACGCGAAGCTTCAGCGGGTTCTCTTCGCCGGTGCAGACCTGGCTTGCGATCAACACACCGCTGGCGCCACCCGCCATCTTGAACAACATCGCCGCATCGTCATCCAGTTGCCGCCCCGGAATGTGCGTGCCCAACGCCGCGCATAGTTGCTGGATCGGTTGGTCCGCGACGAACTCGGCCAGGGAAAACGCATGGGTACCAATGTCGCCGATGCAACCGCCCAGGCCGGACTGGCCGGGGTCGTCGCGCCATTCGGCCTGCTTATTGCCCTGGGCGGCGACATCCTGGCTGAGCCAGCCTTGGGGGTACTCGACCAGCACTTTGCGCACCTGGCCGATCACGCCCGAGCGCACCATGTCCCGGGCCTGCCACACCATGGGATAGCCCAGGTAGGTGTGGGCCAGGCCATAGAGGCAACGGCTGCCCTGCAGCACCTCGCGCAGGGCCAGCAATTGCTTGAGGTCCAGTGCGGCGGGCTTCTCGCTGAACACATGGAAACCGGCTTTCAAGGCCTGGCTGGCGATGGGTGCATGAAGATGATTGGGGGTGACGATGACCAGCAATTCCATGCGCTGGTCAAGCGGCAGCAGCGCTTCGGTGTCGAGCATTTGCTGCCAGTCGTGATAACAACGGGACGCGGCCAGGCCCAGGGCCGTACCCGTCTGCCGAGTGTTGTGCGGGTTGCGGCTGAACGCGCCGCACACCAGTTCGAAACCGCCGTCCAGGCCCGCGGCCTGACGGTGAGCCTGGCCGATGAAAGCGCCCTCTCCACCGCCGACGAAGCCCATTCTTATTTTCGGTGCTACAGGATTCATCGCGATTCTCTTTCTGTCAGGATGACGATGTAACCGGTTACATCATGGCGGAAATCTAGGCTCAGTTTCCCCGCGTGTCAAACCCAACGGGTTCACCGTTGAATATTTGTGAGGCGCTCAACCTGCGGTAAGCTCCCCCACCGTACCCCTGTTCCCCGAGGTGATTTTGTCCAACATTCGTGAGGTGGCCCGGCTGGCGGGTGTTTCGGTGGCCACGGTGTCCAGAACCCTGAAATCGCCCGAGCGGGTACTCCCCGAAACACGGGACAAGGTCAACGCGGCAGTGGAACAGGCCGGCTATCGGCCCAACCTGATGGCGGTGCAGTTTCGCTCCCGCCGGACCGGCAACCTGGTGATCCTGGTGCCGGCCATCGCCAACACGTTTTTCGCCCGGGTCATCAGTGGCGCGCAACAGGCGGCGCAGGCGGCGGGTTATCGATTGCTGTTGTGCGACACCCAGGGTCGGGCGCAGATCGAGCGGGAGTTCGCCGCCCTGGTCTACGCCCACCAGGCCGACGGGGTGATCCAGTTGCGTGCCAGCGATCCTTTCGAATCGATACCCACTGGTGCCGACAGCCTGCCGCTGGTCAACGCCTGCGAAGTGGTCAAAGGTGCCCCCTACCCGACTATCAGCCTGGACAACCGAGCCGCCGCCCAGGCCATGACCGAACACCTGATCGGCCTCGGCCATCGCCGCATCGGCATCATCAAGGGACCGCGCAGCAGCCCCCTGACCCTGGACCGCGTGGCCGGCTACCAGGATGCCCTGCACCGGGCCGGCATCGCCGTCGACCCCAGTCTGATCTGCCATGGCGACTTCACCTTGAAGGCCGGTGACGACGGTGCTGGCGCGATGCTGGCGTTGGCTGATCGCCCCAGTGCGCTGTTCTGTGAAAACGACGAAATGGCCATCGGCGCCCTCAGGCGCATCAAGCGAATGGGCCTGCGAGTGCCCGAGGATATTTCCCTGGTGGGCTTTGACGACATCCCGTTCGCCGCCTACTGCGACCCGCCCCTGACGACCATTTCGCAGCCCGCCGAGATCTTTGGGCAAAAAGCGGTGGAGATGCTGATTGCCCTGATCGAGAAAAAGCCGATTGCCGAACGGCATGTGGTGTTGCCGTTTGAGTTGACGGTGCGGGGCAGTACGGCTCCTTTGGCATGACAAGGAACCTGTGGCGAGGGGATTTATCCCCGCTGGCCGCGAAGCGGCCCTAAAGCCTGGCATCTCGGTGTATCAGGCTCATGAGGTTGACTGAGCTCAGGGCTGCTTCGCAGCCCAGCGGGGATAAATCCCCTCGCCACAATGGTCAACAGGCTGAAGATCAGTTGTTGCATCAGGCAAACGTCGCCCCCCGTGTATTCACGAACAGCGAGTACAACGAGTGGCTGCCGGCCATGAACAGCCGATTGCCTTCCCGGCCGCCGAAGCAGACGTTGGGGCAGCGCTCCGGCAGGGAGATGTGCCCGATGGCCTTGCCTTCGGGGTTGAATACCCGCACGCCGTCGAGCTTTTCCAGGTCGGCCTTGGGGTCGCCGTTGCCGCCCCAGCCGCACCAGAGATTGCCGCTTTCATCGCACTTGATCCCGTCGATCGCCGCGTAATCCAAGCCTTCGATGTGCTTGCGCCGCTCGCCCAGGGTGCCGTCGTCTTTGACGGCGATGGCCCAGATCAAGCGGTTGGGCTTGGCCCGGCCTTCGACCACATAGAGGATTTTTTCGTCCGGGGAAAAACACAACCCGTTCGGCCCCGCCAGGTCGTCGATCACCCGACTGACCTTGCCGGTTTCACCGTCGATGCGATACACCGCATGGGGCTGGACGGGCGTGACTTTGTGCCCCTCGTAGTTGTTGCCGGTCTGGAACGGCGGGTCGGTGAACCAGACCGAACCGTCCCTCTTGCAGACGATGTCGTTGGGCGAGTTGAAAGGCTTGCCCTCGAAACTGTCCGCCAGCACGGTGAGGGTGCCGTTGTGCTCGGTGCGGGTGATGCGCCGGCCTTCGCTGGAGGTGGTGGAGCCTTCGCACACCAGCAGCCGCCCCTGCCGATCGCGGCACATGCCGTTGGAGAAATTGGCATTTTCTCGGTACACCGACAGCCCGCCGGTGATTTCATCCCAGCGCACGATGCGGTTGTTGGGAATGTCACTGACCAGCAGATAACGCCCGTCACCGACCCACACTGGCCCCTCTGCCCAACGCAGGCCGGTGGCGAGCTTCTCCACGCTGGCGTTGAAGATGCGCAAGTCCATGAAGCTGGGGTCAAGGATATTGATCAGCGGGTCTGGGTAACGCTGGCTCAAGGGCTCGGCCTGGGCAAGCCCGGGCAAGTTGCCAAGGGTGGCGGCGGCGGCCGAGACCACCAGGGATTTTTTCAGGAACACCCGGCGGCCCTGATCGGCGGCGGTTGCAGATTGCGAAACATCCATCGTGCGTCTCCGTTAATTATTATTGGACGGGACGACAGTTTTACCCTGTGATAAGACATCGTACAAGAATACGAAAAGGCCCATCCGCACAATCGATCAGTCCGGATGCAGCGGTATACGCACAGTAAAGGTGGTGCCGACTCGCGCCTTAGAATGCACGTCGATGGTGCCCTTATGGGCCGATACGATCGCTGAAGCGATGTGCAAGCCCAGTCCGAGCCCGGCCGTGGAACCGTACTGCGTTTCACGCAGATTTCGAACCATCGGGTTGAAGATTCTGGCAATGGCATCTTTCTCGATAGGCTTGCCCTGGTTGTTGATCGCGATCACTGCCATATCCTTTTCAGCGCTCACCGAAACGGTAATCGGCGTGCCTTCGGTGCCATGCTGGACGGCATTGCCAATCAGGTTGGCGAAGACCTGCTCCATGCGAGCCTGATCGAACAGCCCCTCCAGGGCACCGGTCGTTTCAAAGATGATTTTGCTTTCCGGATGATAGGCCCGCGCCTCCTCCACCATGCCCTCGCAGGCCAGTACCAGGTCACCGTTGAAGCGTCGCACCGGAATACCCGAGCCGAGTTGGGTTCGGGTGAAATCCAGCAGATCGCCAACGATTTTGTTGGCGCGCTTTACGCTGGTGTAGATGCGCGAAGTGATCTTGGTGGCTTTGGCGGGCAGGTCCCCCGCCCGGAGCAGCACTTCGGAACTCAGCAGGATCGCGCCCAAGGGGCTGCGCAGGTCGTGCCCGAGAATTCCGAGAAAGATGTTGCGCGATGCATCCACCGCCCCGGAGTAGCTGACGACAGACTCGGCCAAGGCCTGGTCCACGGCCTCGTTGAAGCGAATCAGATCGTCCATGACCTGCTTGTGATCCAGCTGCGTATGCGGCATCCAGAGCATGAGCACGCTGGTGCGCAGGGCCCGGTATTCGGAGACCATTTGCTCCACGGTAAAACCCGAGGACTGGCGGATGACCGCATGGGTTTCGGCGGCGGTTTCGGTATCCGTCGCCAGCGCCTCCCCGTGGGACTTGGCAATCGCCTCCTTGCGCGTTTGCGAAGTGCGCAGGTCGGCGGCGATGGTGCGCAGCATCTGTTCGGCATGGTCGCGCAAGGCAATGGAATCCATGCCAATGGACGCGGGGGTGATGGTTTTGGCGAAGTCTTCCCACGCCTGAAGAATCGGCTCGATATTGTCGAGAATGAAATCAGCCAGGCGCATGAGTTAATCCGCAAAAAGGGCAAGGCTGTAAACGACACAGCGGCCAGGTTTGTTTTACAGCAAAGCGCCGGACAATGTACGAGACATACGCTGTAGCGAGGGAACTTGTCTGTTACCACCCCATGGGGTAAAAAGCCCTTAGTCGTACGACAACCTATAACTAAAAATAACCGCTCGAGGCCTTTTGCCTTGGCGGCCGCCTTCGAGACACCTGCCATGACCCGCTCCACTGTCACACCTGATACCCCCACGCCACTACCCCGCCATCTCGCGGTGCTCGTCCTGCTGTGCATGGGCTGCGCCTTCGCCGGCAACCATGTCGCCGCCCGGGCCGCCTTCGACGACGGTGCCGGGGTGCTGCTGGCGATCCTGCTGCGCTCGGGCGGGACGCTGCTGGTATTGGCGACGATGGTGCTCTGGCAACGCCAGCGTCTGCGCCTGCCGCCCGGGGCGTGGCGTTGGCAGTTGACCCTGGGGTTGTTGATCGCCGCCCAGAGCCTGTGCCTGTACTCCGCCGTGGCGCGCGTGCCGGTGGCGTTGGCCCTGTTGGTGGGCAACGTGTTTCCGATCCTGCTGGCCTTGCTGACCTGGGCATTGGGCGGCCCCCGCCCGACGGCGCGCACCGCCGCATTGATGGGCATGATCCTGGTGGGGCTGGTGTTCGTGCTGGAAGTGCCGGCACGCTTATCCTCCGCACAGGACGTCGGCCCGCAATGGTTGCTCGGGGTGGGCCTGGCCTTCTGCGCCGCCTGCGTGTTCGCTTGCGCGCTGTGGATCACCGACCACAAATTGTCCCAGGTGCGCGGTTCGGTACGCAGCCTGTTGACGATTTTCATCGTGTTCAGCAGCGTCAACCTCGCCGGCCTGACCGGTGCCCTACCCGGCGGTTTCGACCTGCCGGCCAGCAGCACCGGCTGGCTGGCCCTGGCGACCCTGGTGGTGCTCTATGGTACCGGGTTCATCGTGCTGTTCATTTCCGTGCCCCGCCTGAACATGCCACGCAACGCTCCGGTGATGAACATCGAACCGCTGGCGACACTGCTGATCGGCTGGCTGGTGCTGGACCAGATGCTCAACCTGGGCCAAGTGATGGGCGGCGCGATTGTGGTAACCGGCATCGTGCTGCTGACCTATCGCAAGGTTGAACGGGTCAAGGTGCCTGTGGCTGGAACGGCGAATTGAACTGACTGAATCCACTGTGGCGATGGGATTTTTCCCCGCTTGACCGTAGAAGCTGTCGAGCGAAGCGAGGCTGCGATCTTTTCCCAGACAATTGAGACACGAGCGAACGCTCAACAGGTCAAGATCAAAAGATCGCAGCTTCGGCAGCTCCTACAGGGTATTGGGCGAGCACACAGACAAGTCCCCATCCCCTGAAACTAGTTTCCAAACCCACAGTCCTACCCCAGCCGTGAAAACCTTGCCAACCTGCGACCAGGGGTTTTCCAGCTGATCGGCGCCAAGCTTGGCGCTAAAGCAACTCCCTCTCTTGAGCCGTTCGCCCCATGCGCCACCTTGTTCGCTCTTGCCGTTTCGTTTCGCTGTGCCTGCTTGCCTTGTTTCCCTTATTCACCAGCCCCGCCCATGCGCGCGGCGAAAGGCAACTGGTGGACGCCATCAACGACTTCCGCAGCCAGACCCGCCGTTGTGAGTGGCGCACGGTGCGCGCCACGCAGCCGCTGGTGCTGCGTTCGAACCTGGGCTTGCCGATCGGCTTTCGCGGTGGCCTGCGGGAAACCTTGCAGGACGCCGGCTATCAAGCCTGGGTCGTGCGCAGCATCCGCCTGACCGATGCACGGGATGCCGAAGAGGCCTTCGAGATGTTGGCGGACGAGCATTGCGCGGCGCTACTGGATAACCAGTACGCCGATATCGGCGTCAATCGGGTCGGTGACGAGTGGCGCCTGGTGTTGGCGCAGCCCATGGGTGGCACGCGGATGAGCGACGTGGGTTCGGCGGACAAGACGCTGCTGGCCCAGGTCAACGCCGCCAGGGCCAAGCCAAGGATGTGCGGACGCCAGCGCTTCGCGGCCACTCGGCCGCTGAGCTGGAACGCCGCATTGGGAACGGCCGCCCAAGGCCACAGCCGGTCGATGGCCCAGGACAATTATTTCGCCCATCGCGACCCGGACGGTCGCTCCACCTCCGATCGCGCCAGGAGCGCCGGCTTTCGCGGGCGTAAATTGGGCGAGAACATCGCCGCCGGCCAACGCTCACCGAGCCAGACCCTGCACGATTGGCTCGCCAGCCCCGGACACTGCGCCAACCTGATGAACCCGATGTTCACGCAGATGGGCGCAGCGTCGGCCAGCGACTCGCGCAGCGATGCGCGGGTGTATTGGACGATGGTGCTTGGCGCGCCGTGAAAAACCATCCTCGACGCTGAGCCATAGGTCTGCTGCTCCAGCCCAAACAGTGAGTATCGGCTACAAGCGGATTTCGGCAGCCGGCGTTACATCAATCCGCGACACCGCACTGCTCAGTCGCCCCAGCCGGTTGTTGTGGTTGGCGATGATCTGCTCGGCCGCCATGCTGCCGTTGTCCACGGTGGAGTGGGCATCGGCCGCCAGGACCACGTCGTACCCCAGGGCATGGGCCTGGCGCACGGTGGCATTGATGCAATAGTCGGTTTGCAGCCCGCAGATCACTAGGCGGTCGATGCCCCGGGCCTGCAGCAAAGGTTGCAGGTCGGTCTGGTAGAAAGCATCGGGAGTGGTCTTGCGCACCCGCAGGTCATCCGCCGCGGTCGACAGGCCGACGGCCAGTTGCCAGCCGGCGGCGCCATGGGTCAGCGCCCCTTCCAGCTCTTCATGCTGGATCAGGATCACCGTCCGGCCGGCAGCCCGGGCCCTGGCACCGAGGTCACTGATGGTCCGGATGATGCGCTGGCTGTCGAAGCATTCCTCTTCGCCGCTGCACAGCGCGTTCTGGACATCGATAATCAGCAATGCGGTGTTCATGACCTTCCCTCTTCAAACCGTGTCGCAGCCGCGCACCCCATCAGTAACCCAGCGACAACCCAGTGTTGCGACGGGGGTCGTTGGCGCCATAGAAGCGGTTCTTGCCCACTGGCTTGCCACCCAATGACGGCGCGCCGACCAGGATCGCGGCGATGTGGTTGGGGTCCTGCGGGCCGGCAAACTTGTGCCCCCAGCTCTCCAGCAGTTTCTGGGTATCGGGGCTGGCCGCGAACGTCTCCAGGTTGGTTTCCTCCGGCATCCATTGCTGATGGAAACGCGGCGCATCGACCGCCTCCTGGAGGTTCATGCCGTAGTCGATCACGTTGAGGATGGTCAGCAACGTCGCGGTGATGATCCGGCTGCCGCCCGGGGTGCCTACCACCATGACCGTCTTGCCGTCCTTGGTGACGATGGTCGGGCTCATGGATGACAGCGGCGCCTTGCCCGGCGCGATGGCGTTGGCCTCGCCCTGCACCAGGCCATACATGTTGGGCACGCCGACCTTGGCGGTGAAATCGTCCATTTCATCGTTGAGGATCACCCCGGTCTTGCTCGCCATGACGCCCGCGCCGAACCAGTCGTTCAAGGTGTAGGTAACCGAAACGGCGTTGCCCCACTTGTCGACGATGGAGTAATGGGTGGTGTTGCTGCCCTCATGGGGCGCCACCCCGGGCTTGATCTTCTGCGAGTCGCCGGCTTTTTGCGGCTCGATCGCGGCCCGCAGCTTGGCGGCGTAGTTCTTGTCCAGCAGATGGTCGATGGGGTTCTTCACGAAATCCGGGTCACCCAGATAGCTGTTGCGGTCCACGTAGGCGTGGCGCATGGCTTCGATCTGATAGTGCATGCCCTGGGCCGAATGGAACCCCAGGTCCTTCATCGGATAACCGTCGAGGATGTTCATGATCTGGCACAGCACCACCCCGCCGGAACTGGGCGGCGGTGCCGAGATGATGTGGTAGCCACGGTAGTCGCACTCCACCGGGGCGAGCTCGCGGGTCTTGTACTTGTCCAGGTCGGCCTGGGTGATGATGCCTTTGTTGGCCTGGCTGGAGGTGACCAGGGCATCGGCGACCCAGCCCTTGTAGAAACCGTCGGCGCCCTTGGCGGAGATTTCCCGCAGGGTCTTGGCGAGATCTTTTTGCACCAGCTTCTGGCCGACCTGCATGGGCTCGCCGTTGTGCAGGAAGATCGCACCGGAGTCGCGCATGTCCTTCTTGAACACATCGGTGGCGGTTTCCAGCAGATCGACATCACCCTGCTCCAGGGCGAAGCCTTCCTCGGCGAACTTGATGGCCGGGGCGATCAATTCCGCCCGGGGTTTGCTGCCGTACTTGCTCAACGCCAGCTCCATGCCGGACACGGTGCCGGGCACGCCTACCGCCAGGTGGCCGCGGGTACTGAGTTCGGGCACGACGTTGCCGTCCTTGTCCAGATACATGTTGGCGGTGGCGGCCAGAGGGGCCTTTTCGCGGAAATCCAGGAACGTCTTGCGACCGTCGGCCAATTGCAGGGTCATGAAACCACCCCCGCCCAGGTTGCCCGCCGCCGGGTACACCACCGCCAGGGCATAGCCCACCGCCACCGCCGCATCCACGGCATTGCCACCGTTCTTGAGCACGTCGACACCCACATGGGTCGCTAGGTGCTGGGCGGTGACCACCATGCCGTTCTCGGCCGCCACCGGTGCCAGGGAAGCGGCGTACGTCGATAAACAACCGAGGGTCAGTGACGTCGCGATGAGGGTCCGGGCCAAGGATTCGAACTTCATGAGTCGGTCTCTTCTTGTTTTTTGGGATAGGGATCGCTTCAAAAGCATTAGGCAGTATGGCCTGGTTTGCGTAATGCGCCTGTTTCCCCGCCGACCGGATGACGTCACGGCAGCCTTTGGGATAGGCTCCTGCGCTTGATCTTGACGGAATAGGGACATCGCCGATGACGCTACGAATCGAACGCACGGACACACCCACCGACGAAGAACGCCAAGCCATCCTCGCCCCGCTGCGCGCCTATAACACCGCCAAGACCGGTGGAAGTGCACCTGAACTGGTGGCTTGGCTGGTGCGGGACGAGAAAGGCGAAATTGTCGGCGGGCTCTACGGCCGAGTGTTTTTTCGCTGGCTGTATATCGAGCTGCTGGTGGTGCCGGAACAGGCCCGGGGCCAGGGCACCGGCTCGACCCTGATGCAGATGGCCGAAGCACTGGCCCGGGAGAAAAACTGCGTGGGCATCTGGCTGGACACCTTCGACTTCCAGGCCCCGGCGTTCTACTGCAGACACGGTTTCACCGAGTGCGGCCTGATCGACGACTACCCGCCGGGCCACCAGCGCTTCTTCTTCCAGAAGCGCCTGGACACCTGAAGCACAACCCCCTGTGGGAGCGGGCTTGCTCGCGAAGACGGCTTAACATTCAACATCGATGTCGATTGACCCGACGCTTTCGCGAGCAAGCCCGCCCCCACATAGGATCCGGGGCATTAGTGCGAGCTGCTTACAAGCAAGTCGCCAACGCCGCCAACCGGCGCTTGGCCACGAAGTCGTCATGCTTGGCGTAATAACTCAACTCGGTGCCCGTCGCACCGGCGTGCAAATCGACAAACGATTCGGCGGAGCGGGTGTAGACCGTAGAGCCACCTTTCTTGCCCGGTTGCAGGTAGGCGCCGGCATCGACACCGAATACCGCTTCGTCCTGCCAGGAAAACTGCACGCACTGGGCCACGACCTGTTCCGGCTTGTCCGAGGTCAGGGTCTTGTAAGGGGCCTGGGTCCGAGCCTCGTTCATCGCCGAACCCGCGCAGCCGACCAGCAAAGTGGCGGCCAGGGCCACCGTCAACATTCGCATTGCGTTCATTCATCGAAAAAAAACGGACTGTAGCACTGCGGCCCGAGCCATCGTGCTGCTTTACTGAAATTTACCCGCGACAGCGAGCACCGATTCACGCAATCTGTCGCGCCATCGCCACCAGCCACGCGGAATCCCCATGACCCCCAACGCCGAGTTCTACAAGCCCACCCCGGAATATGCCGACAAACTGATCAGCCAGATCGGCCAGACACCTTCGTGGATCGCCAAGCGAATCGGCGTCACCGACAAGCGGATTCGCTACATCCTCGACGGCGAACGCACCGTCAAGGGCGAAACCACGCCGATCCAGATGACCTACACCGAACAATTCGCCCTCGAATGCCTGGCGGCTGCGGCCAAGGCCAGCAAGAAGCAGTCTGCATCCCCCAAGGAGTGACCATGGCGGCAACCGAACAGCAACACGAACGGGCCTTGGCAAAGTTTCTCGATGAGCGCCCCGAACTGCGCCACGAACTGGACCATCTCAACCCGCTGCTGGCCCAGGTCAAGGGCGAGACCGCTGCGCAGTACCGCGCCGAGCGCTTGCACGAAGCGTTCGAAGCCGAGGCCGAGCGCCTGGGCCTGTTTGCCTGGGAACTGACTTTGCAACTGACCGCCGCCTCGCCCGAGGAGTACCAGGCCCAGCGCCTGGAAGTGCACAGGGAAGTGGCGGAGATGGCGGGGATGGAGTGGGCGGAGTATTGCCAGTTGCATGGACTCAAGCAGTAGCTCGTATGGATTGAATAGCACTGTTTGGACCGGGGACATGGCAGACCACCTGTGGCGAGGGGATTTATCCCCGTTGGGCTGCAAAGCAGCCCCTTGACCCGTCAACGCGGTGTATCAGACAGGCCACGGCGACTGAAAGAGGGGCCGCTACGCGACCCAACGGGGATAAATCCCCTCGCCACAAGATAAATCCCCTCGCCACAAAGTATTCAAAGCATGCCCTTGTGTTGAATCTCCTGGCAATCGCCCCACCGCCCATAAAGCTTTATCATGGCCGCAGTTTTGCTGATCGGGTCTGTCATGAAGTTCGCCATCGCGCTGTTTTCCGCCGCCCATGCGCCCTCCTCGCGCCGTGCCTTGCTGTTTGCCCAGGCGGCGCTGGCAGGTGGGCATGAGATCGTGCGGCTGTTTTTCTATCAGGACGGCGTCTATAACGCCTGCGCCAGTGTCGTCGCGCCCCAGGACGAACAGGACCTGCCCCAGCAGTGGCGCGCATTCGTCAGCGACAACCGGCTCGACGGCGTGGTCTGCATCGCGGCGGCGTTGCGTCGTGGCGTGTTGAACGAGGAAGAAGCCCTGCGCTACCAGCGTGCGGCGGCCAGCGTCGAAGCGCCCTGGGCCTTGTCCGGGCTGGGCCAGTTGCACGATGCGATCCAGGACGCCGACCGCTTGATCTGTTTTGGAGGCGCGTGAATGGCCAAGTCTTTATTGCTGATCAGCCGCCAGGCCCCTTGGTCCGGCCCCGGCGCCCGTGAAGCCCTGGACATCGTCCTGGCCGGCGGTGCGTTCGACCTGCCCATCGGCTTGCTGTTTCTCGATGACGGCGTGTTCCAGCTCACCGCCGGCCAAAACGCCAAGGCGCTCCAGCAAAAGGACCTGAGCGCCAACCTGCAGGCGTTGCCGATGTTCGGCGTCGAAGACCTGTTCCTCTGCGCTGACAGTGCCGCCGAACGTGGCGTTGCCAGCGCTGCCCTGGCCCTGGGCGAGGTGAAAGTACTGAGCGCGCCGGACATCGCCGCGCTCATCGACCGTTACGACCAGGTGATCACCCTCTGATGTCGACTTTGCATGTGTTGTCTCATTCGCCCTTCGGCGATAACCGCCTCGCCAGTTGCCTGCGGGTGCTGGGCAATCAGGATGCGCTGCTGCTGTGCGGCGACGCGACGTACGCGTTGCAACCGGCCAGCCCACCGTTTGCAGTGCTGCAGGCCGCCGGCGTGAAGCTGTTCGTGCTCGCCGAAGACCTCCAGGCCCGCGCCCTGGACACACCAGACTGGGCCGAAGCCATCAACTACTCAGGTTTCGTCGAGCTATCGATCGAGCACGACAAGGTCAACACCTGGCTATGAACACGCTGAACGTGGGCGACCGCGCCATCGCGCTGGACAAGGACGGCTACCTGGCTGACCTGGACGACTGGTCGGCCGAAGTCGCCACGGCCCTGGCCAGCGCCGAGGACATCGAGTTAAGTCCCGAACACTGGGAAATCCTTGAACTGCTACGGGGTTTCTACGACGAATTCCAGCTCTCCCCCGCAACCCGGCCGCTGATCAAGTACACGGCACTGAAACTGGGGGCGGACAAAGGCAACAGCCTGCACCTGAACCGATTGTTCAAAGGCACTCCCGCCAAACTCGCCGCCAAGCTGGCGGGCCTGCCCAAACCGACGAATTGCTTATGACCGATTTTCCAGCACTGACCCTTGAGACCCCGGCCGAACACCCGTTCGCCCAGTTCGTGCGCATCCTTGGCAAAGGCAAGCGCGGCGCCCGCAACCTGACCCGCGAAGAAGCCCGCGAAGCCATGGGCATGGTGCTCGATGAACAGGTCGAGGACACCCAGCTGGGCGCCTTCCTGATGCTGCTGCGGCACAAGGAAGAAAGCGCCGAGGAAATGGCCGGCTTCACCGAAGCCCTGCGTGAACGCCTGGTGGTCCCGGCGTTGACGGTGGATCTCGACTGGCCGACCTACGCCGGCAAGAAGCGCCATTTGCCGTGGTACCTGCTGGCGGCCAAGTGCCTGGGCCAGAACGGCGTGCGAATTTTCATGCACGGCGGCGGCGCTCACACGGCCGGTCGCCTCTACACCGAACAATTGCTGGGCTTGCTGCAGATCCCGCTGTGCCGGGACTGGCAACAGGTCGGCAGCGCGCTGGACAACGGCGGCCTGGCCTTCATGCCGCTGGTGGACTGGGCGCCGCAAATGCAGCGGATGATCGACTTGCGCAACACCCTGGGCCTGCGCTCGCCGATCCATTCCCTGGCCCGGATTCTCAATCCACTGGGCGCCCGTTGCGGCTTGCAAAGCATCTTCCATCCGGGCTACCAGGCCGTGCATCGCGATGCCAGCGGCTTGCTCGGTGATACCGCCATCGTGATCAAGGGCGACGGCGGCGAAATCGAGATCAACCCGGACGCCGACAGCCACCTGTACGGCACCACCGGCGGCGCCAGTTGGGACGAAGAATGGCCGCGCCTGGCCGAGCAGCGCCATGTCAAACCGGAGAGCCTCGACCCCGAGCATTTGAAGGCGATCTGGCGCGGTGACGTCGAGGACAGCTACCCGCAATTGGCGCTGATCGCCACCATGGCACTGGCCTTGCGCGGCCTGGGCCTGGCTCGCGAAGAAGCGTTCGATAAAGCCCGGCAGTACTGGGACGCGCGGGATCGTTCGATTTAACCGATCATTAACGCCCAACCTTTGCGCTTTTAGTTCGAACCTATGGGAATAGACTCGTCTCCAATGATTATTGAGCGAGGATATCCAGATGGGTTTGTTGGTCGAGGGCCGCTGGCAGGACCAGTGGTATGAAAGCAAGGATGGCACCTTCCAGCGCGAACAGGCGCAGCGCCGTCATTGGGTGACCGCCGACGGCAGCGCCGGGCCCTCGGGCGAGAGTGGCTTTGCCGCCGAGGCCGGGCGCTACCATTTGTATGTCTCCCTGGCCTGCCCCTGGGCCCATCGCACACTGATTTTCCGCAAGCTCAAAGGCCTGGAAGACCTGATCGACGTCTCGGTGGTCAGCTACCTGATGCTGGAAAACGGCTGGACCTTCGACAAGGCCCACGGCTCCACAGGCGATAAACTCGACCCTCTGCAATTCCTGCATCAGCGCTACACCGCCGACACACCGCACTACACCGGCCGTGTCACCGTGCCGGTGCTGTGGGACAAACGCCAGCGACGCATCGTCAACAACGAATCGGCGGAAATCATCCGCATGTTCAACAGTGCCTTCGATGGTTTGACGGGCAACGACCTGGACCTGTATCCCGAGCACCTGCGCCGCGATATCGATGCCTTGAACGAGCGGATCTACCCGGCGGTCAACAACGGCGTGTATCGCGCCGGGTTCGCCACCACCCAAGCGGCCTACGAAGAAGCGTTCGACGGTTTATTCGCCGAACTGGACCGGCTGGAGGCCTTGCTTGCGACCAAGCGCTACTTGGCTGGTGAATACCTGACCGAGGCGGATATCCGCCTGTTCACCACGATCATCCGTTTCGACGCGGTGTATTTCGGTCACTTCAAATGCAACCTGCGGCGCATCGCCGATTATCCGAACCTGTCGAACTGGTTGCGGGAGTTGTATCAGTGGCCGGGCGTTGCCGAAACCGTGGACTTCACCCATATCCAGGGCCATTACTACGGCAGCCACAAGACCATCAACCCTAACGGGATCGTGCCCAAGGGGCCGAAGCAGGACTTTACGGTCGCCCATGATCGGGAAAGGTTGAGTGGGAAAGGGATTTGGCAGCGCCATTGAGATCGTTCCCACGCTCCGCGTGGGAATGCATCCGGTGACGCTCTGCGTCACTCCAAGGCGGAACGCGGAGCGTCCTGGGCGGCATTCCCACGCGGAGCGTGGGAACGATCAACGGTGCGGGTCTTCCTAGACCTGCCCCTGAGCCCCTTCAAACCAGGCCAGTTTCTCGCGTAACTGCACCACTTCCCCAACGATCACCAGCGTCGGCGCATGCACCTCATGCTCGGCCACCAGCCGTGGCAAGTCCGCCAAAGTACCGGTAAAGACCCGTTGGTTCGACGTGGTGCCTTGCTGGATCAATGCCGCCGGCGTATCCGCCCCGCGACCGTGCCTGATCAGCTCGTCGCAGATCATCGGCAGGCCGACCAAGCCCATGTAGAACACCAGCGTCTGCGCTGGCGACACCAAGTCGGCCCACGGCAAGTCGCTGGTGCCGTCCTTGAGATGGCCGGTGATGAAACGCACCGATTGGGCGTAGTCGCGATGGGTCAGCGGGATCCCGGCGTAGGCCGCGCAACCACTGGCGGCGGTGATGCCCGGGACGACCTGGAACGGGATGCCATGGGCCGCCAGCTCTTCGATCTCTTCACCGCCGCGACCGAAGATGAACGGATCGCCGCCCTTCAACCGCACCACGCGCTTGCCCTGGCGGGCCAAGTCCACCAATTGCTGGTTGATCTGGTCCTGGGGCACGGCGTGTTCGGCGCGGCGCTTGCCGACGTAGATGCGCTCGGCATCACGCCGGCACAGTTCGAGGATCGCCGGCGCCACCAGGCGGTCGTACAGCACCACGTCCGCCTGCTGCATCAAACGCAAGGCGCGGAAGGTCAACAGGTCCGGATCACCCGGCCCGGCCCCCACCAGATAGACTTCGCCCGGCGCGCTCGGCGCCTGGCCGTCGATCTTTTCCCGCAGCAAGCGCTCGGCTTCGCCGCCCTGCCCGGCCAGTTGGCGGTCGGCGATAGGACCTTGGAACACCTCTTCCCAGAACGCCCGGCGCTGCTGGACATCGGGAAACAGTTGCTTGACCTGATTGCGAAAACGCGCCGCCAGCCCGGCCAACTGCCCATAGGTCGAGGGAATCCAGGTTTCCAGCTTGGCCCGGATCAGCCGCGCCAGCACCGGCGCGTCGCCGCCACTGGACACCGCGATCACCAAGGGCGAGCGGTCGACGATCGCCGGGAAGATCACGCTGCACAGGGCCGGCGCGTCCACCACGTTGACCGGCACGCAACGCTTATGGGCGTCGGCCGAGACCTGGGCATTGAGCGGTTCGTCGTCGGTGGCGGCAATGATCAGCCCGCAACCGTCCAGATCCGACTCAAGGTAACCGCGTTGGATACACTCGCCGCCGCTGCCACTGACCAGTTCCCGCAACTGCGGTTCGATGTCGGGTGCGACCACCCGCAGCAACGCGCCGGCATCGGCCAGCAGTCGGGATTTGCGCAAGGCAATCTCCCCGCCGCCGACCACCAGCACGCGGCTGCCGCGCAGGTTGTGGAACAGTGGCAAATAGTCCATTTAGCCGATGACCTCGATGCCGCCCATGTAGGGTTTCAACACCTCAGGCACACGGATCGAACCGTCGGCCTGCTGGTAATTCTCCAGCACCGCCACCAGGGTACGCCCCACCGCCAGGCCGGAGCCATTGAGGGTGTGGACCAGTTCCGGCTTGCCGGTTTCCGGGTTGCGGAAACGCGCCTGCATGCGGCGGGCCTGGAAGTCGCCGCAGTTGGAGCACGACGAGATCTCGCGGTACTTGTCCTGGCTCGGAATCCAGACTTCCAGGTCGTAGGTCTTGACCGCACTGAAGCCCATGTCGCCGGTGCACAGCGCCAGGGTGCGATACGGCAGTTCCAGCAGTTGCAGGACCTTCTCGGCGTTGGCGGTCAGGCTTTCCAGCGCTTCCATGGATTTCGACGGCTCGACAATCTGGACCATCTCGACCTTGTCGAACTGGTGCTGGCGGATCATGCCGCGGGTATCACGGCCCGACGCCCCGGCTTCACTGCGGAAGCACGGCGTGTGGGCGACGAACTTGATCGGCAGCTGCTTGGCGTCGACGATCTCGCCGGCCACGATGTTGGTCAGCGACACTTCGGCGGTCGGGATCAGGTACAGGTCGGCCTCGCCGTCGCGGCTGATCTTGAACAGGTCTTCCTCGAACTTCGGCAACTGACCGGTGCCCTGCAGCGCCGGGGCCTGGACCAGGTACGGGGTGTAGGCTTCCTCGTAGCCGTGTTCGGTGACGTGCAGGTTGATCATGAACTGCGCCAGGGCCCGATGCAGGCGCGCGATCGGCCCGCGCAACAGGGCGAAACGGGCGCCCGACAGCTTGGCGGCGGTTTCGAAGTCCAGCCAGCCGAATTTCTCGCCCAGGGCCACGTGGTCCTGCACTGGGAAATCGAAGGTTGTCGGCGTGCCCCAACGGCGCACTTCGACGTTGCCGTCTTCGTCTTCACCAACCGGCACCGACTCGTGAGGCAGGTTCGGGATGCCCAGCAGGATCGAATCCAACTCGGTCTGGATCGCGTCCAGCTCGACCTTGCCCGCGCTCAATTCACCCGCCATGCGCTCGACATCGGCCATCAGCGGCGCGATGTCTTCGCCACGCTGCTTGGCCTGGCCGATGGACTTGGAGCGCGCGTTACGTTCAGCCTGCAGGGCTTCGGTGCGGGTCTGGACGGTCTTGCGCTGTTCTTCCAGCGCTTCGATGCGCGCGACATCCAGGGCAAAGCCACGGGAAGCCAGGCGGTCCGCTACGTCCTGGAGGTTGCTACGTAACAGTTTGGAATCGAGCATGTCGGTCTCTCGTTATCAAAGTTTGGTCAAGGACAGGCCAGCCCAGGTGGCGAGCAGCCCGCCGAATACGCTGATGGCCGCATAGCCCAGGGCCAGCGGCACCTGCCCGCTTTCCAGCAGGCGCACCGTATCCAGTGAAAAGGATGAAAAAGTCGTCAGGCCGCCGAGAAAGCCAACCATCAGCCCGGCCCGCACCTCGATGGGCACTTCCGGGCGAATCAAAAACAGACCGTATAGAACGCCGATCAGCAGACAGCCCACGATATTAACGGCCAGCGTCGCGGTATAGAAGTGCCGGGGCCAATTTGCGTTGATCCAGTTGCCCGTGGCGAAACGCAACAACGTGCCGGCGACGCCGCCAGCGGAAACAGCAAGTATCAGGGGGATCAAGGTTTTCTCCTCTGCCGTGGACTCAGGCGATCCAGTTGTGCCAGGTGGTTGAGCTTCTCGCCGATCTTCAGTTCAAGACCCCGGGGCACCGGCTGGTAGAAGCGCTGGGGTTCGAGTTCATCGGGGAAATAATCTTCGCCGGCGGCATAGGCGTCCGGCTCGTCGTGGGCGTAACGGTATTCATCGCCATAGCCCAACTGCTTCATGAGCTTGGTCGGCGCGTTGCGCAGGTGCAGCGGTACTTCGAGGGAGCCGTGCTCGGTGGCGCTGCGCATCGCCGCCTTGAAGCCCATGTACACCGCGTTGCTCTTCGGTGCGCAGGCCAGGTACGTGATGGCCTGGGCCACGGCGAGTTCACCTTCCGGGCTGCCGAGGCGCTCCTGCACGTCCCACGCCGCCAGGCACAGGCTCAGGGCCCGGGGGTCGGCATTGCCGATGTCTTCGCTGGCCATGCGCACGACGCGCCGCGCCAGGTACAGCGGATCGCAACCACCGTCGATCATGCGCGCAAACCAGTACAAGGCCGCGTCCGGGTTGGAACCGCGAATGGATTTGTGCAGCGCCGAAATCTGGTCGTAGAACGCCTCGCCGCCCTTGTCGAAGCGGCGCCGGGTATCGCCCAGCAGGCTTTGCAGCAGCTCGACGCCAATCTCGCTGTCGTCTTCGGCCAGGTCCGAGGCATTTTCCAGCAGGTTGAGCAAGCGCCGGCCATCGCCATCGGCGGCTGAAAACAGGATCTGGAAGCCTTCATCGCTGAGGCTCAAGTGCCGCTTGCCCAGGCCGCGCTCCTCGGTCAGCGCCCGATGCACCAGCTTGCGCATCGCCGTCTCGTCGAGGCTCTTGAGCACATAGACCCGCGCCCGCGAGAGCAAGGCGTTGTTGAGTTCGAACGAAGGGTTTTCGGTGGTGGCACCGATGAAGATCAGCGTGCCATCTTCGACGTAGGGCAGGAATGCATCCTGCTGGGACTTGTTGAAGCGGTGCACTTCGTCGACGAACAGGATCGTGCGCTTGCCGTACTGCCCAGCCTGCTGCTTGGCCACTTCCACCGCCTGGCGGATTTCCTTGACCCCGGCCAGCACTGCCGACACCGTTTCGAAGTGAGCGTCCGAGACTTCCGCCAGCAGCCGCGCCAGGGTGGTCTTGCCCACGCCCGGCGGGCCCCAGAAGATCATCGAGTGCAGCGCGCCCTGCTCCAAGGCCTCGCGCAGAGGCTTGCCGCGGGCGAGCACATGCTCCTGGCCGACGTACTCATCCAGGTTGGTCGCGCGCAGGCGAGCGGCCAGGGGCTGGGCAATCGGGGCGCTTCGAAACAGGTCCATGATTACTACAAAACCTCCGCTGGGTCCTGTTGCCGACTCTATTGAACACTACAGCACCCTGTGGGAGCGAGCTTGCTCGCGATGGCGTCGGATCAGTCGAAATAGATGTGACTGACCCACCGATATCGCGAGCAAGCTCGCTCCCACATTAGGTTCTGAGATGCCCCCTTATTCCTGGATCACATCGGCACCCTTGGGGATGTCGAACTTGAACTTGGACGCGGCGATCGGCTCGTTGGCCTTGACCCCGGTGAACAGGATATTGGTGCGCTGGCCGACACTGTCGATCAACTGCATGTCGTTGACCAGGCCGTTGCGGAACGACAGGCGCAGGCTGTCGAACAGGCTGTCCTTGGTCTTGGGCTTGAGGGTGAAGTCGATCACGCCACCGGCCTCCTTGGAGGTGATCTCGAAGCTCTGGCTGATCTCGGAGATGTCACCGGAGAGCAGCAACGCCGGTGTCTGGGTCAGGCGCTGGTCGAGGGTCTTGATGGTCACCTGTTCCAGGTCCGGGTCCCACAGGGAGACTTTCTTGCCGTCGGACACCATCAGTTGTTCGGCTGGTGCATCCGTGTGCCAGTAGAACAGGCCCGGGCGCTGCAGGGCCATGTCGCCAGCGGTTTCCTGCAATTGGGTGCCACTGCCATCGAGGGTCAACTGGGAAAAACGTGCGGTCAGGGTCTGGGAGCCCCCCAGCAATTGGGTCAGGCGAGCGACGTCCTTTTCGCCGGCGTGGGCCGACAAGGTAGACAAGGCCAGTACGGGCAACAGCAACATGCGAATCAGGCGCATGGGAGTCCTCATGAAGTCGTGGGGGTTCGAGCGGCGCTTCGACAGGCCGCCCGGGTCATTAGTCGCGCATCGGGCCCGGCGCCAGTACTTCGCGCGAGCCGTTGGTGTTCATGGCCGTCACCACCCCGGCCATTTCCATGGCTTCGATCATGCGGGCGGCGCGGTTGTAGCCAATCTTCAGCTTGCGCTGGACGGCGGAAATCGAGGCCCGGCGGCTCTCCAGGACGAACTGCACCGCTTCGTCGTAGAGCGCATCGGTTTCAGCGTCGTCGTCACCGCCGCCACTGCTGCCCTCGAAACCGCTGCCGGCCTCTTCGACACCGTTGAGGATGTCGTCGTTGTATTCAGGGGCGCCACGCAACTTCCAGGCTTCCACCACGCGGTGCACTTCGTCATCGGAAACGAACGCACCGTGCACACGAATCGGCAGGCTGGTGCCCGGCGGCATGTAGAGCATGTCACCATGCCCCAGCAACTGCTCGGCGCCACCCTGGTCGATGATGGTCCGCGAGTCGATCTTGCTCGATACCTGGAACGCCATGCGGGTCGGGATGTTGGCCTTGATCAGGCCGGTGATCACGTCCACCGACGGCCGCTGTGTGGCGAGGATCAAGTGGATACCGGCCGCACGGGCCTTCTGGGCGATACGGGCGATCAGTTCTTCGACCTTCTTGCCGACGATCATCATCATGTCGGCGAATTCGTCCACCACCACCACGATGGTCGGCAGCTTGTGCAGCAGCGGCGCTTCGTCGTGGATGCTCTCGCGGTGATACAACGGGTCGCTCAATGGCGTACCGGCCTCTTCGGCCTCCTTGACCTTGGCGTTGAAGCCCGAGAGGTTGCGCACGCCCATCTTCGCCATCAGCTTGTAGCGGCGCTCCATCTCGGCGACGCTCCAACGCAGGGCGTTGGCGGCGTCCTTCATGTCGGTGACCACCGGGCACAGCAGGTGCGGAATGCCTTCGTAGATCGACAGTTCGAGCATTTTCGGGTCGATCATGATCAGCTTGGCGTCTTCCGGGCCGGACTTGAACAGAATCGACAGGATCATCGCGTTCACGCCCACCGACTTACCGGAACCGGTGGTACCGGCCACCAGCAGGTGGGGCATCTTCGCCAGGTCGGTGATGACCGGCTTGCCGCCGATGTCGTGGCCCAGGGCCAGGGTGACCGGCGACTTGTGGTTGTCATACTCAGGCGTCGACAGCACTTCGGAGAAGCGCACGATCTGCCGGTCTTCGTTGGGAATCTCAATGCCCACGGTGGTCTTGCCGGGAATCACCTCCACCACCCGCACACTGGTCACAGCCAGGGAACGCGCCAGGTCCTTCGCCAGGTTGGCGATGCGGCTGACCTTCACGCCGGCGGCCGGCTGGATTTCGTAGCGGGTAATCACCGGACCCGGGTGGATCGAATCCACCGACACCTCGACCCCGAACTCCTTGAGCTTGATCTCCAGTAGGTGGCCGACGGCCGCCAGGGATTCGGGGGAATAATTGAGCTGTTTCTTCTCGGCCGGGTCGAGGATCGAGATCGGCGGCAAGGTGCCTTCCACCGCACTGTCGACGAACAGCGGCGCCTGTTTCTCTTTCTGCACGCGCTTGCTCTGCTCCGGCGGCTTGGCCGGGGCCATGGTGATGACCGGCGGCACCTGTTTTTCGCGCTCGGACATGTGCTTGCTCAAGGCCTGCTCACGCTCGATCAGGCGCTCCTTGACCTTGGCCTGCTCGCGCTTGTCCGGCGTCGTCGGGGCCACCACGTCGTGGACGCGGTCGTCCACTTCACGCAATTGCGCCACCAGTTGCTTGCGCTCGGTACGCGCCGCCCACCAGCGATTGACGGCGCCCTGGATCAGCTCGATCAGGTCGAGGGTGATCTTGCCGGTGACGTCCATGACCTTGAACCAGGACAGGTCGGTGAATACCGTCAGGCCGAACAGGAACAGGGCGATGAACAACAACGTGCTGCCCTGGATGTTCAGGGCGTTCCTGGCCAGGTCGCCGAGGCTTTCCCCCAGCGCGCCACCCGCCCCGGCCGGCAAACCGGTGGGCGTATGGAAATGGATATGGGCCAGCGCAGCCCCCGACAACACCAGGAACACCAGGCCGATCAGGCGCCATGAGAACAGCCAGCCGCTCCACTGCCACGGCTCGTGGCGCTGGCGGAAGATCTGGTAGGCCTTGATCGCCAGCAGCAACGGGAAAATGTAGGCGAAATAGCCCAGCACCATGAACAGGATGTCGGCGCTGTAGGAACCGGCCGGACCGCCGAAATTCTGCACGTCGTCGATCTTGCTGTTATGACTCCAGCCCGGATCGTCCTTGCCATAGGTCAGCAAGGCCATCATCAGGAACAGGCACAGGGCGCCGATGGCGATCAATGCACCTTCCTTGAGCCGATAGTGCAGTTGCTGGCGCCAGAGCGGAACGACTGGTTTGGGTGCTGCGGTGGATTTCTTCAAAACGCTTCTTTTCCTGCGCCAACGGCGCGTCCATCTGTTGAATGACTATAAAAAACTGCCCATGACGAGCAGGTAAAAAAGTGAATGTGCACAACCGGTACTACTTTTACCACTGTGAGGCGCATCCAGAAAACTACAGGCGTGGCCGAAAATTTTGATCTTTAGCCCATCCCGCGTTCAAAACCCAGGCATTGTACGGGTTTGTCTGCGCCAATTGGACCATGCATTCTCTTTTGTGACAAAGGCTTATGAGGTGTTTTTATGAGCGAAGTGAAGCATTCACGCCTGATCATTCTGGGTTCCGGCCCTGCGGGGTACAGCGCGGCCGTCTATGCCGCCCGCGCCAACCTCAAACCTGTTGTCATTACTGGCCTGCAGGCCGGTGGCCAGCTCACCACCACCGTGGAAGTCGATAACTGGCCCGGCGATGTCGAAGGCCTGACCGGCCCGGTACTGATGGAGCGCATGCAACGGCACGCCGAGCGTTTCGACACGCAGATCGTCTACGACCATATCCACACCGCCAAGTTGCAGCAGCGCCCGTTCGAATTGACCGGCGACAGCGGCATCTACACCTGTGATGCGCTGATCATTGCCACCGGCGCATCGGCCCAGTACCTGGGGCTGCCCTCGGAAGAAAGCTTCGCCGGCAAAGGGGTTTCCGCATGCGCGACGTGCGATGGCTTTTTCTATCGCAACCAGGTGGTCGCGGTAGTCGGAGGCGGCAATACAGCGGTCGAGGAAGCCCTGTACCTGTCGAACATCGCCAGGGAAGTGCACCTTATCCACCGCCGCGACAAGCTGCGCGCCGAGAAAATCCTCCAGGACAAACTCTTCGAAAAGGCCACCAGCGGCAATATCAAGCTGCACTGGAACCAGAACCTGGATGAAGTCCTGGGCGACGCCAGCGGCGTGACCGGCGCACGCCTGCGGCACAGCGAGACCGGCGAAACCAGTACCCTGCCCCTCGCCGGGGTGTTCATTGCCATCGGCCACAAACCCAATACCGATCTGTTCCAGGGCCAGTTGACGATGCGCGACGGCTACCTGCTCGTGCGCGGCGGCAGCGAAGGCAACGCCACCGCGACCGATATCGAAGGCGTATTCGCCGCAGGCGACGTGGCCGACCATGTCTATCGCCAGGCGATTACCTCCGCCGGTGCCGGCTGCATGGCCGCACTCGACGCGGAGAAGTATCTCGATGACATCCCTGCCGTTTGACGGTTAACCTTCCAGGCGGGGGCTCGCTGACCGGCGAGCCCCGCATCTGCCGCCCTCCCCTTCTACAAGCCGGACGCCCATGCTGACCTGGTTACAACGCAACAGCCTCGAATTTCCGCCACTGGCAAAAGCCATGCGCGATCCCAACGGATTATTGGCCGCCGGTGGCGATCTATCCGCCGACCGGCTGATCCAGGCCTACCGCCACGGCTGCTTCCCATGGTTTTCCGAGGGGCAACCGATCCTGTGGTGGTCGCCGGACCCACGCACGGTGTTGTTTCCCGACGAACTGCACATATCCCGCAGCCTGGGCAAACTGTTGCGCAAGCAGCGCTATGACGTGACGTTCGATCAGGATTTTGCCGCGGTCATCCGGGCCTGCGCAGCACCGCGCGACTATGCCGAGGGCACCTGGATCACCGACGCCATGCAGACCGCTTATCTGGACCTGCACCGACGCGGTTTCGCCCATTCGGTGGAAGTCTGGGACCAGGGGGTGCTGGTGGGCGGCCTGTATGGCTTGGCCATGGGCCAGTTGTTTTTTGGCGAATCCATGTTCAGCCGGGCCGACAATGCGTCGAAATTCGGCTTCGCCACCCTGGTCCAACACCTCAAGGCCGCCGGTTTCGTGCTGATCGACTGTCAGATGCCCACCGAGCACCTGCACAGCCTGGGCGCTCGATCGATCCCACGCACCGAATTTGCCGGCTATCTAAAGGCTCATCTGGATCTGCCCAACCAGGCAACATGGGTTTGCTGAGCGACATTCGCGCTCCTGGCTTACAATTAAATCCAAAGCTTATTCCGAGGGCCGATCATGACCGAGTTGGCGCGTTTGAAGTTCTATGCCACTCAGCCCCACTCTTGCAGTTATCTGCCGGAGGAGCAGGCCACGACGCTGTTCCTCGACCCTAGCCAGCCCATGGATGTGCATGTCTACGCAGACCTGTCGGAAATGGGCTTTCGGCGTAGCGGCGATCACCTCTACCGGCCCCATTGCCAGCATTGCAACGCCTGCGTCCCGGCGCGTATTCCCGTGGCGCAATTCTTGCCCAATCGCCAGCAGAAACGCATTTTCAAGCGCAACGCCGACCTTCAGGTCCGCCCGGCCAAGCCGCAGTTCACCGAGGAATACTTCGACCTGTACCAACGCTACATCGAACAACGCCATGCCGATGGCGACATGTACCCGCCCAGCCGGGATCAGTTCTCGACCTTCCTGGTGCGTGACCTGCCGTTTTCCCGCTTCTATGAATTCCGACTGGAGGGACGGCTGGTCGCCATCGCTGTCACGGACCTGCTGCCCAACGGTCTTTCAGCGGTGTACACCTTCTATGAGCCACAAGAAGAACGGCGTAGCCTGGGGCGCTTTGCCATCCTCTGGCAAATCAATGAAGCCCGGCGCTTGGGACTGGAGGCGGTGTACTTGGGCTACTGGATCAAGAACTGCAAGAAAATGAACTACAAGACCCAATATCGGCCTATCGAATTGCTGATCAACCAGCGATGGGTTGTCCTGAGTTAGATCCCTTCGGCTTATAAAGCTAGAACCCCTTGGCTTGCCCCCCCTTTTTCGGGCACAATGCACGCCGCTTTTGCCTGGCGCAGTTGCACCGGGCCATTCACTGGATACCGAGGGCTTTACTGCATGTCGAAAGAAGACAGCTTCGAAATGGAAGGCACTGTCGTCGACACCCTGCCCAACACCATGTTTCGTGTGGAGTTGGAAAATGGGCACGTCGTAACCGCGCATATCTCCGGCAAGATGCGCAAGAATTACATTCGTATTCTTACCGGTGACAAAGTGCGCGTCGAGCTGACGCCCTATGACTTGAGCAAAGGGCGCATCACTTACCGCGCTCGCTAACAAGTCAATACAAGACGCCCGGCTAGATGCCGGGCGTTTTTGTTTGCGCGCAACGCGGATCATTCCCACGCTCCGCGTGGGAATGCAGCCAGGGACGCTCTGCGTCCCAAAAGCCGAACGCAGAGCGTCCGTTGAGGCGTTCCCACGCGGAGCGTGGGAACGATCCCATACACAGCAAAAAGGCGCCTTTCGGCGCCTTTTGCTTTGTTGCAGTTTACGGTCAGGCCATTTCGGCCGTGGTTTCGAAGTCGAAGGTCAGTTCGCCGTCCTTGATGTCGATGTGAACCACACCGCCATGCTCGGCCAGCTCGCCAAAGAGGATCTCCTCCGCCAGTGGACGCTTGATCTTGTCCTGGATCAAGCGAGCCATCGGCCGCGCGCCCATCGTCACATCGTAACCACCTTCGGCCAGCCAACTGCGGGCCGCATCGGTCACCTCCAGCAACACACGCTTGTCTTCGAGCTGCGCCTGAAGTTCGGTAAGGAACTTGTCCACCACGCTCTTGATGACTTCATGACTGAGGCGACCGAACTGGATAATGGTGTCCAGGCGGTTGCGGAATTCAGGCGTGAAGCTTTTCTTGATCACTTCCATCGCATCGGACGAGTGGTCCTGATGGGTGAAACCGATCGAAGCGCGCGCTGCGGTTTCGGCGCCGGCGTTCGTGGTCATGATGACGATCACGTTGCGGAAGTCCGCCTTGCGCCCGTTGTTATCGGTCAGCGTACCGTGATCCATCACCTGCAGGAGCAGGTTGAAGACTTCCGGATGCGCCTTCTCGATTTCGTCGAGCAGCAATACGCAGTGCGGTTGCTTGGTGATGGCTTCGGTCAACAGGCCGCCCTGGTCGAAACCGACATAGCCCGGAGGCGCACCGATCAGACGCGATACGGTATGGCGCTCCATGTACTCGGACATGTCGAAGCGCACCAGCTCGATGCCCATCGCCTTGGCCAACTGCCGTGCCGCCTCGGTCTTGCCGACACCGGTAGGACCGGCGAACAGGAACGAACCCACCGGTTTGTCCGGCGACTTGAGACCGGCGCGGGACAGCTTGATGGCGGTCGACAGCGAGTCGATGGCCGCATCCTGGCCGAACACCGTCAGCTTCAGGTCACGCTCCAGGTTACGCAGCAGCTCCTTGTCGGAACTGGTGACATGCTTGGGCGGAATACGCGCGATTTTCGCCACGATGTCCTCGACCTGAGGCACTTCGATGCGCTTGACGCGTTTCTCCACGGGTTGCAGGCGCTGGTAGGCACCCGCTTCGTCGATGACGTCGATGGCCTTGTCCGGCATGTGCCGGTCGTTGATGTAGCGCGAGGCCAGTTCAGCCGCCGCGCGCAGGGCTTCATCGCTGTATTCGATGTTGTGGTGCAGCTCGAATCGCCCTTTCAGGCCGCGCAGGATACCAATGGTGTCTTCCACCGAAGGCTCCGACACATCGACCTTCTGGAAACGCCGGGCCAGGGCACGGTCTTTCTCGAAGATCCCGCGAAATTCCTGGAACGTAGTCGAGCCGATGCAACGGATATCACCCGAGGACAGCAGCGGCTTGAGCAGGTTCGACGCATCCATGACCCCGCCCGACGCCGCCCCGGCACCGATAATGGTGTGGATTTCGTCGATGAACAGGATCGCCTGCGGACGTTTTTTCAGCTCACCGAGCAACGCCTTGAAGCGTTTCTCGAAATCGCCGCGGTATTTGGTACCGGCCAGCAAGGCGCCCAGGTCGAGGGAGTACACCACGCTGTTGGCCAGCAGGTCCGGCACCTGGTTATCGACGATGCGCTTGGCCAGGCCTTCGGCAATCGCGGTCTTGCCCACCCCTGCCTCGCCCACCAGCAATGGGTTGTTCTTGCGCCGCCGGGCCAGGATCTGGGCCACGCGCTCGACTTCCGCCTCGCGCCCGACCAGCGGATCGATCCGGCCCTGGCGCGCCAGTTCGTTCAGGTTGCTGGCATAGGCATCCAATGGGTTGCCTGAAGAAGAAGACTCACCGCCCTCGTCGTCCTGCATATCCTGCTCACCCTCGGAATGATCGCCATGCCCCGGCACCTTCGAGATGCCATGGGCGATGTAGTTGACGACATCGATACGCGCAACGCTCTGCTGCTTGAGCAGGAACACTGCCTGGCTTTCCTGCTCGCTGAAGATGGCAACCAGCACGTTGGCGCCGGTGACTTCGCGCTTGCCCGAGCTCTGTACGTGGAAGACAGCACGCTGCAGGACACGCTGGAAGCCCAGGGTTGGCTGGGTTTCACGATCCTCGTCATGCACAGGGATCAATGGCGTGGTGGAGTCGATGAACTCCTGCAGATCATGCTTGAGTTTATCGAGGTTCGCGCCGCAGGCACGCAAAACGGTGGCGGCAGCCTCGTTATCCAATAGGGCCAGCAGCAGGTGCTCGACGGTCATGAATTCATGACGCTTCGAACGAGCCTCCTTGAAGGCAAGATTGAGGGTGACTTCGAGCTCGCGGTTTAACATAGCTTCACCTCATACCCAAGTGGTCGGCGTTAACCGTCCTTCTCGATTTCACAGAGTAGCGGATGCTGGCTTTCCCGGGCGTACTGGTTGACCTGCATGGCCTTCGTCTCGGCGATGTCGCGGGTAAACACGCCACACACTGCCCGTCCCTCTGTATGGACGGCCAGCATGACCTTGGTCGCCAGCTCCCGATTCAGGTTAAAAAACACCTCGAGCACTTCGACGACGAAATCCATCGGTGTGTAGTCATCGTTGAACAAAACCACCTTGTACATCGGTGGCGCCTGTAATGCGGGCTTTGCTTCCTGAACAGCAATGCCTGCGGAATCGTCGTCGTGTAGATCCGGGCGATCCTGATTGAATGTTAGTCGAATCTGGCTGACTGCATGCATGGAAAGAAAGGTTCGTTTAGTTGGCGAATACAGTGATGGGGGCGCTTGTGGGCGATTTCAACCACGACCACCGGAGCCACCTTGACTATCGGGAAAACGGTGTTACAACCAATAGAGCCCATCGTGGGTTAAAAAGGTCCGTGGAATCTATCCTTGTACAAGAAGATTAACCTGCGGATGGACTGGATGATACTCCAGTGATGGAGTGCGTTGCAGAGGGAAATGGGTTATGTCGGTCGTCAAGATGAAGGGTAAGGTGAAATGGTTCAATAATGCCAAGGGTTACGGTTTCATTCTTGCGGACGGCAAGGATATTGGAGACCTGTTCGCCCATTTTTCGGCGATCGAGATGGACGGCTACAAGACCCTGAAGGCCGGGCAACCGGTGACATTCAACGTCATCCAGGGGCCCAAGGGCCTGCACGCGATCAACATCAAGGTTGTCCTCGCCGAAGACGCGCCCGCCCCTGTCAATGTCATTGCCAGGGTCACCGAGACCCACTGACCGGCAGTCGCCACCCCGCCTGAATGAAAATGCCCGGCTCGATCACTCGAGCCGGGCATTCGCGTTGAGCGCCGATTCGCTTACATGTGCGAGATCAGGGCATCACCGAAGCCCGAGGACGATACCAGCTTGGCACCCTCCATCAGGCGTTCGAAGTCATAGGTCACGGTCTTGGCCGAAATCGCGCCGTTGGTGCCCTTGATGATCAGGTCGGCCGCTTCGGTCCACCCCATGTGGCGCAGCATCATTTCCGCCGACAGAATCAGCGAGCCCGGGTTGACCTGGTCCTTGCCGGCATACTTGGGCGCGGTACCGTGGGTGGCTTCGAACATCGCCACGGTGTCGGACAGGTTGGCGCCCGGCGCGATACCGATACCGCCCACTTCCGCCGCCAGGGCGTCGGACAGGTAGTCACCGTTCAGGTTCAGGGTGGCGATCACGTCATACTCGGCCGGGCGCAACAGAATCTGCTGCAACATCGCATCGGCGATGGCGTCCTTGACGATGACGTTCTTGCCGGTCCGCGGGTTCTTGAACTGCATCCACGGCCCGCCGTCGAGCAGGGTCGCGCCGAACTCTTCGGCCGCCACTTCGTAGGCCCATTCCTTGAAGGCACCTTCGGTGAACTTCATGATGTTGCCTTTATGCACGATGGTCAGGGAATCGCGGTCGTTGTCGACCACATATTGCAGGGCCTTGCGCGCCAGGCGCTTGGTGCCCTGCTTGGAAACCGGCTTGACGCCGATGCCGCAATCCTCGTCGAAACGGATCTTGGTCACGCCCATTTCTTCTTTCAGGAACTTGATGACCTTGGTGGCTTCGGGCGAGCCGGCTTTCCACTCGATGCCCGCGTAGATGTCCTCGGAGTTCTCGCGGAAAATCGTCATGTCCACATCGCCGGGCTTCTTGACCGGGCTTGGCACACCTTCGAACCAGCGCACCGGACGCAGGCAGACATACAGGTCGAGCTGCTGGCGCAGCGCTACGTTCAACGAACGGATACCGCCACCGACCGGCGTGGTCAGCGGGCCCTTGATGGAAACTACATAGTCCTTGACCGCATCCAGGGTTTCCTGGGGCAGCCAGGTGTCCTGGTCGTAGACTTGGGTCGCTTTCTCACCGGCATAGACTTCCATCCAGGAAATCTTGCGCTTGCCGCCATAGGCCTTCTGAACCGCAGCGTCCACAACCTTGATCATGACCGGACTGATATCGACGCCAATGCCGTCGCCTTCGATGAAGGGGATGATCGGGTTGTCGGGAACATTAAGAGAATGGTCTGCATTGACGGTGATTTTGTCACCGACGGCTGGAACCTGAATCTTTTGATACCCCATGCTGAACTCCATTGCTTGGATTGAACATCTGGCTGCGTTCGAGCGTACCCCAGTTGAATCGGCACGCAAACCCTACGTTAGGCCCATCGACGGCAAAGCGTTGCACTTCGCCGGGTACAACCCTGAAAACCAAGGGAAAAGCGCCAAACATGAGCATAGTCCGCCCCAAGGGTACTGCGACGTTTAGACCAATGGACGTGTACGGAAGTCTATGAACCATCGGCAGATCGCCAGCTACCTATGTATAATGCCGCCGCTGACCACAGGGTCACGACGGCTGACGGCTCTATCACAGGACTTTCCGCCAGTTTAAAAGCCGGACCGTTACCGCGGCCCAACCGCTTGACGCTCGACTGATGCACCCAACATCACCGCGAAGAAACCTCGACATTCGGTTCACGGATGACTTTGAACGAACGCGCTTACCCGGCGCCCCTCGAGTTTCTGCGCATGCTTTAGCAAAGAAGAGAGTTAATCCGAATATGCCCACCCGCTCGAAGATCATCTATACCTTCACCGACGAAGCGCCTGCCCTCGCCACCTATTCGCTGCTGCCGATCGTCGAAGCCTTTACCGCTTCGGCCGATATCGCCGTGGAAACCCGCGATATCTCCCTCGCAGGGCGCATCCTGGCCAGCTTCCCCGAGCAACTGGGTGACAAAGCCGTAGCCGACCACCTCGCCGAACTGGGCGACCTGGCCGTTACGCCTGAAGCCAACATCATCAAGCTGCCGAACATCAGCGCCTCGGTGCCGCAACTGCAGGCCGCGATCAAGGAATTGCAGGCCCAGGGCTACGCCCTGCCGGACTACCCGGAAACCGTGACCACCGACGCCGAGAAAGACGCTCGCGCCCGTTACGACAAGGTCAAGGGCAGTGCCGTGAACCCGGTCCTGCGTGAAGGCAACTCCGACCGTCGCGCACCGCTGTCGGTCAAGAACTACGCGCGCAAGCACCCGCACAAGATGGGCGCCTGGGCCGCGGACTCCAAGTCCCACGTAGCCCACATGAGCACCGGCGATTTCTACGGCAGCGAAAAAGCCGCCCTGATCGACGCCGCCGGCAGTGTGAAAATCGAGCTGATCGCCCAGGACGGCACTGCCACTGTCCTGAAGGAAAAAACCACCGTACAAGCCGGTGAGATCCTCGACTGCGCCGTGATGAGCAAAAACGCCCTGCGCGACTTCATCGCCGCTGAAATCGAAGACGCCAAGCAAAAAGGCGTGCTGCTGTCGGTTCACCTCAAGGCCACCATGATGAAGGTCTCCGACCCGATCATGTTCGGCCAGATCGTTGCCGAGTTCTATAAAGACGCCCTGGCCAAGCACGCACAAGTGCTGGAGCAGATCGGCTTCAACCTGAACAACGGCATCGGCGACCTGTACGCCCGCATCAAGGCCCTGCCGGCCGAGCAGCAGGCGCAGATCGAAGCCGACATCCAGGCGGTCTACGCGGCGCGCCCATCCCTGGCGATGGTCAACTCCGACAAAGGCATCACCAACCTGCACGTGCCGAGCGACGTGATCGTCGACGCCTCGATGCCAGCCATGATCCGTGATTCCGGCAAGATGTGGGGCACCGATGGCCAGCTGCACGACACCAAGGCCGTGATCCCGGATCGCTGCTACGCCACCATCTACCAGGCGGTGATCGAAGACTGCAAGCAACACGGCGCCTTCGACCCCACCACCATGGGCAGCGTGCCGAACGTCGGCCTGATGGCCAAGAAAGCCGAAGAGTACGGCTCCCACGACAAGACTTTCCAGATCAAGGCCAATGGCGTGGTCCGCGTTTCGGACAACACCGGTCGCACCTTGCTGGAGCAGAACGTCGAAGCCGGTGACATCTTCCGCATGTGCCAGACCAAGGACGCGCCGATCCAGGATTGGGTCAAACTGGCCGTCAACCGTGCCCGCGCCAGCAGCACCCCGGCGATCTTCTGGCTGGACCCGATGCGCGCCCACGACGGCGTAGTCATCGAGAAAGTCCAGACCTACCTGAAGGACCACGACACCAGCGGCCTGGACATTCGCATCATGTCGCCTGTCGACGCGATGAAGTTCACCCTGGGCCGCACCCGCGAAGGCAAGGACACCATCTCGGTGACCGGCAACGTGCTGCGTGACTACCTGACCGACCTGTTCCCGATCATGGAACTGGGCACCAGCGCCAAGATGCTGTCGATCGTGCCGCTGATGAACGGCGGTGGCCTGTTCGAAACCGGCGCCGGCGGCTCGGCCCCCAAGCACGTTCAGCAGTTGCTGGAAGAGAACTTCCTGCGCTGGGATTCCCTGGGCGAGTTCCTGGCCCTGGCCGCGTCCCTGGAACACCTGGGCGTGACCTACAACAACCCGAAAGCCCTGGTGCTGGCCAAGACCCTGGACCAGGCCACCGGTGAGTTCCTGGACCGCAACAAGTCGCCTTCGCGCAAGGTCGGCGGCATCGACAACCGCGGCAGCCACTTCTACCTGACCCTGTTCTGGGCCCAGGCACTGGCCGCCCAGGACGACGACGCAGCCCTCAAGGCCCAGTTCGCCTCCCTGGCCAAGACATTGACCGACAACGAAGAAAAGATCGTTGCCGAACTCAATGCCGTGCAAGGCAAGCCCGTGGACATCGGCGGTTACTACTTCGCCAACCCCGAGCTGACCAGCAAGGCCATGCGCCCGAGCGCCACCTTCAACACGGCGATTGCTGCGCTGGTGTAAGGTTGTAAGGGAACATCACGAACCCCGGCCTTGTGCCGGGGTTTGTGTTTCCGACAAATAATTCCAATGTAAACACGAATCCAATGTGGGAGCGGGCTTGCCCGCGAATGCGGTTTATCATTCAACATCTCTATTGACTGACCCAGCGCTTTCGCGAGCAAGCTCGCTCCCACAGGGTCCGTGTTCAAAATTTGACATTGAGGAAAGCTCCATGGACTGGCAACCCCACATCACCGTCGCCACCATCGTCGAGGACAACGGCCGCTTCCTGATGGTGGAAGAATCCAAGGGCGGACGCGCGGTGCTCAACCAGCCGGCCGGTCACCTGGACCCGAACGAAACGCTGATCGAAGCCGCCGTGCGCGAAACCCTGGAAGAAACCGGCTGGGACGTCGAGCCCACCGCCGTGGTAGGCATTTACCTGTACACCGCCCCCAGCAACGGCGTGACCTACCAACGCGTCTGTTTCGCCGCCAAGGCCTTGCAACACCACCCCGAGTATCAACTGGACGACGGCATCCTCGGCGCCAAATGGCTGACCCGCGACGAACTGCTCGAACGGCGCGAGCACTGGCGCAGTGAGCTGATCATCCGTTGCATCGACGATTATCTGGCCGGCCATTGCCACAGTCTGACGCTGATCCGTCCTTCTCTTTAGCCTTGCGCGCCCGGGCCTGATAGAATCGCGTCCTTTTTCAAGACACTCATTGAATCCCTATGCGTGATCCAGCCCCTTCTGACACACCCAAGAAGCGCGTCATTGTCGGCATGTCCGGCGGCGTGGACTCTTCCGTTTCCGCCCTTCTGCTGATCGAGCAGGGTTATGAGGTGGAAGGCCTGTTCATGAAGAACTGGGAAGAAGACGACGGAACCGAATACTGCACCGCCATGGATGACTTGGCGGACGCCCAGGCCGTGTGCGACAAGATCGGCATCAAGCTGCACACCGCCAACTTCGCCGCCGAGTACTGGGACAACGTGTTCGAGCACTTCCTGGCCGAATACAAGGCCGGTCGCACGCCGAACCCGGACATCCTCTGCAACCGCGAAATCAAGTTCAAGGCATTCCTCGACTACGCCATGATGCTGGGTGCCGACCTGATCGCCACCGGCCACTACGTGCGCCGCCGCGACATCGATGGCCGCACCGAACTGCTCAAGGGCCTGGACCCGAACAAGGACCAGAGCTATTTCCTGCATGCCGTCGGCGGCGAGCAGATCGCCAAGACCCTGTTCCCGGTAGGCGAACTGGAAAAGCCCGAAGTGCGCGCGATTGCTGAAAAACACCAGCTCGCCACCGCCAAGAAGAAGGACTCCACCGGGATCTGCTTCATTGGCGAGCGCCGTTTCAGCGACTTCCTCAAGCAATACCTGCCAGCCCAGCCGGGCGAGATCAAGACGACCGAAGGCGAAGTCATCGGCCGCCATCATGGCCTGATGTACCACACCATCGGCCAGCGCCAGGGCCTGGGCATCGGCGGGCTGAAAGACGCCGGGGAAGAGCCGTGGTACGTGCTGGTCAAGGACCTGGAGCACAACGAGCTGATCGTCGGCCAGGGCAACGACCATCCCTGGCTGTTTTCCCGTGCCCTGCTCGCCTCCGAGATCTATTGGGTCAACCCGATCGACCTCGGCGAACCACGCCGCCTGACGGCCAAGGTTCGCTACCGCCAGAGCGACCAGCCCTGCACCCTGGAAAAAACCGCCACGGGCTACCGCGCCACCTTCGATGACCCGCAGCGAGCGGTCACACCCGGCCAATCCGTGGTGTTCTACGACGGCGACATCTGCCTGGGCGGCGGCGTGATCGAAGTCGCAGAGCCTTGGAGCAGCCAGGCATGAACCCTATCCAGGAACAACTGACGGCATTGGGCGGCGTGTTTCTCGCCGCCGTGCTGGTGGACAGGATCGCCAAGACCGGCCAGGCCACCGAAGCGGGCGTGGCCTGCATGCTCGGCAGCCTGCTGGTTCGCGACCCCAAGGACACCCTGGAAGTCTATGGCGGCGACGACCTGAACCTGCGCGAAGGCTATCGGGCGCTGATCGGCGCCCTGGAGCGCGATCCCAGCGCCTTGCAACGCGAGCCGTTGCGCTATGCCCTGTCGATGCTGGGCCTTGAGCGCCAGTTGGCCAAGCGCGACGACCTGCTGGAGACCATCGGCAAACGCTTGCCGCAGATCCAGTCCCAGGTCGAACACTTCGGCCCGGCTCACGAAAACGTCGTCGCAGCCTGCGGTTCGCTGTACCAGGACACCTTGAGCACCTTGCGCCAGCGCATCCAGGTGCATGGCGACATGCGCAACCTGCAACAGCCAAGCAATGCCTCGAAGATCCGCGCCCTGCTGCTGGCCGGAATTCGCTCGGCACGACTTTGGCGGCAGTTAGGTGGTCATCGTTGGCAACTGGTGATCAGCCGCCGCAAATTGCTGAAAGAGCTTTACCCGTTGATGCGCAACGAATAAGTCGCCTCGACCTGCTTTTTGTGGCGAGGGGGCTTGCCCCCTCACCACAGGTAATAAACAGTTTTTAGCTTGTCACGCGTAGCACGCCGGTCAGTTGGCGACGGACCGGCACTTGTTTTCATGTATGATACGCGCCCCATTTCGTTGCCCGACTGTCCGAGAACACCCCATGCAGCTTTCTTCGCTCACTGCGGTTTCCCCTGTTGACGGCCGCTACGCCGGCAAAACCCAGGCCCTGCGCCCGATTTTCAGCGAGTACGGCCTGATCCGTGCCCGCGTCCTGGTTGAAGTGCGCTGGCTCCAGCGCCTGGCCGCCCACCCTGCCATCGGCGAAGTGCCGGCGTTTTCCGCCGAAGCCAACGCAGTGTTGAACGCACTGGCAGAAAACTTTGTGCTGGAGCACGCCGAGCGCGTCAAAGAAATCGAGCGCACCACCAACCACGACGTCAAGGCCATCGAATACCTGCTCAAGGAGCAGGCGGCCAAGCTGCCGGAGCTGGCCAACGTCAGCGAGTTCATCCACTTTGCCTGCACCAGCGAGGACATCAACAACCTGTCCCACGCCCTGATGCTGCGCGAAGGCCGTGATGAGGTGATGCTGCCCCTGATGCGCCAGACCGCCCAAGCCATCCGCGAACTGGCGATCCGCTTCGCCGACGTGCCGATGCTGTCGCGCACCCACGGTCAACCGGCTTCGCCGACCACCCTGGGCAAGGAACTGGCAAACGTGGTGTACCGCCTGGAGCGCCAGATCGCCCAAGTGGCCGCCGTGCCGCTGCTGGGCAAGATCAACGGCGCCGTGGGCAACTACAACGCCCACCTGTCGGCCTACCCGGACATCGACTGGGAAGCCAATGCCCGCGCCTTCATCGAAGACGAGCTGGGCCTGAGCTTCAACCCGTACACCACCCAGATCGAACCGCACGACTACATCGCCGAGCTGTTCGATGCGATCGCGCGCTTCAACACCATCCTGATCGACTTCGACCGTGACATCTGGGGCTACATCTCCCTGGGCTACTTCAAGCAGCGCACCATCGCCGGCGAAATCGGTTCTTCGACCATGCCGCACAAGGTCAACCCGATCGATTTCGAAAACTCCGAAGGCAACCTGGGCATCGCCAACGCGCTGTTCCAGCACCTGGCGAGCAAACTGCCGATCTCCCGCTGGCAGCGCGACCTGACCGACTCCACCGTGCTGCGCAACCTGGGCGTGGGTTTTGCCCACAGCGTCATTGCCTACGAAGCCAGCCTCAAGGGCATCAGCAAGCTGGAACTGAACGAGCAGAAGATCGCTGCCGACCTCGACGCTTGCTGGGAAGTTCTCGCCGAGCCGATCCAAACCGTGATGCGTCGCTACAACATCGAAAACCCGTATGAAAAGCTGAAAGAACTGACCCGTGGCAAGGGCATCAGCCCTGAAGCGCTGCAAACTTTCATCGATGGCCTGGACATGCCTGCCGAGGCCCGCGCGGAGCTGAAGAAGCTCACCCCGGCCAGCTACATCGGCAACGCGGCGGAACAAGCCAAGCGCATCTGATCCACGGCTTTACCTTTGAGACGCCCGGCCGCGCCGGGCGTTTTTATTCGCGTCTGAAAAGTATATTTTTTCAATAGGTTACACATGAATCCTGATATTCCTCTGCAACTCCTGGGCGGCATCACGGCACGGGAATTCCTGCGCGACTACTGGCAGAAAAAACCCCTGCTGATCCGTCAGGCGATTCCCGACTTCCAAAGCCCGATCGACGCCGATGAACTGGCCGGCCTGGCCCTGGAAGAAGAAGTCGAATCGCGCCTGGTGATCGAACACGGCGAGACCCCTTGGGAAATGCGTCGCGGCCCGTTCGCCGAAGACGAATTCAGCAAGTTGCCGGAACGCGAGTGGACCCTGCTGGTGCAGGCGGTCGATCAGTTCGTACCGGAAGTCGGCGAACTGCTGGAGAACTTCCGCTTCCTGCCGAGCTGGCGCATCGACGATGTGATGATCAGCTTCGCCGCCCCCGGTGGCAGCGTGGGCCCGCATTTCGATAACTATGACGTGTTCCTGCTGCAAGGCCATGGCCAGCGCAACTGGAAAATCGGCCAGATGTGTGACTCCGAAAGCCCGCTGCTGCAGCACGCCGACCTGCGCATCCTCGCTGACTTCGAAGCCACCGACGAGTGGATCCTGGAACCGGGCGACATGCTCTACCTGCCGCCGCGCCTGGCGCACTGCGGCGTGGCCGTGGACGACTGCATGACCTACTCGGTGGGCTTCCGCGCCCCAAGCGCCGCTGAAGTGCTGACCCATTTCACCGACTTCCTGAGCCAGTTCCTGCCGGACGAAGAGCGCTACACCGACGCCGACGCGCGCCCGGTGGCCGACCCGCACCAGATCCAGCAAGACGCCCTCGACCGCCTCAAGGGCCTGCTGGCCGAGCACATGAGCGACGAGCGCCTGCTGCTGACCTGGTTCGGCCAGTTCATGACCGAGCCGCGCTACCCGGAACTGGTAGTGGGCCCGGAAATGGAAGATGACGAACTGTTGGCTGGCCTGGAGCAAGGCGCGGTGATCATCCGCAACCCAAGCGCCCGCCTGGCCTGGTCGGAAGTCGACGACGACCTGTTGCTGTTCGCCAGCGGCCAGAGCCGTTACCTGCCGGGCAAGCTGCGCGAACTGCTGAAAATGATCTGCGCCGCCGACGCCCTGCACAGCGAAAACCTCGGCCCATGGCTGGCCGACGAAGACGGCCGCGGCCTGATCTGCGAGCTGGTCAAGCAAGGCAGCCTGGGGTTCGCCGATGAATAAAATCCACGTTCGTGTCGCAGACTGGCAAAAGGATAACGCCGAGATCCGGCGCATTCGTGAGACCGTGTTCATTGCCGAGCAGTCCGTCCCGCCCGAGCTGGAGTGGGATGCCGACGACCAGGGCGCGGTGCATTTCCTGGCGTTTGAAGGCGATTTCCCCATCGGCACCGCGCGCCTGTTGGCCGACGGCCACATCGGCCGTGTCTCGGTCCTCAAGGACTGGCGCGGCCTGAAGGTGGGCGATGCGTTGATGCAGGCGGTGATCACCGAAGCCGAGAAGCGCGGGCTCAAGCAACAGATGCTCAGCGCCCAGGTGCATGCCACGCCGTTCTACGAGCGGTTGGGGTTTGCAGTGGTCAGCGAGGAGTTCCTGGAAGCCGGGATTCCCCATGTGGACATGGTGCGGCACTCGGCCTGACAAATCCTGTGGCGAGGGGATTTATCCCCGCTGGGCTGCGCAGCAGCCCCAATGGAGCTGAATTGCATTGACCTGACACACCGCGGCGATTGATTTGGGGGCTGCTTCGCAGCCCAGCGGGGATAAATCCCCTCGCCACAAAGCAATCTCTCAGCTCACATCCAAAACGCCCCGCCATCCCCCGATGCCGGGGCGTTTTGCCGTCTACCATTCAACTTGCCCCATCCGGGGCCGACAAACTGGCAATATCAAGCCTTTGTCTCGCGGAGAAATGGACATGCCTCTACGCACCCTCCTGGTCACCCTGCTGCTCGGTTGCAGCCTGTCGGTCATGGCCGATACGCAAATAGTGCCGCTGAACTACCGCACCAGCGCCGACCTGTTGCCGGTGGCGCAGAATTTCATCGGCAAGGACGGTCAGGTCAGCGCCTACGGCAACCAACTGATCGTCAACGCCGAGCCGGGCAAGATCGAAGAACTCCGGCAGTTCCTGGCCCAATTGGACACCGCCCCCAAGCGCCTGCTGATCACGGTCGACACCAACGAAAACAACCTGCAGGGCGACCAGGGTTACTCGATCAACGGTGCCGCCCCCAGCCAGACCCGCATCATCAACCGCAGCACCGCCAGCCGTGACGGCGACGTACAGCAGGTGCAGGCCAGTGAAGGCCAGCCGGCGCTGATCCAGGTAGGCCAGAGCGTGCCATTCACTAGCAACCAGACCGACAACTACGGCCGCATGCAGAGCCAGACTGAATACCGCAATGTCACCCAGGGTTTTTATGTCACGGCCAGCGTCACCGGCGAGACCGTTCATCTAAGCATCAGCACCAATCGTGACCGCATGAGCCAGGAACGTCCCGATGTAGTGAACGTTCAGAGTACCGACACAACTGTCAGCGGACGCCTCGGCGAATGGATCACCCTGGCCGGCGTGAATCGCCAGACTCAGGCCGACAAACAAGGCCTGACCCGCAGCTACTCGACCCAGGGCCGTGACGACATGATTTTGCGGGTCAAGGTCGATACCCTGAACTGAAGCACCAAAAACTGACTGATGAGTCGTATTAGACCAAAGATGTAGTGCTATAAAAAAAGCACTACAAAACGTTTGACGAGCCAAAAAACCGAAGGCATGATGGCCTCGCTCCCGCTAATCAGGGGCCCTGGCAAGGGCCTTCGGGTCGACGCTTGCAACTATCCTGCGAGCCGATTCGTGTCTGTACCGCCCACAAGGTGTGTTTGACGAGGTTGCGACTGGAACGAAGTTGTCCCGAGGGACGGAAGCGTAACTAGGTAACCCGGCATCACTCTGAGTTCGTATTGAAGGCCCACGACGCCCGAATGCGCCCGCAGTTCGCCCCTACCTGCTCACTTTCCCCTCGAGCCCATCGTTCATCCCGTCGCCGCCTCGCCTGAACCGACTTGTACGCCAACCCCTGGTCGGCAGGAGCAGGAATTTTCCACCAAGACCTATGCGACGAGGTTTATCTCCATGGCACTGACACGCGAACAGCAAATTGCAGCCCTTGAAAAAGACTGGGCTGAAAACCCGCGCTGGAAAGGCGTGAAGCGCAATTATTCCGCTGCTGACGTCGTCCGTCTGCGTGGCTCGGTTCAACCTGAGCACACCTTTGCGAAAATGGGCGCCGAGAAGCTGTGGAACCTGGTCACCCAGGGCGCCAAGCCAGCCTTCCGTCCCGAGAAAGATTTCGTCAACTGCATGGGCGCCCTGACCGGCGGCCAGGCTGTGCAGCAAGTCAAGGCGGGCATCCAGGCGATCTACCTGTCGGGCTGGCAAGTGGCTGCGGACAACAACTCCGCCGAGTCGATGTACCCCGACCAGTCGCTGTACCCGGTGGATTCGGTTCCAACCGTGGTCAAGCGCATCAATAACTCGTTCCGTCGCGCCGACCAGATCCAGTGGAAAGCCGGCAAGAACCCGGGCGACGAGGGCTACATCGACTACTTCGCGCCGATCGTGGCTGACGCCGAAGCCGGTTTCGGCGGCGTCCTGAACGCCTACGAGCTGATGAAGAGCATGATCGAAGCAGGCGCCGCCGGCGTTCACTTCGAAGACCAACTGGCCTCGGTGAAGAAATGCGGCCACATGGGCGGCAAGGTTCTGGTTCCAACCCAGGAAGCCGTGCAGAAGCTGACAGCTGCCCGCCTGGCCGCCGACGTTGCCGGTGTACCGACCATCATCCTGGCCCGTACCGACGCCAACGCCGCTGACCTGCTGACCTCCGACTGCGACCCGTACGACCAGCCGTTCGTGACCGGTACCCGCACCCAGGAAGGCTTCTACAAGGTGCGCGCCGGTCTCGACCAGGCCATCGCCCGCGGCCTGGCCTACGCGCCGTACGCCGACCTGATCTGGTGCGAAACCGCCAAGCCGGACCTGGACGAAGCCCGTCGCTTCGCTGAAGCGATCAAGAAGGAATACCCGGACCAACTGCTGTCGTACAACTGCTCGCCTTCCTTCAACTGGAAGAAAAACCTGGACGACGCGACCATCGCCAAGTTCCAGCGCGAACTGTCCGCCATGGGCTACAAGCACCAGTTCATCACCCTGGCCGGCATTCACAACATGTGGCACAGCATGTTCAACCTGGCGCACGACTACGCCCGCAACGACATGACCGCCTACGTGAAACTGCAAGAGCAGGAGTTCGCCGACGCCGCCAAGGGCTACACCTTCGTGGCTCACCAGCAGGAAGTGGGCACCGGTTACTTCGACGACATGACCACCGTGATCCAGGGCGGCACTTCGTCGGTGACAGCACTGACCGGCTCCACCGAAGAAGAACAGTTCCACTGATTCACACGCTTGCCTCGAGTAAGCGGCCCTTGCGGACCGGATAAAAACTAACCGCAAAGCCGACGATCTGAAGCCCCGACTGGTTCGGGGCTTTTTTTTCGCCGGTTTTTACACTTTGAAGTGACTGACCAGTTGCTGCAACTGGTTACCCAGGCGCGCCAGCTCGATGCTGGAAGCGGCGGTTTCTTCGCTGGCCGAGGCGGTCTGTTCGGATACATCGCGCACGCTCAGAATACTGCGGCTGATGTCCTCGGCCACCGAGCTTTGTTGCACCGCAGCAGCGGCAATCTGCTGGTTCATGGCCTGGATGCCGGAAACCGCCTGGGTGATGTTGCCCAGGGAGATGCCGGCCTTGCCGGCCAATTCCACGCTGCTGTCGGTCAGTTCGCGGCTGTTTCGCATGATGCTCGACACCTGGCGCGTGCCGTTCTGCAAGCCCGCCACCAGGCTTTCGATCTCTTCGGTGGAATGCTGGGTACGCTGGGCCAGCCCACGCACTTCATCGGCGACCACGGCAAAACCGCGCCCGGCGTCACCCGCGCGAGCGGCCTCGATGGCGGCGTTAAGGGCCAACAAGTTGGTCTGCTCAGCCACCGCCTTGATCACGTCCATGATCTTGCCGATGCGCGCGCTTTCTTGTTCCAACTCATCCATGGCGTCGACGGAGCGCCCGACTTCGCCGGCCAAGCGCTCGATCTGAACGATGGCCTGGGCGACCACCTGGTCGCCGATACGAGCCTGCGCATCGGCCTCCGATGCGGCAGTGCAAGCCTGTTCGGCATTACGCGCGACTTCATGCACGGTGGCCGACATTTCCTGCATGGCGGTGGCCACCTGGTCGGTCTCGGTCTTCTGGCTATTGACCCCGGCACTGGTCTGCTCGGTGACGGCCGATAACTCCTCGGCGGCGCTGGCGATTTGGGTGACGCCATCGCGGATGCCACCGATCAGGTCGCGCAACGTGGTGCCCATGCGCTGGATACCTTGCTGCAGGACACCCAGTTCATCACCACGGGTCACGACCATGTCTTGGGTGAGGTCGCCTGCTGCAATGCGATCGACCACAGCCAATGTGTCCTGCAATGGCCGCGTAATCTGGCGAGTGATGATCATGGCCGCAAGAATCCCCAACAACATCGCCAAAGCAGTGCAGCTCAACTGCAGGATGCGGGCCTGGGCGCTGTCTTCGTCACGGGAGGTCAGTTGGCTGGCATACATTTCGTCTGTCAGACGGGTGATGGTGTCACCCAAATCGATGGTGTCCTGCACAGCCTTGCCAATGGCCTGGTTACTGGCGGTGAAGTTCTGCACCGAATGGCGGTAAGCAATCAGTGCGGCCTCCAGCTGCTTGATAGTGTCGGCATAGCTCGGGCCGAAAGCGCTGTTGAGGGTATCAATGCCCTTGAGCGCATTTTCGAGCTGGCGGGTGGCGGCTTGTTCGGTGGCGCTGTTGGGGTTGCCGGTGTAGCCCCGCACTTCATAACGCACCAGCGCCACGTCCTCCTTGGCCTTGAGGATGATCCTGTACAACTCGAAACGGCGATCATCCGAGGCAGGCATTGCCTCTACGTCATTGATGACCTTGGCAATCAGCGCGGCGCCCTTGACCGCATTGACGCCCATCTCCTTGCGCATGGCTGTGTCGTTGCGATAAGCCTCGCGCATCGTATTCAGTGCCACTTGATACTGCGCGCTGGCCTGCTCGATCAGCGCAAGCTTTTTAAGGTTGTCAGGCTTTCTCAACTCGTTCGCAAGGCTTTTCTGCTTGGCGACAAACTGCTCCAACGACGCCTGGATCAATGCCCCCTTTTGTTCATCGCCCTTGTCCAGCTGGTATTGCAAGCGAGCCCTGCGCAGGTGATCAAGACGGTCGCCGAGTTCGGTAATGCTGGTCATTCGATCAGTGCGCTCGACCATTTTTCCCAGGCTGAACCAGCCGCTCGCCGCAAGGATAGCGGTCAGCAGCAGCACAACGGCAAAGCCCAAAGCCAACTTGAGCATGACGCTCATATTCGCGAACCAAGAATTCATGACATTCCTTTGGTAATCAGCCGCGAACGATGAGAACTGACGCAGCTATCTATGAAGGGAGCGATTGTCTAACCATATTGATATAGATGATTAGATGAGCGAGGGACAAAGATAGCTATTTGCCATCAATCCTTCAAGGCTCTAGGCCGAGCCTCATGCCGATTTTTTGCGGGCAACGCGGTTTCGCTTAACGCTCCAATGCCCCGGGCGCAGTTTCTGGATTGGCTTGGCTGGGTGACCTCGATCTGATGACCGAGGTTTTTTTACCCGTTTTCTTTGAAGCCACCTACGCTGTAAGAGCAAGCCTGCACCTGTGGAAGCCAGGCTTGGCTGTGATGAACGATAAGGCAGTCTTGCCTCGGGACTGCGTTGTCGACATCGCGAGCAAGCCTGGCTTCCACGGGAGCAGCCCCCATAAAACTTCGGCGCAGCGCTAGAAAAATTGATCGAACGCAGTATTGGGCAGTCCGAAAAGGAGTAAAACGTCCGACGCTGACAATTGCAGTAGCGACGATTAAGACAGCCTCTCAGACACGACACTAAGTGCACTGTAGAAAAGGTCGGCACAGATAATAATAATTATCATTTGAAAGTCGTTATCATTGTTACATTCCGCACGAAATATTATTGATGAATAGCCGGCCAACGCCCACGGGGCCGGGGCCGCAGGGTCCTGGAGGCGCGCTATGTCCTTATTCCAATAAATAATTTCGCTATAGGAATTTTACTTGCCCGGTGTTTAGCCATAAAATCACCGCGATTGATTGCTGCGACATATCGTCACTGCTTTATTTCATTCAAGCTCAGAGACCTTTGCTCTCTGTTAAGGATTTCCAGCATGTCCGAAGCGACAGGACTCATGGCCCACAATTGGGGCTTTGCCATTTTCCTTCTGGGCGTTGTTGGCCTGTGTGCTTTCATGCTCGGTGTGTCGAGCCTGCTTGGGTCAAAAGCCTGGGGCCGCAGCAAAAATGAACCGTTCGAGTCCGGCATGCTGCCTACCGGTGGCGCCCGCTTGCGGCTCTCAGCCAAATTCTATCTGGTCGCGATGCTGTTCGTGATCTTCGATATCGAAGCCCTCTTTCTCTTTGCCTGGTCTGTGTCCGTCCGCGAAAGCGGCTGGACCGGATTCGTCGAAGCTCTCGTTTTCATAGCAATTCTGTTGGCAGGTCTTGTCTACCTTTACCGGGTGGGGGCACTTGATTGGGCTCCGGAAGCTCGGCGCAAGCGGCAAGCGAAGCTGAAACAATGAGGCTTTGGCAATGCAATACAATCTCACCAGGATCGACCCCGATGCTCCTAACGAGCAGTATCCGATTGGCAAACGGGAAACCGTCGCCGATCCGTTAGAAGATCAAGTCCACAAAAACATCTTCATGGGCAAGCTCGAAGACGTGCTGAACAGCACGGTCAACTGGGGTCGCAAGAACTCCCTGTGGCCGTACAACTTCGGCCTTTCGTGCTGCTACGTGGAAATGACCACCGCCTTCACGGCGCCCCACGACATCGCGCGCTTTGGCGCCGAGGTGATCCGGGCATCGCCGCGCCAGGCGGATTTCATGGTTATCGCCGGTACCTGCTTCATCAAGATGGCGCCGATCATCCAGCGTCTCTACGAGCAAATGCTCGAGCCCAAGTGGGTCATCTCCATGGGTTCGTGCGCCAACTCCGGTGGCATGTACGACATCTACTCTGTCGTTCAAGGGGTGGACAAGTTCCTGCCCGTGGACGTCTACGTGCCCGGCTGCCCGCCTCGCCCAGAAGCTTTCCTGCAAGGCTTGATGCTGTTGCAGGAGTCGATTGGCCAGGAGCGTCGCCCACTGTCCTGGGTCGTTGGCGATCAAGGCGTCTATCGCGCCGAGATGCCGTCGCAAAAGGAACAGCGCCGCGAACAGCGTATCGCAGTCACCAACCTGCGCAGCCCCGACGAAGTCTGATCCAGCTCTGCTCTGTACAAGAAACGAGAACCTGGCTTCATTCTTTACGTTGACCGAAAGCGATAAATAACCATGACTACAGGCAGTGCTCTGTACATCCCGCCTTACAAGGCAGACGACCAGGATGTGGTCGTCGAACTGAACAACCGTTTTGGCCCCGAGGCGTTCACCGCCCAGCCGACCCGTACCGGCATGCCGGTGCTTTGGGTCGCCCGCGCCAAACTCGTCGAAGTCCTGACGTTCCTGCGCAACCTGCCCAAGCCGTACGTCATGCTCTATGACCTGCACGGCGTGGACGAGCGCCTGCGCACCAAGCGTCAAGGGCTGCCCGACGGCGTCGACTTCACCGTTTTCTATCACTTGATGTCGATCGAGCGTAATAGTGACGTAATGATCAAGGTCGCCTTGTCCGAGAGCGACCTCAGCGTGCCGACCGTGACCGGCATCTGGCCGAACGCCAACTGGTACGAGCGTGAAGTGTGGGACATGTACGGGATCGACTTCCCCGGCCACCCGCACCTGACCCGCATCATGATGCCGCCGACCTGGGAAGGTCACCCTTTGCGCAAGGACTTCCCGGCCCGTGCCACCGAGTTCGACCCATTCAGCCTGTCCCTGGCCAAGCAACAGCTCGAGGAAGAAGCCGCGCGCTTCAAGCCTGAAGACTGGGGCATGAAGCGTTCGGGCGCCAACGAGGACTATATGTTCCTCAACCTGGGCCCGAACCACCCTTCGGCCCACGGTGCGTTCCGCATCATCCTGCAACTGGACGGCGAAGAGATCGTCGACTGCGTGCCGGACATCGGCTACCACCACCGTGGCGCCGAGAAAATGGCCGAGCGCCAGTCCTGGCACAGCTTCATCCCGTACACCGACCGTATCGACTACCTCGGCGGCGTGATGAACAACCTGCCGTACGTACTGTCGGTGGAGAAACTGGCCGGGATCAAGGTCCCGGAGAAGGTCGACGTCATCCGCATCATGATGGCCGAGTTCTTCCGCATCACCAGCCACCTGCTGTTCCTGGGTACCTATATCCAGGACGTGGGGGCGATGACGCCGGTGTTCTTCACCTTCACCGACCGCCAGAAGGCCTACACGGTGATCGAAGCCATCACCGGTTTCCGCCTGCACCCGGCCTGGTACCGCATCGGTGGCGTGGCCCACGACCTGCCGCGCGGCTGGGAAAAGCTGGTCAAGGACTTCGTCGAGTGGATGCCCAAGCGCCTGGACGAATACACCAAGGCCGCCCTGCAGAACAGCATCCTCAAGGGTCGTACCATCGGGGTCGCCGCCTACAACACCAAGGAGGCCCTGGAATGGGGCGTCACCGGTGCCGGCCTGCGTTCCACCGGTTGCGACTTCGACCTGCGCAAGGCGCGCCCCTACTCCGGCTACGAAAACTTCGAATTCGAAGTACCGCTGGCGGCCAACGGTGACGCCTATGACCGCTGCATGGTTCGTGTCGAGGAAATGCGCCAGAGCATCAAGATCATCGACCAATGCCTGCGCAACATGCCGGAAGGCCCGTACAAGGCGGATCACCCGCTGACCACGCCGCCGCCCAAAGAGCGCACGCTGCAGCACATCGAGACCCTGATCACGCACTTCCTGCAGGTTTCGTGGGGCCCGGTCATGCCGGCCAACGAGTCCTTCCAGATGATCGAAGCGACCAAGGGCATCAACAGTTATTACCTGACGAGCGATGGCGGCACCATGAGCTACCGCACCCGGATTCGCACCCCAAGCTACCCGCACCTGCAGCAGATCCCTTCGGTGATCAAAGGCAGCATGGTCGCGGACTTGATCGCGTACCTGGGTAGTATCGATTTCGTTATGGCCGACGTGGACCGCTAAGCATGAACAGCACGCTTATCCAGACAGACCGTTTCGCCCTGAGCGAAACCGAGCGCTCGGCCATCGAGCACGAGCTGCATCACTACGAAGACCCGCGCGCGGCGTCGATCGAAGCCTTGAAGATCGTCCAGAAGGAACGTGGCTGGGTGCCTGACGGCGCGCTCTACGCCATCGGCGAGATCCTCGGCATCCCGGCCAGCGACGTCGAAGGCGTCGCCACTTTCTACAGCCAGATTTTCCGCCAGCCAGTGGGCCGTCACATCATCCGCGTCTGCGACAGCATGGTCTGCTACATCGGCGGCCACGAATCGGTGGTCGGCGAGCTCCAGAGCAAGCTGGGCATCGGCCTGGGCCAGACCACCGCCGACGGCCGCTTCACCCTGCTGCCGGTGTGCTGCCTGGGCAACTGCGACAAGGCACCGGCGCTGATGATCGACGACGACACCTTCGGTGACGTCCAGCCTGATGGCGTCGCCAAACTGCTGGAGGGCTACGTATGACCCTGACTTCCTTCGGGCCCGCCAACCGCATCCAGCGTTCGGCCGAAACCCATCCCCTGACCTGGCGTCTGCGTGACGACGGCGAAGCGGTATGGCTGGACGAGTACCAGGCCAAGAACGGCTACGCCGCCGCGCGCAAGGCGTTCACCGACATGGCCCAGGACGACATCGTCCAGACCGTGAAGGATTCCGGCCTTAAAGGTCGTGGCGGCGCGGGCTTCCCCACAGGTGTGAAGTGGGGCCTGATGCCCAAGGACGAATCCATCAACATCCGCTACCTGCTGTGCAACGCGGATGAAATGGAACCCAACACCTGGAAGGACCGCATGCTGATGGAGCAACTGCCCCATCTGCTGATCGAAGGCATGCTGATCAGCGCCCGTGCGCTGAAGACCTACCGTGGCTACATCTTCCTGCGTGGCGAATACACCACCGCCGCCAAGCACCTGAACCGTGCCGTGGAAGAAGCCAAGGCCGCGGGCCTGCTGGGCAAGAACATCCTGGGCAGCGGCTTCGATTTCGAGCTGTTCGTCCACACCGGCGCCGGGCGCTACATCTGCGGTGAAGAAACCGCGCTGATCAACTCCCTCGAAGGCCGCCGCGCCAACCCACGCTCCAAGCCGCCCTTCCCTGCCGCCGTGGGCGTGTGGGGCAAGCCGACCTGCGTGAACAACGTAGAGACCTTGTGCAACGTGCCGGCGATCATTGCCGACGGCGTGGAGTGGTACAAATCCCTGGCCCGCGACGGCAGCGAAGACATGGGCACCAAGCTCATGGGCTTCTCCGGCAAGGTCAAGAACCCTGGCCTGTGGGAACTGCCGTTCGGCATCACCGGCCGCGAGCTGTTCGAAGACTACGCCGGCGGCATGCGCGACGGCTACACGCTCAAGTGCTGGCAGCCCGGCGGCGCCGGTACCGGTTTCCTGCTGCCGGAACACCTGGACGCCCAAATGTACGCCGGCGGCATCGCCAAGGTGGGTACCCGCATGGGTACCGGCCTGGCCATGGCGGTGGACGACAGCGTCAACATGGTGTCGCTGCTGCGCAACATGGAAGAGTTCTTCTCCCGTGAGTCGTGCGGTTTCTGCACCCCTTGCCGTGACGGCTTGCCGTGGAGCGTCAAGCTGCTGCGAGCCATTGAAAATGGCGAAGGCCAGGCCGGCGATATCGAGACCCTGCTGGGTCTGGTGGGTTTCCTCGGCCCAGGCAAGACCTTCTGTGCTCACGCACCGGGTGCCGTGGAGCCGTTGGGCAGCGCCATCAAATACTTCCGTCCAGAGTTCGAAGCCGGCATCGCGCCCACCAGCGCCGTCGTCCCGCCTCTGGCAAAGCCGATCGTAGTCGGCGCGTAAACGCTAAAAAAGGCGAAGGGTCCGTGCCCTTCGTCTTCTCGTGTGATGACGCCGTAAGCGGCTGTGTTGATTCACGCGAACAACAAGATTCCATTAGCCACGCCCGCTGACACCGGGCCAACGAAGAACTTTGAACCATGGCCACTATCCACGTAGACGGCAAAGAGCTCGAAGTCGATGGCGCAGACAACCTGTTACAGGCATGTCTGTCCCTGGGCCTCGACATTCCTTATTTCTGCTGGCACCCCGCCCTTGGCAGCGTTGGCGCTTGTCGCCAGTGCGCGGTCAAGCAGTACACCGACGAAAACGACAAGCGTGGTCGGATCGTCATGTCCTGCATGACCCCCGCCACCGACGGCAGCTGGATCTCCATCGACGACGAAGAAGCGAAAGTGTTTCGCGCCAGCGTCGTCGAATGGCTGATGACCAACCACCCTCACGACTGCCCGGTCTGTGAGGAAGGCGGCCACTGCCACCTGCAAGACATGACCGTGATGACCGGCCACAACGAGCGCCGTTATCGCTTCACCAAGCGCACCCACCAGAACCAGCAACTGGGCCCGTTCATCTCCCACGAGATGAACCGCTGCATCGCCTGCTACCGCTGCGTGCGTTTCTACAAGGACTACGCCGGCGGCACCGACCTGGGCGTGTTCGGTGCCCACGACAACGTGTACTTCGGTCGCGTCGAAGACGGCACCCTGGAAAGCGAGTTCTCCGGCAACCTCACCGAGGTCTGCCCGACCGGTGTGTTCACCGACAAGACTCACTCCGAACGCTACAACCGCAAGTGGGACATGCAGTTCTCGCCAAGCATCTGCCATGGCTGCTCCAGCGGTTGCAACATTTCCCCGGGCGAACGCTACGGCGAACTGCGTCGCATCGAAAACCGCTTCAACGGTTCGGTGAACCAGTATTTCCTGTGTGACCGTGGCCGTTTCGGCTATGGCTACGTCAACCGCAAGGATCGCCCACGCCAACCGCAGCTGGCGGGCGGCGCCAAGCTGAGCCTGGACGAAGCGCTGGACAAGGCCGCCGAGCTGCTGCGCGGTCGCAACATCGTCGGCATCGGTTCGCCACGGGCCAGCCTGGAAAGCAACTACGCCCTGCGTGAACTGGTCGGCGCCGAGCACTTCTACAGTGGCATCGAAGCCGGCGAGCTGGAACGCATCCGCCTGGTGCTGCAAGTGCTCAAGGACAGCCCGCTGCCGGTGCCGACGATGCGCGACATCGAAGACCACGACGCGGTGTTCGTCCTTGGCGAAGACCTGACCCAGACCGCCGCCCGCATGGCCCTGGCCCTGCGCCAATCGGTCAAGGGCAAGGCCGAGGACATGGCCGACGCCATGCGCGTGCAGCCATGGCTCGACGCCGCCGTGAAGAACATCGGCCAGCACGCGCTGAACCCGCTGTTCATCGCCAGTCTCGCTGAAACCAAGCTCGACGACGTGGCCGAAGAATGCGTCCACGCCGCTCCCGACGACCTGGCCCGCATCGGTTTCGCCGTGGCCCACGCCCTGGACGCCAGCGCCCCGGCCGTCGACGGCCTGGACAGCGAAGCCGCCGCCCTGGCCCAACGCATCGCCGACGCCCTGCTGGCGGCCAAGCGCCCATTGATCATCGCCGGCACCTCCCTGGGTTCCAAGGCCTTGATCGAAGCCGCCGCCAACATCGCCAAAGCCTTGAAACTGCGCGAGAAGAACGGTTCCATCAGCCTGATCGTGCCGGAAGCCAACAGCCTCGGCCTGGCCATGCTCGGGGGCGAATCGGTGGACGCAGCCCTGCAAGCGGTGATCGACGGCAGTGCCGACGCCATCGTCGTGCTGGAAAACGACCTCTACACCCGCACCGACAAAGCCCGGGTGGACGCCGCCCTGAACGCCGCGAAAGTGGTGATCGTCGCCGACCATCAGAAAACCGCCACCACCGACCGCGCCCACCTGGTGCTGCCGGCGGCGAGCTTCGCCGAAGGCGACGGTACGCTGGTCAGCCAGGAAGGCCGCGCCCAGCGCTTCTTCCAGGTGTTCGACCCGACTTACCTGGACGCCAGCATCCTGGTTCATGAAGGCTGGCGCTGGCTGCACGCCCTGCGCTCGACCCTGCTGGACCAGCCAGTGGACTGGACGCAACTGGACCATGCCACCGCTGCCTGCGCCGAGAGCAACCCGCAACTGGCGCGCATCGTCGATGCCGCCCCGTCGGCTTCGTTCCGCATCAAAGGCCTGAAACTGGCGCGCGAACCCCTGCGCTACAGTGGCCGTACCGCCATGCGCGCAAATATCAGCGTCCACGAACCGCGCACCTCCCAGGACACGGATACCGCGTTCTCGTTCTCCATGGAAGGCTACTCGGGCTCCACCGAACCGCGCTCGCAAGTGCCGTTCGCCTGGTCGCCGGGCTGGAACTCGCCGCAAGCCTGGAACAAGTTCCAGGACGAAGTCGGTGGTCACCTGCGTGCCGGCGACCCGGGCACCCGCCTGATCGAAAGCCAGGGCGATGGCCTGAGCTGGTTCGCCAGCGTGCCACGCGCCTTCAACCCGGCACCGGGCACCTGGCAGGTCGTGCCGTTCCATCACCTGTTCGGCAGCGAAGAGAACTCTTCCAAGGCCGCACCGGTGCAGGAACGCATCCCGGCCGCCTACGTGGCGCTGGCCAAGTCCGAAGCCGACCGCCTGGGCGTCAACGATGGCGCCTTGCTGAGCCTGAACGTGGCCGGCCAGACCCTGCGTCTGCCGCTGCGCATCAATGAAGAACTGGGCGCCGGCCTGGTGGCCCTGCCGGCCGGTTTGGCGGGTATTCCACCGGCGATATTCGGCAAAACCGTCGACGGTCTGCAGGAGGCAGCGCAATGAGCTGGTTCACCCCTGAAGTGATCGCTGTGATCCTGACGGTCCTCAAGGCCATCGTGATCCTGCTGGCCGTGGTGGTCTGCGGCGCGTTGCTGAGCTTCGTCGAACGTCGACTGCTGGGCTGGTGGCAGGACCGCTACGGTCCGAACCGCGTCGGCCCGTTCGGCATGTTCCAGATCGCCGCCGACATGATCAAGATGTTCTTCAAGGAAGACTGGACACCGCCGTTTGCCGACAAGGTGATCTTCACCCTGGCACCGGTCGTGGCCATGAGCGCCTTGCTGATCGCCTTCGCGATCATCCCGATCACCCCGACCTGGGGCGTGGCGGACCTGAACATCGGCCTGCTGTTCTTCTTCGCCATGGCCGGCCTGTCGGTGTACGCGGTGCTGTTCGCCGGCTGGTCGAGCAACAACAAGTTCGCCCTGCTGGGCAGCCTGCGGGCCTCGGCCCAGACCGTGTCCTACGAAGTGTTCATGGGCCTGGCGCTCATGGGCATCGTGATCCAGGCCGGCTCGTTCAACATGCGCGACATCGTCGAGTACCAGGCCCAGAACCTGTGGTTCATCATTCCGCAGTTCTTCGGTTTCTGTACCTTCTTCATCGCTGGCGTGGCCGTGACTCACCGTCACCCCTTCGACCAGCCGGAAGCGGAACAGGAACTGGCCGACGGTTACCACATTGAATATGCCGGCATGAAATGGGGCATGTTCTTCGTCGGTGAGTACATCGGCATCATCCTGATCTCGGCGCTGCTGGTGACGCTGTTCTTCGGTGGCTGGCACGGTCCGTTCGGCATCCTGCCGCAACTGTCCTTCGTCTGGTTCGCCCTGAAGACCGCGTTCTTCATCATGCTGTTCGTCCTGCTGCGCGCCTCGATCCCGCGCCCGCGCTACGACCAGGTGATGGACTTCAGCTGGAAATTCTGCCTGCCGCTGACCCTGATCAACATGCTGGTGACCGCTGCGATCGTTTTGATGAACGCGCCTGCGGCCGCGGTTCAGTGAGGATTTGACCCATGTTCAAATATATTGGCGACATCGTTAAGGGTACCGGTACCCAACTGCGAAGCCTGGTCATGATCTTCGGCCATGGCTTTCGCAAGCGCGACACCCTGCAATACCCGGAAGAGCCGGTCTACCTGGCACCCCGTTACCGTGGCCGCATCGTCCTGACCCGCGACCCCGACGGCGAGGAACGCTGCGTGGCCTGCAACCTGTGCGCCGTGGCGTGCCCGGTAGGTTGCATCTCGCTGCAGAAAGCTGAAACCGAAGACGGTCGCTGGTACCCGGACTTCTTCCGCATCAACTTCTCGCGCTGCATTTTCTGCGGCCTCTGCGAGGAAGCCTGCCCGACCACCGCGATCCAGCTCACGCCGGATTTCGAAATGGCCGAGTTCAAACGTCAGGACCTGGTGTACGAGAAAGAAGATCTGCTGATTTCCGGTCCCGGTAAAAACCCTGATTACAACTTCTATCGTGTTGCAGGCATGGCCATTGCCGGTAAGCCAAAAGGCGCCGCGCAGAATGAAGCCGAACCGATCAACGTGAAGAGCTTGCTGCCTTAAGGAAGAAAGATGGAATTCGCTTTCTATTTCGCATCGGGTATCGCGGTGGTGTCCACGCTTCGTGTGGTCACCAACACCAATCCCATACATGCCCTGCTCTACCTGATCATTTCGCTGATCGCCGTGGCCATGACCTTCTTCGCCCTCGGCGCGCCGTTCGCCGGTGCCCTGGAAGTGATCGCCTACGCCGGCGCCATCATGGTGCTGTTCGTGTTCGTGGTGATGATGCTCAACCTCGGCCCGGCCGCGGTCCAGCAGGAACGCTCCTGGCTCAAGCCGGGCATCTGGGCGGGGCCGGTGATTCTCGCCGCCCTGCTGCTGGGTGAACTGCTGTATGTGCTGTTCGCTCACCAGAGCGGCCAGGCCATCGGCCACACCACCGTAGGCGCCAAGGCCGTGGGCATCAGCCTGTTCGGTCCGTACCTGCTGGTGGTCGAACTCGCCTCGATGCTGCTGCTTGCCGCAGCCGTCACGGCGTTCCATTTGGGCCGTAACGAGGCGAAGGAGTAATCACATGCCTGCTATCCCTCTCGAACATGGCCTGGCGGTTGCCGGCATCCTGTTCTGTCTCGGTCTGGTCGGCCTGATGGTCCGCCGCAACATTCTGTTCGTGTTGATGAGCCTGGAGGTCATGATGAATGCCTCCGCCCTGGCCTTCATCGTCGCGGGCGCTCGCTGGGCGCAGCCGGATGGACAGATCATGTTCATCCTGGTGATCAGCCTGGCAGCCGCCGAGGCCAGTATCGGCCTGGCGATCCTGTTGCAGCTGTATCGCCGCTTCCACACTCTCGATATTGACGCTGCCAGCGAGATGCGCGGATGAACCTTCTCTTCCTGACTTTCATATTTCCTCTTGTCGGTTTCCTGCTGCTGTCGTTCTCCCGTGGACGCTGGTCGGAAAACCTGTCGGCGCTGGTTGGCGTGGGTTCCATCGGCCTGTCTGCCATCGTCACGGCCTACGTGATCTGGCAATTCAACGTCGCCCCGCCGGAAGGTGGCCGGTACGTGCAAGTGCTGTGGCAGTGGATGGCGGTGGAAGGCTTCACGCCGAACTTCGCCCTGTACCTGGACGGCCTCTCGGTCACCATGCTCGGCGTGGTGGTCGGCGTGGGTTTCCTGATCCACCTGTTCGCGTCCTGGTACATGCGCGGTGAAGCCGGTTACTCGCGCTTCTTCGCCTACACCAACCTGTTCATCGCCAGCATGCTGTTCCTGGTGCTCGGCGATAACCTGTTGTTCCTGTACTTCGGCTGGGAAGGCGTGGGCCTGTGCTCGTACCTGTTGATCGGTTTCTACTACAGCAACCGCAACAACGGCAACGCCGCACTCAAGGCGTTCATCGTGACCCGGATCGGCGACGTGTTCATGGCCATCGGCCTGTTCATCCTGTTCCAGCAACTGGGCACGCTGAACATCCAGGAACTGCTGGTCAAGGCACCCGAGCACTTCAAGGTCGGCGACTTCTGGATCGTCCTGGCGACCCTGATGCTGCTGGGCGGTGCCGTTGGTAAATCCGCACAACTGCCGCTGCAGACCTGGTTGGCGGACGCGATGGCCGGCCCTACCCCGGTCTCGGCACTGATCCACGCCGCGACCATGGTGACCGCGGGCGTCTACCTGATCGCCCGCACCCACGGTCTGTTCGCCCTGGCGCCGGACATCCTGCACCTGGTTGGCATTGTTGGCGGTGTGACCCTGGTGCTGGCCGGTTTTGCCGCCCTGGTACAGACCGACATCAAGCGCATCCTCGCCTACTCGACCATGAGCCAGATCGGCTACATGTTCCTGGCCCTGGGCGTGGGTGCCTGGGAAGGCGCGATCTTCCACCTGATGACCCACGCCTTCTTCAAGGCCCTGCTGTTCCTGGCGTCCGGTGCGGTGATCGTGGCCTGCCACCACGAGCAGAACATCTTCAAGATGGGCGGCCTGTGGAAGAAACTGCCGCTGGCCTACGCCAGCTTCATCGTCGGCGGCGCGGCCCTGGCGGCCCTGCCACTGGTCACCGCCGGTTTCTACTCCAAGGACGAGATCCTCTGGGAAGCCTTCGCCAGCGGTAACCAAGGCCTGCTCTATGCCGGCCTGGTGGGTGCGTTCATGACCTCGCTGTACACCTTCCGCCTGATCTTCATCGCGTTCCACGGTGAAGCCAAGACCGAAGCCCATGCCGGCCACGGAATTGCCCACTGGCTGCCGCTGTCGGTGCTGATCGTGCTGTCGACCTTCGTCGGCGCCCTGATCACCCCACCGCTGGCCGATGTGCTGCCGCAAAGCGTCGGCCATGCCGGCGGCGAAGCCAAGCACAGCCTGGAAATCGCCTCGGGCGCCATCGCCCTGGCGGGTATCCTGCTGGCCGCCCTGCTGTTCCTGGGCAAGCGTCGTTTCGTCACGGCGGTCGCCAACAGCGGCATCGGGCGGTTCCTTTCGGCCTGGTGGTTCGCCGCCTGGGGCTTCGACTGGATCTACGACAAACTGTTCGTCAAGCCATACCTTGCGATCAGCCACATTCTGCGCAAAGACCCGCTCGACCAGACCATTGGCCTGATCCCGCGCATGGCCAAGGGCGGTCACACCGCCCTGAGCCGTACCGAGACCGGTCAACTGCGTTGGTATGCGGCTTCCATGGCGGCTGGCGCCGTGCTGGTTATCGGCGCCATCGTGCTGGTAGCGGTCTGATATGAACCTTGCGAACTTGCGAAAGGAAACGAGCCCGTCATGATTCTGCCCTGGCTAATCCTGATCCCCTTCATCGGCGGCCTGCTGTGCTGGATCGCGGAGCGCTCCAGCTCCACGCTCCCGCGCTGGATTGCGCTGCTGACCATGTCCCTGGAACTCGCGCTCGGCCTCTGGCTGTGGGCGACCGGCGACTATTCATTCGCTCCGGCCCCTGGCGCCGATCCGACCTGGGCACTTGAGTTCAAGCACGCCTGGATCGCTCGCTTCGGCATCAGCGTGCACCTGGCCCTCGACGGCCTGTCGTTGCTGATGATCCTGCTGACCGGCCTGCTGGGTATTCTCTCGGTCCTCTGCTCCTGGAAAGAGATCCAGCGTCACGTCGGTTTCTTCCACCTGAACCTGATGTGGATCCTGGGCGGTGTCGTCGGCGTGTTCCTGGCGCTGGACCTGTTCATGTTCTTCTTCTTCTGGGAAATGATGCTGGTGCCGATGTACTTCCTCATCGCGCTCTGGGGTCACAGTTCTTCGGACGGCAAGAAAACCCGGATCTACGCGGCGACCAAGTTCTTCATCTTCACCCAGGCTTCCGGCCTGATCATGTTGGTGGCGATCCTTGGCCTGGTGCTGGTCAACTTCAACAACACCGGCGTGATTACCTTCAACTACGCCGACCTGTTGAAAGTGCAAATGTCGCGCACCACCGAGTACGTGCTGATGCTGGGCTTCTTCATCGCCTTCGCGGTGAAGCTGCCGGTGGTGCCGTTCCACTCCTGGCTGCCGGACGCCCACGCCCAGGCGCCGACCGCCGGTTCCGTGGACCTGGCGGGTATCTTGCTGAAGACCGCGGCCTACGGCCTGCTGCGCTTTGCCTTGCCGCTGTTCCCCAATGCCTCGGCGGAGTTCGCGCCGATTGCCATGACCCTGGGCCTGATCGGAATTTTCTACGGTGCGTTCCTGGCGTTCGCCCAGACCGACATCAAGCGCCTGATCGCGTTCTCCAGCGTCTCGCACATGGGCTTCGTGCTGATCGGGATCTACTCCGGCAGCCAGTTGGCCCTGCAAGGCGCGGTGATCCAGATGCTCGCCCACGGCCTGTCGGCGGCAGCGCTGTTTATCCTCAGCGGTCAGCTGTACGAGCGCCTGCACACCCGGGACATGCGTGAAATGGGCGGCATCTGGTCGCGCATCGCCTACCTGCCGGCCATCAGCCTGTTCTTCGCGGCCGCGTCCCTGGGCCTGCCGGGCACGGGCAACTTCGTCGGCGAGTTCCTGATCCTGATCGGCTCGTTCGTCAGTGCGCCTTGGATCACGGCGATTGCCACCTCTGGCCTGGTGTTCGGTTCGGTCTACTCGCTGATCATGATCCACCGCGCCTACTTCGGTCCGGCCAAGTCGGATGAAGTGTTGCGTGGCATGGACGGTCGCGAACTGATCATGGTGCTCGGCCTTGCGGTGCTGCTGGTTTACCTCGGCGTGTACCCGCAACCGTTCCTCGACACCTCTGCCGCCACGATGCATGGCGTGCAGCAGTGGCTCGGCACCGCCTTCTCTCAACTCGCTTCGGCCCGGTAAGAGCGCTATGGAATTCACGATTCAACACTTTATCGCGCTTGCGCCGCTGTTGATCACCAGCGCCACGATCATCGTGGTGATGCTGGCGATCGCCTGGCGGCGCAATCACTCGCAGACCTTCCTGCTGTCGGTGGCGGGGCTGAACCTGGCCCTGCTGTCGATTTTGCCGGCCCTGAAAGTCGCACCACTGGCGGTCACGCCACTGATGCAGATCGACAGCTTCGCCTGCCTCTACATGGCGTTGATCCTGGTCGCCACCCTGGCCTGCGTCACCCTCGCCCACGCCTACCTCGGCGATGGCGGCTCGGGTTACCCGGGCAACCGCGAAGAACTGTACCTGCTGATCCTGATGGCCGCCGCCGGTGGCCTGGTGCTGGTCAGCGCGCAGCACCTGGCCAGCCTGTTCATCGGCCTGGAACTGCTGTCGGTACCGGTCTACGGCCTGGTGGCCTACGCCTTCTTCAACAAGCGTTCCCTGGAAGCCGGCATCAAGTACATGGTGCTGTCGGCGGCCGGTTCCGCGTTCCTGTTGTTCGGCATGGCCCTGCTCTACGCCGAAGCCGGCACCCTGAGCTTCGTCGGCATCGGCCAGGCCCTGGCGGCCACCGGCCTGCCTAGCCCGATCGCGCAACTGGGCCTGGGCATGATGCTGATCGGCCTGGCGTTCAAGCTGTCGTTGGTACCGTTCCACCTCTGGACCCCGGACGTCTACGAAGGCGCCCCGGCGCCGGTGGCGGCGTTCCTGGCCACCGCGTCGAAAGTGGCGGTGTTCGCGGTCATGGTGCGGCTGTTCCAGATCTCGCCCGTGGCCAGCAGCGGTGTACTGAGCAACGTGCTGACCATCATCGCCATCGCGTCGATCCTGTTCGGTAACCTGCTGGCACTGACCCAGAGCAACCTCAAGCGTCTGCTGGGTTACTCGTCCATCGCCCACTTCGGCTACCTGCTGATCGCCCTGATCGCCAGCAAGGGCCTGGCCGTGGAAGCCATCGGCGTGTACCTGGTCACCTACGTCATTACCAGCCTCGGCGCCTTCGGCGTGATCACCCTGATGTCCTCGCCGTACAACGGCCGCGACGCCGACGCCCTGTACGAATACCGCGGCCTGTTCTGGCGCCGTCCGTACCTGACCGCCGTGCTGACCGTGATGATGCTGTCCCTGGCCGGCATCCCGCTGACCGCCGGCTTCATCGGCAAGTTCTACATCATCGCCACCGGCGTCGAGGCTCACCAATGGTGGCTGGTCGGCTCCCTGGTGCTGGGCAGTGCCATCGGCGTGTTCTACTACCTGCGCGTGATGGTCACCCTGTACCTGATGGAACCGAACCTGCGTCGTCACGATGCCGAGTTGCACTGGGAACAGAAGGCAGGCGGCGTGATGCTGCTGGCCATCGCCGTGTTGGCGTTCTTCCTGGGCGTGTACCCGCAGCCGTTGCTGACTTTGGTCCAGCAGGCTGGCTTGGTGGGCTGATCGCCCAAGCGTTGTAGCCATCGAAAGTGCCCGTATCGCAAGATACGGGCATTTTTTTGGCTCTCGTTCGCGAAGAGTGATACGAGATAAGACAAGAAGCGCGGACTGATTCAGGTCCTTGACGCTGCCACCTTATTCAATATGATTAACCTTGAATCAGATTGCTGTACATCGATACAAAATAAATCGCTAATCATCGGCCTGGAAGCGGTTGTTTGAGAAGGCTGGCTATTCCCGCCAATTGAAAGGGGTCATCCATCATGGCAACCACCACGAAAACTCGCTCTGTCACCGCCCACGTCCCAGTGCAACTGGCCGAAAAAGTCGACCTGATGGCTGAACGCCTTGAGCGCTCCAGGAACTGGATCGTCAAACAAGCTCTATCTGCTTGGATAGATCAGGAAGAGGAGCGCAGTCGTCTGACCCTCGAGGCCCTGGCCGATGTTGACGCTGGCCGTGTGATTGATCACCAGGCGGTCCAGGCTTGGGCCGATAGTCTCAATACCGACACTCCGTTACCGGTCCCGCGCTGATGGAGTTGAAGTGGACCAGCAAGGCACTGTCCGGCATAGCCCGACTCTATGAGTTTCTGGCATCGGCGAACCAACCCGCTGCCGCACGAACAGTACAACAGCTCACGACTGCACCGACCTCATTGCTGGTCAACCCACGCATGGGTGAACGCCTGGAAGAGTTCGAACCTCGGGATGTGCGCACAATTCAGGTCGGCCACTACGAGATGCGCTACGAAATAGTAGGTTCCACCCTGTACCTGCTGCGCCTGTGGCACACACGTGAGGATCGATAACGTCGACTCGGCCAGCCTGGTCGCGATGACAGCGGCACCTTCAACATCGATGCAAGCTGACCTACCGCTTTCGTGAGCAAGCCCGCTCCCACAGAAACTCAGCGCGCCTGCCAGTCAAAGTGCAAGACCATTTCTCCCGCCCTCTTGCAGCTTGCACGAACATGAAAAACCACCTTGATACAACCAATTGTTTTTAAACGTTTTTTTAAGACGATTCGGCTGGCACGGCTGATGCAATTCATCTCATACGCGGCGTTGGCGCTTGAAGCCGGCCCGTAACCGTGAATTGCCTGGAGCTACTTATGAACGCCATCGATCTGTTGAAAGCCGACCATGAACGCGTCAAAGCCATCCTGACTCAACTGAGCGAGTCGACCGAACGCGCCGTGAAAAAACGCACCGACCTGTTGGCGAAACTGGAAATGGAAATTTCCATCCATACCCGTCTGGAAGAAGAGATTCTGTATCCGGCTTTCAAACAGGCAGGCGGCAAGGATGAGGCCGAAATGTATTACGAAGCCAAGGAAGAACACCGCACCGTCGATTCGCTGGTGCTGCCGGACTTGAAAACCACCGACCCGACCCAGCCAGAATTTGCCGGTCGCGTGAAAGTGGTCAAGGAGCTGCTTGAGCACCACATCGAGGAGGAAGAAAAAGAAATGTTCCCCCACGCGAAAAAACTGCTGGGCAAGGCAAAACTGGACGCCTTGGGTGCGGAAATGGAAACCATGAAAGCGCAGTACAAAAAAGAGCTGAGCAGCGCCAACCTCGCCGCCTGACTCCCAACGCCGTAATGCTTTAGCCCGTCTGTGACGGCGGAATGCATTGCGGCGTTTTACTGCATCTGTTCGCGCAGAAACTCCACCAGCGCCTGCACCGGGCGTGAGCCTTGGCGATGTTGCGGGTAGACCGCCGACAGCGCCAGGGGCTCGGTTTCGAACCCCTCCAACACCTTGATCAACCGACCCTCCTTCAAGGCATCGCCGAGGATGAAGGTGGGCAGGTAAGTGACCCCCATTGCGGCGATGGCCGCGTCCCTGAGCAAATCACCGTTATTGGCGCGCATGCGTCCCGTGACCTCCAGGGTCAACGGTTTGCCGGCCCCCGCGAAACGCCACTGCACCTGGCGGCTGTGACCATAGGGCAGGCAGTCATGATGACGCAGGTCTTCAGGTCGCGTGGGTATGCCTTTTTGCGCCAGGTAGGCGGGACTGGCGCAGTACACCCGCTCGATGGTCGCGATGCGCCGGGCAATCAGCGTCGAGTCCTCCAGCACGCCGATGCGCAGCGCCAGGTCATAGCCCTCCCCCAGCAGGTCTACCGAACGGTCGCTCAGGTCCACTTCGACGCTGACACCAGGATAGCGCTGCAGAAAAACCGGCAAGAGGCTGCCCAGATGCGCTACCGCGAACGACAGCGGCGCACTGAGGCGAATGGTCCCGCGAGGTTCGCTGGTCTGGCCGCTGATCCCCTGCTCCACTTGTTCGACGTCATTGAGCAGGCGCAGCGACGCTTCGTAATAGCGCTGGCCCAACGGAGTGACGTCCAGCCGGCGAGTCGAGCGATTGAGCAGGCGCACCCCCAGGCGCTGCTCCAATGCCATGAGCTTGCGGCTGACGAACTGCTTGGACAGCCCCAGCTTGTCCGCCGCGGCGGTGAAGCTGCCTGACTCCATGACCTGGGCAAAGATGCGCATTTCTTCGAAGGGGTTCATTGTCATTCCTGGGGTGGGGCTTTATTTAGACATCAGGCCGAATACAAAACCTGTGGCGAGGGGATTTATCCCCGCTGGGCTGCGTAGCAGCCCCTATAATTAATCACGTAAACATTCTGACACACCCAGTTGGCCTATTTTTGGACCGCTGCGCGGCCCAACGGGGATAAATCCCCTCGCCACAAGGAGTCATTGGCCAGACAAAAAGATGCCCGCACATTGGCGGGCACCTGTTCAGCCAGGAAACTACTTACTTGGCCGTCAGCGCCGAGTAGCTGTTCATCAGGTTGCGGTAGTTCGGAATGCGCTGGGACAACAGGTTGCCCAGGCCTTCGATGTCGTTGCGCCAGTCGCGGTGCAGCTCACAGGCCACCGAGAACCAGTTCATCATCTGCGCGCCGGCGGCGGTCATGCGGACCCAGGCGGCCTGTTGCACGGTTTCGTTGAACGTACCCGAGGCATCGGTCACGACGAACACGTCGAAACCTTCAGCCAGCGCCGACAGGGTCGGGAACGCTACGCAGACATCGGTGACCACGCCCGCGATGATCAATTGCTTGCGGCCGGTGGCCTTGATCGCCTTGACGAAATCTTCGTTGTCCCAGGCATTGATCTGGCCTGGACGCGGGATGTATGGCGCGTCCGGGAACATTTCCTTGAGCTCCGGCACGATCGGGCCGTTGGGGCCTTGTTCGAAGCTGGTGGTCAGGATGGTCGGCAGTTCGAAGAACTTCGCCAGGTCGGCCAAGGCCAGCACGTTGTTCTTGAACTCGTTGGGCGAGAAGTCCTGGACCAGGGAAATCAGGCCGGTCTGGTGATCGACCAGCAGGACCACCGCGTCGTCTTTGTTCAGACGGTTGTAGGCGGGAACGTTGCTCATGGGATGACTCCTTTGGGATGGATTGTGACAAAACCCTGGTGGGAGCGAGCTTGCTCGCGAAAGCGGTGTATCAGTCGACGAAAATGCTGAATGTCAGTCCGCATTCGCGAGCAAGCCCGCTCCCACAGGGGGATCTGTGTGTATCAGTCAGAAGGCAAAGCAGGAACAGCCAAACGCGCCCCAGAAGCCTTGGAAATCGCTGACCGGAACGTTCGACAGTCGTGCCCGTTCATGGCTGTGGGCATGCACCGTGCACGGACCGCTGCACTGGTGGACCTGAGCCTGCAACGGCGAAGTCGGGCGCCAATGGCCCGGGACCTTGACCACCGGTGACCAGTCGGGCAAAACCGGGACGCTGGCCGGGCCGAGTTTTTCGAAATCACCAGCGGCGTACACCACCTTGCCGTCCACAACGGTCAGTACCGACTCGATCCACTTGATGGCTTCTTCCTCGACGCTGAAGAAGTCCGCGCTCAGGGCCGCCAGGTCCGCCAGTTGGCCGACCTTGATCTGGCCCTTCTTGCCCTGCTCCGACGAGAACCAGGCGCTGCCATGGGTAAACAGTTCCAACGCGGTCAGGCGCGGCAGGCCCTCTTCGTGCAACGAAAGACCGCCGACCGTGCGGCCGCTGACCATCCAGTACAACGAGGTCCAGGGGTTGTAGCTGGAGACGCGGGTGGCATCGGTGCCGGCGCCCACCGGTACGCCTTCGGCCAACATGCGCTTGATCGGCGGCGTGGCTTCGGCGGCCTTGGCACCGTAGCGGTCGACGAAGTATTCGCCCTGGAAGGCCATGCGGTCCTGGATCGCAATGCCGCCGCCCAGCGCCCGCACACGTTCGATGTTCTTCGGCGTGATGGTCTCGGCGTGGTCGAAGAACCACGGCAGGCCGTTGAACGGAATATCGCGGTTGACCGTCTCGAACACGTCGAGCATGCGGCTGATGGATTCGTCATACGTGGCGTGCAAGCGGAATGGCCAGCGCTGCTCCACCAGGTGCCGGACCACCGGTTCCAGGTCCTGCTCCATGCCAGGCGGCAGGTCCGGACGCGGCTCGAGGAAGTCCTCGAAATCCGCCGCCGAGAACACCAGCATTTCCCCTGCGCCGTTGTGCCGCAGGAAATCGTCGCCCTGGTGCAGCTTGACGCTGCCGGTCCAGTTCTTGAAGTCGCTGAGTTCTTCCTTGGGCTTCTGGGTGAACAGGTTGTAGGCGATGCGCACCGTCAACTGCTGCTCGCGGGCCAACTGCTCGATCACCGCGTAGTCGTCCGGGTAATTCTGGAAACCGCCGCCGGCATCGATGGCGCTGGTCAGGCCCAGGCGATTGAGTTCCCGCATGAACTGGCGCGTGGAGTTGACCTGGTATTCCAGCGGCAGCTTCGGCCCTTTTGCCAGCGTCGAGTAAAGGATCATCGCGTTGGGCCGCGCCACCAGCATGCCGGTGGGCTCGCCCTTGCTGTCACGCACGATCTCGCCACCCGGCGGGTTCGGCGTGTCACGGGTGTAGCCGGCGACCCGCAGCGCGGCGCGGTTGAGCAAGGCGCGGTCATACAGGTGCAACACGAATACCGGCGTATCGGGGGCCGCCTGGTTGAGTTCTTCCAGGGTCGGCATGCGCTTTTCGGCAAACTGGAATTCGTTCCAGCCCCCCACCACGCGCACCCACTGGGGCGTCGGCGTGCGGTCGGCCTGGTCCTTGAGCATGCGCAAGGCATCGGCCAGGGACGGCACGCCTTCCCAGCGCAGTTCCAGGTTGTAGTTCAGGCCACCACGGATCAGGTGCAAGTGCGAGTCGTTGAGGCCGGGGATAACGGTACGCCCCTTGAGGTCGATGACCTGGGTGCCGCTGCCCCGCAGGGCCATGGCCTCGGCATCGGTGCCCACCGCGACGAAGCGGCCCTGGCTGATGGCGACTGCGCTGGCCCGAGGCTTCTCGCGGTCGACGGTATGGAATTGACCGTTGAATAGAATCAGATCTGCGTTCATAGGTTTTTCCTTCAACTATCAAAAATAGAATGTGTGGCGAGGGGCTTTATCCCCGCTCGGTCGCGTAGCGGCCGCTCTTTCAGGACTGCTTCGCAGTCCAGCGGGGATAAATCCCCTCGCCACAAGAGCGCTCGCCAGCACAATGTGATAACGCTTATGGTTTCAGCTGTTCGTGAGCTTTCGAGGCTTCCAGCCAAGGGGCGAACAAACGGGTCGCCAGCGGCATGCACACGTAGCAGACCGAGAGCACGATGGTCAGGGTGATCAAAAACGTGGCAACCACGTAGTTCGACAGAAAGGCGTTGAGTTGCAGCACCGGCCCCCAGAGCAAAGGCACCAGCAGCGTATGGGGCAGGATCACCAGCAGCGTCACCACGGCCTGCTTCCAGCGCGGCGGTGGCGTGGCGGCATCGGCCAGCGGGGCGAACCAAAACTCCTTGTGCGACCCGACTTCTGTCTGGTCGCCGTCGGCCAGCAAGGGTGCGGCTTCTTCCACCAGTTCCCGGCGTTCGGGTGAGTCCAGCCAGCGTTGCATGGCTTCGGTGGAGCAGAAACGCAGCACGCAGGTGAACAGCGACAACCCACCCAGTTTGCCGCGCACCACGTCCACGCCCAGGTGGCCCGGCCATTGACCGGCCACGCGCACGATGCGGCGTAACCAGGCCTCGTACGCCACGTCCTGGCCGGCCTTGATCCGGTGCTTGACCACCAGGGTCACGATTTCGTCGAAGCCGGGCCGGGATGGGCTCGCGGTGGATTCAACAGCTTGAGATTCAGGCATGGCGCAGCACTCCATCAAAACGCGCGTTCAGCGCCAGGCGCCCAGGCCCGGCAATGAACACGCTGGTAAATACAATCAGCAGCAACCAACCGAACTGCCCCTCTTCCAGGCTCCACTGCGGATGCACCACCAGCAGCGCCACCGCCAGCAGAAACAGGATGGGCAAGCACGCCAGGCGCACCAGCACGCCGGCCATGATCAGCAGCGGACACAGCACCTCGGCGAAAATCGCCAGGATCAGGGTTGGCGCCGCGCCGAGGTGAAACGGGTCTTCGATCCGGGTCAGCTCGACGCTGTAGTGCAACAGCTTCGGCAGCCCATGGACCCACAGCAGGAACAACCCGCCGCTCAGGCGCAGGAACAACAAGCCCAGGTCCTGCCACGGGCGCTCATCGGTCATGTTCATCGGTGCGCTCCGTCCGGGGCCGCCGAGGCAGCGGCCGGCAAGGGTTGGGACATGTGACTGGCAATGCGCGAGCGCAGCCAGCGCTCCGCCGGGTCGTTGTCATGCACGCCGCTCCAGACCATCGACAGTTCGGCCGCATTGATCTCGAACGGCGGGTCCTCGGCACGCAGTGCGCAGCCTTCCACCAGCGCACAGGCGGCATAGTCGGGCACGGTGGCGATCAGCTCGGTGCCGGCCAGCAAGGCTCGCAGCCCGCTGAATTGCGGCACCGCCAGCACCACTTTACGGGTCCGGCCGATACGGGCCAGGTCCAGGTCGATGTTGCCGCTCAAGTCGCCCGAAAACGAAACCATGGCGTGGGGCCGCGAGCAGTACTCGTCCAGGGTCAGCGGCCCCGGGCGCTTGTCGCCACGCAAGACCTTGCAAGGAATGTCCCGCAGTTTCTTGCGTTTGGCATTGGCCGGCAGATCGGTGGTGTAGCTCACGCCGACGCTGATTTCACCGCTGGCCAGCAGCGACGACATCAGCAGGAAATTGGCTCGGCGCACCACCACGATGATCCCCGGCGCCTCTTCGCGCAGTTGGCTCAGCAGTGGAGGAAACAGGCCGAATTCGGCATCGTCGGACAGCCCGATGCGAAACACATCGCAACTGGTGGACGGGTCGAACGCCTTGGCCCGGCTGACCGCGCCGGAGATGGTGTCCATGGCCGGTTGCAGCTCTCGCAGGATCGCCAGGGCTCGCGGGGTCGGTTCCATGCCACGACCGTGACGGATCAGCAACGGGTCATCGAACAGATCCCGCAGCCGCCCCAGCGCCGCGCTCACCGCTGGTTGGCCCATGAAGAGCTTTTCGGCGACGCGGGTCAGGTTTTTCTCGAACATCAGCGCCTCGAAGATCACCAGCAGGTTCATGTCGAGACGGCGTAAATCGTTGCGGTTCATCGGTTTTTTGGTCCTGTTGAATGCCAAGGGTTGGTGGAGTCCCTGTGGGAGCGGGCTTGCTCGCGAAGGCGCACCGACATTCAACATCTTCGTCGACTGACACACCGCTTTCGCGAGCAAGCCCGCTCCCACATGAAATCTGTGCTTGCCTCATAGCATCAGGGCAAGCCCGGCACCTCCCCTTCAGCCCCGGATGAACGCCAGCAGGTCCGCGTTCAGCCGGTCCTTGTGGGTATCGGTCAGGCCATGGGGCGCGCCCGGGTACACCAGCAACTGCGAGTTCTTCAGCAATTTGGCGGCGGCGATGCCGGCGGTTTCGATGGGGACCACCTGGTCGTCATCGCCATGGACCACCAGAGTCGGCACGTCGATGTTGCGCAGGTCATCGGAAAGATCGGTCTCCGAGAACGCCTTGATGCAGTCGTAGGCGTTCTTGTGGCCGGCGAGCATGCCCTGCATCCAGAACCAGTCGATCATGCCTTGGGAGACTTTGGCGCCCGGACGGTTGGCACCGAAAAACGCGCTGGCCACATCTTTGTATAGCTGGGAACGGTCGGCCAGGGAGGCCTGGCGGAAACCGTCGAAAACTTCGATGGGCAAGCCGCCAGGATTGGCCGTGGTCCTGAGCATCAGCGGCGTCACCGCCGAGATCAGGCCGAGCTTGGCGACCCGGGCGGCGCCATGGCGACCGATGTAGCGTGCCACTTCGCCACCGCCGGTGGAGAAGCCGAGCAGCACCGCATCCTTCAAGTCCAAGCGTTCGATCAGCTCGGCCAGGTCATCGGCGTAGGTGTCCATGTCGTTGCCGTCCCAAGGCTGGCTGGAACGCCCGTGTCCACGGCGGTCATGGGCGATCACCCGATAGCCGTTGGACGCCAGGAACATCATCTGCGCCTCCCAACTGTCCGAGTTCAACGGCCAGCCGTGGCTGAAGACCACCGGTTGACCACTGCCCCAATCCTTGTAGTAGATCTCGGTGCCGTCGCGGGTGATGAAGGTGCTCATGACATGACTCCTTGAGGTGGGTGGATCGCTTTATGGTCTGGTCAGAGGGGGCATGGGCGTGAGTTAAACGTTGTTAATTTTTTCGGGACGAGGGTGTTAAAAACCCGGATTAAGACTGCTTTTGTGGCGAGGGGATTTATCCCCGCTGGGCTGCGCAGCAGCCCCAAAAGCGACATATCGGTGTGTCAGGCTGACTGGAGTTTGGGTTGTGGGGCCGCTTCGCAGCCCAACGGGGATAAATCCCCTCGCCACAGGGATCTGTGCCTGGCAGGGAAGCCCGCGCCGTTGCGCTTGAAGCCAAACCTGAGGAATATGCTCGGGTAAAGCCCAGGCATCGAGCCCAGAACATTTGAGAGCACCATGAGCCAATACCTCAGCCTGCCCGTCGAACAGACGGTGCATTTCGGCCCTTACCGGGTCCATCCGCGCCAGCGCCTGGTGCTGGAGGGCGAGCAACCGTTGCGCCTGGGACGACGGGCCGTGGAGATTCTGCTGGTGTTGCTCGAACACGCAGGCGAGGTGGTGAGCAAGCAGCAACTGATCGCCCGGGTCTGGCCCAGGAGCGTGGTAGAGGACACCAACCTGCGCGTACACGTCGCGGCACTGCGCAAGGCCCTCGGGGACGGCCAGGCCGGGCAGCGCTACATCGTCACCGTGGCGCAGCGCGGCTACAGCTTTGTCGCGCCGGTGTCATTCGGATCCCTCGACCCATTGGCGCGCATTCCTCATCCGTCCCTGGCGCGCAACCTGCCGCTGCAGCGCACGCGCCTGATCGGACGCCAGGCCTTGGTGGAAAACCTGGTGACCCAGTTGCCACGAAAGCGTTTCATTACCCTGGTCGGCACCGGCGGCATCGGCAAGACCACCGTCGCCCTGCGGGTCGCTGAACGGCTGATCGGCCACTACCGTGACGGCACCCATCTGCTGGACCTGGCATCGCTCAACGATGCGGCCATGATCGTCCCCAACCTGTGCGCATTGCTCGACCTGCCGCTGCAGGAGGGTGATCCGCTGGACACCGTCGCCCGACCGCTCAAGGAGCGGCATCTGCTGCTGGTGATCGACAACTGCGAGCACCTGATCGACGCCATCGCCCAGCTCAGCGAGACCTTGCTGCGCGGCGCCCCTCACCTGCACATCCTGGCCACCAGCCGCGAAGGCCTGCGCGCCGAAGGCGAATACGTGCAGCGCCTGGATGCCCTGGCATGCCCGCCCCGGGAAATGCCCATCGAGGGTTATCCCGCCCTGGAGTACCCGGCGCTGCAACTGTTTGCCGAGCGAGCGATGGCCAGCCGTGACGACTTCGAACTGACCGACCGCGAGGTGCCGTTGGTGGTCGACATCTGCCAGCGGCTGGACGGGATTCCCCTGGCCATCGAGCTGGCCGCCGGACAAATCGGCCGCTTCAGCCTCGAAGCGCTGCACCGGCAACTGCAAGACAATGTCGCCCTGCTCCACAACGACACCGACGCCGCCCCGCGCCAGCAGACCCTGCGCGCCACGCTGGACTGGAGCTTCGCGCTGCTCACGGCCTGCGAGCAGACCTGCCTGCGGCGGCTGGCGGTGTTCATGGGCAGTTTCAACCTGGCCTCGGCCGCGGCGGTGATCGTCGGCCAGCATGTCGCACCCGACCAGGTGCTGGTGTCGGTCAGCCAGTTGGTCGCCAAGTCGTTGCTCAACGTCGAGGTCGGCGATGAAGAGGTGCGCTATCGCCTGTTGGACACCACCCGCCGTTATGCCTTGGAAAAACTGGCCGAAGCCGGAGAATTGGCAGCCAGCCAGGAACGCCATGCCGAACGCTGCCTGGCCCTCATGGGGCAAGCGGAAAACGATTGGGAGAACACACCCACCCGATTGTGGATCGCCCGCTACGCCGACTATCGCGACGACATCCGCGCGGCGCTCGACCGCGGCTTGGGCCCGCAGGGTTCACACGCCGTGGCGATCCGCCTGACCGCCCGCACCCTGCCCCTCTGGCAGGAGCTGTCGCTGCTCAAGGAGCACGGCCTCTACGTCAACAAGGCGCTGCAATTGTTGCGGGCCAGCCCCACACCCTGCCCACGCTTGACCCTGGCCCTGGAGCTGGCCCACGCCAGTTTCAACTACCACACCGAGGGTGGCACGCCGGCCACGGTCCGCGCCTTCGCCAGCGCCCGGCAACTGGCCCGGCAATGCCAGGACCTGGCCAGCGAGCTGCGGGCCGTGTCCGGGCAAATGACCGTGGACCTCAGTTGCGGCAACTACCCACAGGCCCTGGCCCACAGCCTGGATTTCGACCGGCTCGGTTTGCAGGGCGACCCGATCCTGTCCTTGAGCACCCAACGCCTGCGGGTGCTGGCGCTGCATTTCACCGGTGACCAGGGCGCGGCGCGGCGCGAGGCCGAACAGGTGATCCAGCGCCTGGCCCAGAGCGGCCATCTCAGCCGCTTCAGCCACGGCTTCGGCGTTCAATACGACCAGAGCGTGGCCGCGCTGACGATTCTGGCGCGCATCCTCTGGCTGCAAGGTTTTGCCGAGAAAGCCCGGCGTACCGCCAACCTGGCACTGCAGATCGCCTTGCAGATCAATCACGGCATTTCGATCTGCTACACCTTGGCGCTGGCCGGTTGCGTGATCGCCCACTACACCGGCGATCATCCGATTGCCCGGGAAAGGCTCGACCTGTTGAAGCAGCAGGCCAAGAAACATTCGGTGATGCTGTTCCATGACTGGGCCTGTCATTACGACAGCGTATTCAACGACCAGCCCCTGGAGACGAGCCCGACAAACGGGCTGATCCAGGACATCGCCGTCACCCTGCGCCCTGGTGTTGTCAACCCGGCGCAACTGGAACGGGCCCGCAGTGGCGCCGCGGGCTGGTGCTCGGCGGAGCTCCTGCGGGCCGGCGCCGAAACCTGGCTGGCCCGGAACGAGCCCTCCTTGGAAGGCCCTGCCGAAACGCAACTGCTGGCCGCCCTGGCCGTCGCCCGTCAGCATCATGCCCTGGCCTGGGAACTGCGCAGCGCCACGTCCCTGGCCCGCTTGTGGCAACGCCGCGGGCAAGTCCACGCCGCGCAGGAGCTGCTCGGGCCGGTCTACCGACGCTTCAGCGAGGGATTCGACACCCCCGACCTATTGGAAGCCGGCGCGCTGCTCCAGGGGCTGACTCGCCGGTTGGGGCCTTGAATGGCCCGCGCCCCAAGCGCCTTGCAGCACATAACGCCGATGAAACACGGGCCACTGACCACTGCGCCGCAATTTGTCCAGGGCATAGGCGCGAGTAGTGTGCAGCAGTCGAAAACGTACTCCGTCGGCCAGCGGCTCCACCATCAGCAATGACACGCTCGCCAGCCGCAATAGCAACGAGGGCAATTGCCCGACACTCAGTTCAGCGCAACTGATTACGGCCAGCGCCGCCCTGAGCGTAAACGGCTCCTCGAACACCGCCAGGCGCTGGAACACGGTTTGCTCGTCAGCACTCAAACGCTCGACACTCGAATCCAGCACGGCCTCCAGGCTTCGATGCCGGGCCACCGCCGTACGCCGCCCGAGGCTCAAGATTGACAAGCCGTAATCCAATTGTTCGAGGACCCCGGCCAACCCCAAGGCGTCGGCCTGGGCCGCCGCCAGTTCCAACGCCAGCGGCAAGCCGTCCAGGCGCTGGCATATCCGGGCCAGGATCAGCCAGTCGCGGCCAACGGGCTGGAAACCCTGTTGCCGGGCGCCCACCCGCTCGACCAGCAACTGCACCGCCGGACACGCCTCGATCTGGTGCTCGGGTTCCAGAGGTGATGCCACGGCCAGGCCCGGCAGCGGCACGATCTTTTCGCCCGGCAGGGCCAGGGGCTCGCGACTGCTGCACAACAGCGACACCCCGGGCGCCGCCGCAGCCAATGCCTGGGCCAACTCCCGACAGGCATCGAGCACATGTTCGCAACCGTCGAGCACCAGCAACATGCGGCAGGACTCAAGGTGCCGGCCCAAGGAACCGGGCGCCAGACCCAGGGTGCCGGCCACCCGCGCCATCACCTGTGAAGAATCGTCGATGTCCGCCAGGTCAACGAACCAGGCCCCGTCGTCAAAGTGCTCAAGCAGCAGTTCCGCCACCCGCAACACCACGGTGGTCTTGCCGACCCCACCCGTGCCGCTCACGGTGGTCAGGGCTTGACGGGGCACTTGGGCCAGCAGCCGTCCCAGGGCTCTGTCGCGGCCGATTACCGGGCTCAAGCGCGTGGGCAGGTTGTGTCGCTCGCCCCTGGGACTCAAAGGCGACTCCACGCCTTCTTGCACCACCAGGGGCATCGCCAGGCAATAGCCTTGTCGCGGATGGTTGAGGATATAGCGAGCGCCATCCCGCCCGTCGCCGAAGGCCCGCCGCAGCGCCGCGATGTGCACCCGCAGGTTGATGGCTTCCACGACGCTGTCAGGCCAGACGTGGGCGATGAGGGTTTGCTTGCTGACGTAGTGGCCGGCGTGCTCCACCAGTACCTGCAGAACATCCAGGGCCCGGCCACCCAGCGCGAGGGGTTGGCCGTCACGGGTGACCAGCCGTTGCTGCCGGTAGAAGGCGAACGGACCGAAGCCTACCGCCGGCTCGCTATCGGGTTTGACGAAACTGTTCATGGGCGATCCAGCGCCGGATAACCGGTGCGGGCGTCAGCGTGCGGATCACCGAACACGTCTGCCCTGGGCTCCTGCGCATCCTTTCCAAAGGGTTCGCCGTAATCTTGGCAGGCGCAGGCCTCAGGACAATGCTGGCACTGGGAGCGTCACGGACATCACGGTGCCCTGGACGGACACCGACGCCTCAACTGAACTGCTGACGATATTGCACCGGGGTCAGGCCGAGCTTTTCACCGAACAAAAAGCGCATGTGCCGCACACTGCCGAAGCCACTGCGAAACGCCACGGTCTTGAGCGGCAGGTCAGTGGTCTCCAGCAGATGACGCGCCCGGTCGATGCGCGCGCCCTGCAGGAACTCCATGGGCGTCATCTTCACTTCACGGGCAAAGACCCGGGCGAAATGCCGCGCACTCATGGAGGCCAAGGCGGCCATGCGCTCAATGGTGAAGGGTTCTTCCAGGTGCTCCATCACATGATTCTGCACCCGGGTAATGGCCGATTCCTGCGTCGACACCGCCGCCACCGAGGGACTGAACTGTGCCTGGCCGCCCTGGCGCTTCATCACCACCAGCAACACCTTGGCCACGTCCAACGCGACTTTGCGGCCGTGATCCTGGGCCACGATGGACAAGGCCAGGTCGATCCCGGCGGTGACACCGCCCGAGGTGATCAGGCGGCGGTCCTGCAGGAAGATCTTGTCGGTTTCCACCAGGGCCTTGGGGAAACGTTGTATCAGGCGTTCGGTGTAATGCCAGTGGGTGGTGACGCGATAACCGTCGAGCAAACCCGCCTCACCGAGTACGAAGGCACCGGTGCAGATGGAGCCGTAGCGCGTAGCCCGTTGCGCCGCGGCCCGCAGCCAGGTGTGCAGCCCCGGATGCCGGTCGTTATAGGCCCCCGGCCCACCCGGCACCAGCAACACGTCATAGGCTGCCCATGCCTGGTCGATATGGATATCGGCCTGCACCGACACGCCGTTGGAGGCTCGCAACGGCCCGCGCTCGGTCCCCAGGGTCAGCAGTTGATAACGCAGGTCCCCTTCGAGGTAACGATTGGCGATGGAAAACACTTCCAGAGGCCCGGCCATGTCGAGCAGCAAAAAATCCGGGAACAGCACCATTGCAACGGTTTTCATTAAAAAGACGCCAAAAAAATCCAGAAAACATAAATGCCCCCGGTGGGAGCGAGCTTGCTCGCGATAGCGTCAGATCAGTTGGAATTGATGTAACTGACACACCGCTATCGCGAGCAAGCTCGCTCCCACAGGGTTTATCGTCAGCATTATGTCGAAGCCAGGCATCCGCCGGTAGGCATTCTCGATTGTCCACTCAAAGTAGACAGTCTTTCGTTTTCCACCTGCTTATTGAACTTCAGGATAACCATTAACCTTCTTCTGAACCCGGCGAACGGCCCCAGCCGCCGCCCATAGACATCAGGAGAATCATCATGCTGACCCTTCGCAAAGCTTCGGACCGCGGCATTGCCCGCCACGGCTGGCTGACCTCGTTCCACACCTTCTCGTTCGCCAGCTACCGCAACCTCAACGAACAGGGCTTCTCCGACCTGCTGGTCATCAACGACGACCGGGTCGCCGCGGCCAAGGGTTTCGGCCAGCATCCCCACCGGGACATGGAGATCTTTTCCTACGTGCTTGAAGGGGCGCTGGAACACAAGGACACCCTGGGCACGGGCTCGGTCATTCGCCCCGGCGACGTGCAGTTGATGAGCGCCGGCAGCGGCGTGGCCCACAGCGAGTTCAACCACAGTGCGGACGAGCCGGTGCACTTCCTGCAGATCTGGATCGTGCCCAACGTCAGTGGCGCCACGCCACGCTATCAACAGGAGCATTTCAGCAGCGAGCAGAAACGCGGTCGCCTGCAATTGATCATCTCCCCGGACGGCGCCGACGGCTCACTCCAGGTGCGCCAGGATGCACGGGTCTACGCCGGGCTGTTCGATGGTGAGCAAAGCGCCACCTTGACCCTGGCCGCGAATCGCTATGCCTACGTGCACGTGGCCCGAGGCGCTGTCGAGCTCAACGGCGTGCAGTTGCAGGAGGGTGACGGCGTGCGGGTACGCGAGGAGCAGGTCCTGACCTTGAGTCACGGCCAGGATGCCGAGGTGCTCGTGTTCGATCTGCGGCCGCAGGAGCTGCCGCAGATGCCATGAGGCTATGAAGCAACCTGTAGACCCTGTGGGAGCGAGCTTGCTCGCTCCCACAATGGGTGTTTCACAATGGCGCCTCCACATTGAATGGATGGCCGCCCGCACCTGTGCGGCATGGCGCAGCCGCGTGGTGACCCGCCAGACCTATCTGCGTCGGGGCGATTCTTTTTGCATTGATGTTCGATTTTTCTTTCGGGGCGGAAAAAGCTCGAAAGTCCTGAAACCGTGATTACCCGTGCAGCTCAGACGAAAAACTTCTAAAAAAAGTCAGGCGATTGGACGAATTCAAGCTTTGATCTAATGGAGCTGCGGTGCGTATCGGGAAGGGCCCATTACCCAGGAAATGTGCTCGTCGGTTGCCACGAGCCCGAGGGATCTATAAAGTTCCCAAAAGGATTTCGCTTCTGACCGGCGGTCATAGAGACTGCCCGAAGTAAATTGACCCAATGTATGAGTCCCGGCAAAATAATCTCACTTTGCCACTAATATTCCTGACTTGCTTATTCACGGAAGAAAGCATGAAAACCGTCATATCCCTCGCTTTAATCTCCATTGCGTGCAGTGCGGTCGCGGAAGTTCAGAACATCAAATACCTTTACGATGATTCGGATGCCGTGTACTCCATCGTGTCGTTTATCGACAGCGGCTCAGCCATCCAGGCCACCGTACAGAGATCCGGGGCTTACTTCACCAACTACACAAAACTCGAACTCGACTGCGCCAGCCGCAATGTACGGCACATGGGGATGTACAACAGCCTCGCAGTGCTGGAAAAAGCCCAGTTCGACCAGATGCAAGGGCGAATCATCGACGGCTCGATAGCCGACGAAGTAGGCAAGGTGCTGTGCAAGGAGACGACTTTGACCGCATCACAAGCCGCTCCGCAAACCGAAGACCTGCCCACCGAAACACAAACCGACGATAACAGCTGATTTGTGTCCGTGACGCGGGAGCTTGCTCCCGCTGAGCTGAGTAGCCCTCCCGCCCCAAAAACTCACGTTCCGATCCGTCAGCGCCTTCAGCGCAAAGCTTGCTTGCGCTCCGATTTCGAACGGTAACTGCCAGGCGGCACACCAAAGAAATCCCGGAAACGACGCTGGAAGTGCGGGGAGCTGACAAAACCTGTCGCCACGGCGATTTCGGTCACGGATCGATTGGTTTGCTGGATGAGTTGGCGCGCCCGCGTCAGGCGCAGCTCCAGGTAATAGCGCGTTGGGGTCGCGCCGAGAAAACTGCAGAACCGTCGCTCCAACTGGCGCTTGGAAATCTTCACGCACGCGGCCAGCTCATCGATGGTCAAGGGCTCCTCTACGTTCTGCCACATCAGTTCCAACGCCAACTTGAGGCTTTCCGGCAGCGTCGGGTCGGTCTCGACGAAAACCGGTGGCAAGTCCGTCGCATCGTCGCCCGACTCATCACAACGCAGAATTTCCTCGATGGCCCCCACCAGCGCCGCTCCGCCCGTCTGGCGAATCAATTGGAGCATCATGCGCAGCGAACTGTTGGCGCCCGCGCAACTGACCCGCTCCCGATCCACCACATAGGCCCGGCTGGACACCTTCACATGGGGGAACACCTCCACCATCATCGCGCGACTTTCCGGGTGGACAGCGCATTCGAAACCATCCAACAGATTGGCATCGGCAACGAAGAAGACACCGTTCCACAACCCGCCCAGGATCGCCCCGGACGCCGCATTAGCGCGCAGCTTGCGGCGCAGCAAGGGATGGCCTTGCAACTTCACGCGAAAGCCCCCGGCGACAATCAGCACGTCCTGGTTTTCCGGCATCTGCGCCAGTTCGATGTCCGTCGAGATGACAATGCCCAGGTCGCTCGTCACCTGCCCACCTGAACCCCCCACCGTCAGCACCTCGTAGAGGGGCATGTCGCTCATCAGGTTGGCGGTCACCAGCGCGTCCACCGCACCGGTGAAGGACATCATCGAGAAGTTGTCCATCAATACAAACGCCACGCGGATCGGCGCCTCGCTGGCGGACGCCGCTCCGAGCGGTCGATAAGCCATGTTCTTGTTTTTGAGTACGCTCTCGAATGCGCTTGGCATAGGGCCTCGTTAATACATTAAAGACAATGAGGATTGGCTGCACGTGGGTGCCCGAGCCGCAGAGCGAAGGCGCAGGGCAAACCACGCTATCTTCCAGACTAGTCAAGCCGCCTGCAATCGCGCCTACGCCCTCTACCGATCGGCCCGCGCCAAAATGGCAAGCCTCAAGTGCCTACAACTTTGGTCGATACAGTGGCAGTAGGCATGGGCGCTTTTCCCTTCCAGAGACTCGCAACGCCAAACACTGCTGTTTCCGCCGTTCCAACACTTAAAATATTCCGCGGGAGAAGTCATGAATATCAAACAGAAGCTGACATGGGCGTTCGCGGCCATCGCCTGCCTCCCGGTTATCCTGGTAGCGGTGCTTGTCGTAATGAACCTGCGCGACGCCGCAAAGGCCAACTTCCTGGACAGCAGCGGCCGTGAAATCCGCCAGATCGACAACGGCATGAAACAGTTCTTCGATGGCATCAGCCAGAACGTCGAATACATCGCCAAGGATCCACGGATCATCGCCGCCAAGGGGTTGAAAAACTACTCCCTGGCCGATGCCGCACAAACACCGCTCCCCGAGATCAACCAACAACTTCTGGAAATATTCGACCGATTCGCCAAGAGCCATCCGACCACCGCCTATCTGTCCGTGGGCCTGAGCGACGGCGGCTACGCCAGCTGGCCTGACGATCCGAAGATGACCAACTATGATCCGCGCGTGCGCCCTTGGTACAAGGCTGCCATCGCCGCACCGGGTACAACCGTGCGCACGGACGCCTATTACTGGGCGCCGGACGATGTGTCGCTGATCGGCACCGTACACACGGTCGCCGACGCCAGCGGCAACGTCGTGGGCGTGGTCGGCCTGGACGTGTCGCTCAAGCAGCTCACCGAGCTGGTCAAGAACATCAAGCTGGGCGACAGCGGCTACCTGATGCTGGTGGAAGCCAACGGCAACGTCCTGGTGGACGCCGCCGATGCCAAGCACAACTTCAAGCCGCTGGCCGACCTTGGCCCCCACTATGCCGAGCTGGCCAAAAGCAGCGATGGCGTGACTCAGATCGAGATCGACGGCGTGCCCTACATGGCCAACGTGGTCAGTTCCAAAGGGCTGGGCTGGCGCTTCATCGGCCTGATCAAGCGCGATGAAGTGATGGCCGAAGCCTCGAGCCTGACTTGGCTGATCGCCGCCATCGCCGCCGCGCTGGCCGTGGTCTTCGCCGTGGTGGGCGCCAGTTTCGCCAGCGTGATCGTGCGGCCGATTCGCGGCGTTGCCAATGGCCTGCAGGAAATCGCCGAAGGTGAAGGCGACCTCACCCGCAAACTCATCGTGCAAGGCAAGGACGAAACGGCCACCCTGGCGGGCTGGTTCAACCAGTTCCTGGGCATGATCGCGCAACTGATGCAACGCATCGGCAGCGCCTCTTCCGACCTGCAAACCGCCGCGGCCGATACCAGCCACGTGGCCCAGAACATGAACGATGCCGCCGGGCGCCAGCGCCAGGCCGTGGAATTGGTGAGCACCGCGTTCAACGAAATGGTTGCCACCGCCAACGAAGTGGCCCGCTCTTGCAGCCAGGCCGCCTCCAGTGCGGACGAAGGCTACCGCGATGTGCACGACGGCCAGCATCACATCGGCGAAGCCACCGGCAGCGTGCTGAAACTGAGCGAGGACCTGCAGCAGTCGACCCAGACCATGCAGGCGCTGGAACAGGACAGCAAGAACATCAACACCATCCTCGACACCATCCGCTCGATCGCCGAACAGACCAACCTGTTGGCCCTCAACGCCGCGATCGAAGCCGCACGGGCCGGCGATCAAGGTCGTGGGTTCGCCGTGGTGGCCGACGAAGTGCGGGCCCTGGCACGCCGCACCGCCGACTCCACCGGCGAGATCGACAGCCTGCTGGGCAACCTCGCACGGCGCACCCAGGAAGTCACCCAGCAGATGCAAAGCAGCCTGCAGGTGTCCCACACCAGCGTCGAGCGCATTCAGCAGGCCCGTGACAGCTTCGACAAGATCCGCAATTCGGTGGACTCGATTCGCGATCAGAACACCCAGATCGCCACGGCGGCAGAGGAACAGCACCAGGTCGCCGAAGACATCAACCGGCACATCGCGCAGATTCATGCCGATGCCCAGTTGGTCGAGGAATTCGCTCACTCGGCACAGACCGGCTCGGGGCGTTTGACGGATATTTCCGGGCAGCTCAAGGGCTTGGTTGGGCGCTTCAAGTTCTAGCGTGTTCGAGGTGGCGAGCCAGGGACGGCTCGCCGCTCAGGATGATACAAACGAAAAGCCGCGATTGGCCGCACTGCGCTCATACTCCAGAAGACACTCATAGTCAGCCTCACTGGCCGGCAGGACTTCCCTGATCGCCAAGTCACGGGAAATCTCGGGAAGCTGGCTCAAGGCTTCGTTCATTGCGTGCCGGATAGACTCTGCTTGCGTCGCCGTTCGACGAATCGATGTTATGTAAGGCAGGCAGGGACTGCGCACACTTCGCACCAGGATCCTGAGGCCTTCGATCTCGTCACTGTTGTCTCTCGCCAGATAGTCGTAGGTGACGCTGTCGATAGAAGCCAAATCACCGTCGTGGTTTTTCAACCTTCGAATGCTCTCCCTGTGGGATCCGGTGAAGGTCAGTTTCGAGAAAAAACCACGGTCGCTGATCCCAGCCAACGTGTGGCGCAATAAATTCATTCCCGAGTTGGAATCCCGGGCGTTGATCAGACCATGGCTGCCCTGCAAACCCGCCAGATCGGTGACGGCCGAATCAGCTCTACACAGCAGCAAACTGCAATGGTCACCCCCCGAGCTATGAGCAAGCTCATAGCTCGGACGCCCTATCAGCCTCACCTTTCCCCGCAGTGACGTGACGAATGGATAGCCGCAGGTCTGGGATAACAACAGATCAGGGGAAAGCCAATGGGACACGGGATCAACGATCGGTCTTTGCTCACGGCGCTCACCCAGAATCTCCAGGGTGCGCTGGAGCCAGGCGTCCTGGGCCTGTAAAACCCTGGCGGGAGCGAGGTACATGGATAGATCGCTGATCATATGAAAGCCATTCAGAGGATTGTGATTGACGCTGATCACAGCAAGAAGCGGTTGGCAGGCGTCTTCAAACCCAAGCGATCCCTCAGGGTCCCGGGTTCATATTCCGTGCGAAAAACCCCTCTGGCTTGCAGCAAAGGCACCACGCCACGGGTGAATGTGTCGAAGTCCGTCGGCAAAAACGGAAACATGAGGTTGTAACCATCGACGGCATTCGACTCGTATAACGCTGAAAGCTTATCGGCAATATGCTCCGCCGTTCCGATCAGCAGCCAGGTACTGGAACTCTTGACCAACCGGCGCCCTATTTCACGGATGGACAAGGTCGTGTCGTACTTCTTGAGCAGGGCCAGTTCGGTTCGAATGCCATCGAACTCAGACTCATCCGGCAACGCGGGCAGCGGGCTGTCCGGCGACAGGCCTGTCAGATCAAGACGGGTGTAGCTGGAGACCAGATCAATCGCCACGGCATCGATAATGAGGCTGTCCTCCAGTTGCCGACGGCGCTCCTCCTCAGTCTCATCCTCCAGAACCACCGGAAGCACACCGGTAATGATTTTCAGATCACTGGAATGCCGGCCCTTCAACTCGAGTCGGCGATTCAAATCGGCCCTGTACGCCAGTCCCTCTTCGACCGTATTGATGAAACAGAAATGCACGTCCCCATGGGCGGCGGCCAGATCCTTGCCCGCTTCAGAAGACCCCGCCTGGGCAAGGACTGGATGTCCTTGCGGTGGACGCGGCACGTTAAGCGGCCCACGCACGTTGAAATGCGCTCCTTTGTGATGAATCGGGTGAATTTTGGACGGATCGGCAAAATCGCCGCTGTCCTTGTCAAACTCAAGAGCCCCCTCCTCCCAGGAGTCCCAAAGCTGCTTGACGACATGAATGAACTCCTCGGCCCGCCGATAACGATCGCCGTGTTTCGTCACGCCTGACAATCCGAAATTCGAAGCCTCCTCTTCCAACCAGGAGGTCACGATATTCCAGCTGGCTCGCCCTGTGCTGAGGTAGTCCAGCGAAGCAAAATATCGCGCAATGTTGAAGGGCTCGTTATAGGACGTTGAAGCGGTGCCCATCAGCCCGATGTGTTCGGTGACAGCCGCCAATGCGGACAAGAGCGTAATCGGTTCAAGGCGGGCGTTGGCATAGTGCCTCAACCCACTGGCGACGGAGTCCCAGACCGCGACGTGATCCGCGACAAAAACCGCATCGAACTTCGCCGCTTCGGCTGCCTGCACCAGTTTCACGTAGTAGCCCAGCGTCAATATTTCCTTGGTCGGCGACAGCGGGTGGCGCCAGGAAAAACGGTGATCCCCTTGGGGATTAAAAAAGAACAGATTCAAAATCATACTTTTATTGGACATAACGCCTCCGCGACCTTACCCACATCGCATTCATGTTCAGTTGGCCGCCTTGACGGTATTTTCAGCGACCCACTGCGCCGCGACTTTTGCGGGATCCTTGTGATCGATATCAACCAGGCGATTGAGTTGCTTGAGGTCGTCATCGGTCAGTTTTGCAGAGACCTCGTTGAGCACTTTGGTGACTTCTGGGGTCAGCAACGCCTTGCGCCCCAGTGGCGTAATGTTTTGCAGGGGCTGTTGGTGCTTGTCGTCCTCGAGCACAACCCAAGGTTCTTTTGCCAGGATGCCTTGCGTGGAGACCACCGTGGCGACGTCGATAGCACCTGAGTTCAGCGCCAGCCGCGACAAGGGCCCGCCCATGTCCAGCGATTTGACGCTCTTGAAGTTGATGCCGTAGACCGCCTTCAACCCGGGCAGGCCTAAGGCGGCAGTGGTGACTTCGGGAGGCCCACCCAGCGTGAGTTCACCGGAGACGGGCGCCAGGTCGGACAAGGTCTGCAGGTTGTACTTTTCTGCGGTTTTCTGGGTGACGGCCCAAGCGGTAATAGAGCCCGCGGCCGAAGGTTCAAGCAACTGGAGGCCCGCCGGCAACTTCTGTTGCAAGACGCTGACGATCTCCTTTTGGCTGGTCAGGGCGCTCTTGTCGTCATAGAAACTCAACAGTGATCCTATGTACTCGGGTACAACATCGATATCCCCGTTTTCCAGCGCTTTGGCGATGATCTGGCGGTTCCCCAGATTGAGCCGGGTCTTGACCTCAATCCCTTCCTTTTTCAAAGCTGACGCATAGATATTTGCGAGAATCGTCTGCTCGGAAAAATTGGCCCCGCCTATGGTGATGGACTGGGCACTGGCAAATGCGCTGCCCACCAGCAAGCCTAACCCCAGCAACAATGAAACCGAGTGCGCTGAACGAGCCTTCGAACGTCGTTTGTTTTTCATTTGGATTTGCACCTCTGCAGAATTAATACGCACTTTCAAATGCCCCTGATCATGTAGCGCTCAGTTCAACATCCCCCGCTCGCCATTTTCGAACCATGAGTGTTTCGATCATTGAACAAACCCACTCGCTGACAATCGCAAGTGCCGACACCACCAGTGCGCCGCCAATGATTTGAGGGATGTCATTTCGACCCAGCCCGTCAATGAGAAACCTGCCCAGCCCGCCGAACCCTGCATAGGCGGCGATGGTGGCCGTGGCAATAAGTTGCACCAGGGCTGATCGGAATCCAGAAAAGATCAACGGAAAAGCCAACGGTAATTCCAGCTGGATAAACATCTGCCATCTGCGCATCCCCATCGATTTGGCAGCATGCTTCAGAGACGAATCCACCTGATCGATGCCAACATAGGTATTGGTCAATATCGGCGGGATGCTCATGGTGACCAAGGCGATAATCACTGTGCTGGTTTCATAGCCAATGACCATGATTGCAAGTATCACAATACCCAGGGAAGGCAATGCTCGCCCAATATTGAACAGCCCGATCGCAACCTGCGCGCCTTTGCGGTAGTTAGCCATGAGTACGCCGAGCGGCAACGCTATCGCACAAGCAATCGCCAGGCTCAAAGACACATAATAAATATGCTCTGCCAGCCGAGTCAGTATTCCGTCTTCGCCCAACCAGTGTTCAGGAAGAGAAAACCAGAGGTAGACATCTGCGATCCTATTCATTAGCGCACCCAAGGGACCAGCCATTTATTGATTGAATAAAACAGAAAATCAAAACATAACGCCAACATCACCGTCAGGACCAAACTGACCGCCACAGGCGTAGTGAAACTTTGAGCCAACCCGGTAATGAACAGTTGCCCCAATCCGCCTTGACCAATTAACGCCGTAACCGTCACCAGCCCTACCAATGTCACTGCAGTCGTTCGCAGCCCTGCCAATAACGAAGGCAACGCCAGGGGAAGTTCAACTCCCAGGAATCTCTGCATGCGCGTGTACCCTAGCGCACGGGCTTCTTCCAGCACGTCCGGGGGGTTACTCGCAAGGCCCGCCAAAGTGTTCTGTAACACAATCAGCAAGGCATACAGGCTCAAACCAATCACCGCCGTCGTCTTGGACAAACCGGCAAAGGGCATTATCAAAATGAACAGTGCCAGGGACGGAATGGTAAAAAGTATTCCGCTGATATAAATCATGGGCTGCGCCAACCCTGGCTTCCACAACGTCAAGAGCACCATTGCGCCCGCCAACAACATTCCTATAAACAGGCCCAGGGTCACCAGCTGAATATGATCGAATAACAGCTGACCGATCTGCTGCCAGTTTTCAACGATCCAGGACCAGTCAATCATTGCGCACTTCCAAAGCGGCGCTCATTGAGTGCGCTGTGAAAGCTGGCAATCGACAGGCAACCTTCGTAACCGCCCGCCTCGTCCACTCGAACAACCACACCGAGCGGAGCCGTTAGAATTTTAACCAGTGCGTGATGCAACGAGTCATTATTAGACACCGTGGTAAGTTCCGGGACAGGCAAGTCCGATTCACTGACCCACTTCAGCGGATTGGACTTATCGTCCAGCAGAAGTTTGAATTCGCAATTGACTTCATCCAAAGGAAGATCAGAAACCTTCATCAGCGACAGTCTTTTCAACAGCGGATCCTTGCCGATGAAGTTCTTCACAAACTCGCTGGCAGGGTGGGCAAGGATATTGTGAGGTGTATCGAACTGAGCAAGCTTTCCTTCACCCTCGAAGATGGCGATCCGGTCACCAATCTTGATGGCCTCTTCCATGTCATGGGTCACCAGGATGATGGTTTTATGCAAACGCCTCTGCAGCGCAACCAGTTCGTCCTGCAGTCGCTCGCGGATCACCGGATCAAGCGCGGCAAAGGGTTCGTCCATCAATACAACCGGTGGGTCCGAGGCCAATGCCCTCGCCAAGGCAACACGACTTTGCTGCCCGCCCGACAGTTGATTAGGGTACCTGTCCAGAAATTCCGGCTGAAGCCCGACCAGGGAAATGAGCTCGCTCACGCGCTGGCGGATCTTATGCTTGCTCCAACCCAAGAGCCGCGGAACAGCGCCAATATTTTCTGCAACGGTTTGATGAGGAAATAAGGCTGAGCTTTGCATCATGAAACCAATGCCACGGCGAAGCGTCACGACGTCAAGCTCATCGGTCGCCACCCCATTGACACTGATGCGGCCACTGTCCTGGGTGTCCAGTCTATTGATCATTCGCAAAATGGTCGTTTTGCCACACCCACTTGGCCCGACAAATACGCAGATCTCCCCCTCCCGGACATGAAGCGTTAAATCGCTCACGGCCATTCGCGGGCTGCCTTTATGAGTTTTCTTGATGGCTTCAAAACGTATCATTTTCCGACGCCCAGATTAGCTTGAGTATTTTTAGTGCCTGACAGGATGGCGAGGACAATCCACGGGATTGATCAGATGCCTCTGCAATAACTGGAAGTAGCCATGAATGACATAGCCATTGTTTCGCGCGATCCATTGTTCACGCCTGGCTCTATACACCCGAGGCAAATAAAACCAGGGCAAACCGGGAAGATCGTGATGAACCAAGTGAAGATTGAGGTTAAGAAAGAGCCAACTCAAAAGCCCTGAGGATTCATTGATCACCGTGCGGTGTTCTGGCAGCGTTGACGGCCGATGCTCGTAAAACGACCTGATCATTGCAATGGACAAGGCCGGCAGTGAAACTAAAAATACGTACTGCACAGCGCTGATGGCGCTGTATTGCTCAACCAAGGTCAGCACCACGACGACACTTAGCACGTGAGCTATCCACACTCGTCCAGTACTTCGTCCCGCGAGAAACAAGCCTCTGATCTCGCTACCCAGCAGGGATATCACTGCCAATGGTGCTCCCACGAGCAAGCGACCACCCAAGGTCTTATTTACCCAAAGCAACGCTTTCACATAACGAGGTGACTGCAACCAGAAGGCACTTGTGACATAGCGACTTTCTGGATCTTGACCAGGCACCGTCAGCACCTCGTCGTTGTGATGTGCCAAATGCGTGTCCCTATAAATGTCGTAGGGATACCAAACGGCAAACGGCAGAAACCCCAGGGCTTTATTTATGACAGGCCAACGCGTTGGGTGACCGTGAATAAGCTCATGCTGGATCGACATCCAGAGCACGACCAGTGGAACCAACAGAACAATGCTGATGAGTTGGCCAAGTGCCTGCCCATGAAAAACAATAAGAGCCCAAGCCAGATAAAAGCCGACCAGTAAAAGCCAGGTGGGCCATTCAGTCTGGCTGGTCAAGGTCCTGCTGAGCTTGACGATTTCAACTCGATGAGCTTCATCCAAATAATTTGGCATGGTGGTAAGTCGCGATAGGCTGCGCTGAACAGACGCCCACTCACTCACACTTCAAGCGACCACCCGGGACCGGGTATTACCTGGAGATGACTGACTGACGTTACGGTATGGAAGTGCCGACAGCGGTGCGTCACATGGCGTAGAGCAGAAACGCCAAGCCTTCGCTGATTGCACTGCAGGCCTCACTGTTGGCCTGGCAAGGGAGAGGTTTGCCGGTCACGAATGGAGCGGCAATGGCGGCACAAGAACTGATGCGCAGAGTGCCGGACTGAGAAATCACTGCATGGGCCCCATCATGCGACAGAGCCTCAAGGCTGATTTGGAAGATTCGGGCGCCGGACATAGTCGTACCATAGAGTAGGGTTGAACATATCCGGCGGTCCGGTAGCGTCAACTTAACATGCCAACTAATTCGATCAAGGAATATATTCTATTATGCTTATTCCTGGATCGAATAACATGAAACGGGCTTCCTACCCTTTCGCCTTGATTGCATACAGGCCTGCGGCAATCACCATGCACGCCCCCACGACGGTCCATAGGTCGGGCAGTTCGCCAAATACGAACAGGCCGATGCATGTGGCGAACACCAACAGCGTGTAGTTGAACGGTTGAAGCGTACCTGCCGTTGCGTACTTGAGCGCCTGGAGGAGTAGCAACTGCGCCACCATGCCGATCGTCGACAGCACGGCGATCAGGCCCCACTGTGTCGGGTTCGGCGAAACCCACCCTGGCAAGCCAGAGAACGTGATGGCCAGGGCGCCGAAAAAACCCATGTAGAGCATGTTCGTCGCGAATGAATCATCCCGGCTGATCCGACGTGTCAGCACACTGAAGACCGCGAACCCCAGGGCCGACAACAGCGGAATCAACGCCGCCAACTCGAAGACGCCGGTTCCCGGACGGAGGATCACCAGGGTCCCCATGAACCCTATGGCCGCGGCCACCCAGCGACGGACGCCGATGAACTCACCCAGGAACGCGCCCGCCAAGGCCAGGGTCATCAGCGGAAACACCGCATACAGGGCATGCATTTCCGCCATTCCGAGGTAGCGCAGCCCCAATCCGAACAACGCGCTTTCGCCCACCCCCAGCAAGGCACGGATGACCTGCAGGACCGGATGATGGCTTCGACACGCCGCTCCCAGGTGGCCGCGATAAAGGCTATAGCCGACAGCGAATGCCAGGAATACCCAGTAACGCACCATGACGAGCTGGGCGACGGGAAGGTCCTTGACCAGCACTTTGGTGATCCCGTCCTGGCTTGCAAAGAGCAGCATGGCAAGCAGGCACAAGAGGATTCCAAGTTGCGGCCGTGGGGCATCACCCACGGTGTGCATCACCCGTGGTCGGCTCAAGCGCAGGACTCATGGAGCAATCCCCACAGCGCCAGGAGTGGCGCTTGCGTTGATCTCATCGCATGGGTGCAGGACGGTGGGTTTATGACAATGCCCCCTGCCCCGGGCGTCCACCAGCCTACGTTCTCGCGATACCAGTCGCCTGGGGACAACACCAGATAGAACTCAGCCGGAGGATGCTGGTGGAACGGATAACAGGTTTCGGGCGCCATGAGGGCCAACCCCAGGGTCATGCCAGGACAGTCGAACAATCCCCCTGGACCGGTGACCATCCCATGGCAATGCCGCTCCACGAACCGATCGTCCTGGCCGGCCTGGGCCTGACGGTTGATCCAGGGAACATGGGGCACCAGCGCGTTCAACGCCTCCAATACCCCTGCCAAGTGTTCGGGAACTCTTGGCGCAGCGTCGAATGCCTGGGCCAAATAGGGTGCCAGGACTGCCGGTAACGCGCGGGGCGTTGCCGACGGTTTCTTGAGGGACCACTCGGTCGGGCCCAGGGCGGCGGCATAGGCCTGTGTCGCCCCGGATGTACCGTCCCCCGAGCTGTTCGAGAGGACTTCATGCAGCGATCGCCGAAGCCACTGCGCGCTACGAGTCACCACCGGATCCGACGACAAATGCTCGTGACGGGTAATCATCGTTTCCCCCTTGCTGAGTCAGGCGCAGACGAAAATGACAGGCTGCTCAACGTATCCCATCGGTACCGGAAGCGGGGCCCTGATGTTCCAAGGGTAGCCCGAACGGTATCGCTGACAGCCGACGCCCTTCACTTTGCGTCAAGGGCACCGAACTGCAAACACCTATCAAGCAACGGCGGCGATTATTGGCTGACGGTCGCCGAGGCGGTTTGACTGCCAAACATGGCCTCGAAACGAGGCTTGTTGGCGGCGTAGTACTCGGCAACGACCTTGTCTGCCGAACTGTCGCGGGCGGTCGCCATCAGCTTCTCAAGGTCGGCCTTGGGAATCTTGAAGTTGGCGAAGAACCGGGCGACATCGGGATGTTCGGCACTGAAGCCTTTGCGGGCAATCGCGTGAATCTGCTCGGCGCCACCGAAAATCTGCTTCGGATCATCCAGGTAGCGCAGCGGCCACTTGGCGAACATCCAGTGTGGGCTCCAGGCGTTGATCAAGGCCCATTTGTCACGTTTGAGGTTGCGATCCAGCTCGCTCAACATCCCAGATTCTGAAGAGGCAACCATCTTGTAGCCCTCGAGCTTGTATTCCTTGATGGCCTTTTCCGTGAGTTTGTATTGGCCGTTGCCCACTTCCGAGGTCAGGATCTTGCCGTCGAGCTTTTGCCGCACTTCAGGCTTGTTGAGGTCCTCGACAGTGGCGAGTTCGCTGGCGGGAATGGACGTTGGAACGGCCATGCCGATGCGACCTTCATACAGCACGCCGAGGTCTTCGAGCTTGTCCTGGTATTTGTCATAGAACGCCTTGTGAGTGTTCGGCAGCCAGACCATCGGGATCAGGTCGATATTGCCGTTGGCCAAGGCCTGGAACTGAATGCCAATGTCGGCGAGCACCAATTTGACCGGTTGCTTCAAGTGATCGCGCAATGCGGTATCCGCCAGCTTTACAGCGATTTCCGTATCCGACCAATTCACCCAACCGATACGAATGGGCGTGGGTTCCTCGGCGTGTGCCATCAGGCTGCCGGCGGCCATCGCCAGGCCTGCAAGCCAGCCGATACGAGTTTTACTGGAAAACGTCATCATGGTGCATCTCCGCGTACTGTATTAATAGTTATTGGCAGGGCAGCAGAAGAATTCACGTTCCCTCATCAAAGCAGAGTGCCATTACACTCCTCAAGGGATTTAATGTTATGCGTGGATAAGTTCTAGTTATGCGAAACCCTTCCTGTATTCAGGTCGTTCGGCCCTCCTCCGCCCTTTGGCGGAACGTATGAATGTAAGCACTCACAGTGCTTTTTCGAGCGCCGGCAAGGCCTCGAACAGATCCGCCACCCACATGTAATCCGCCACCTGGGCAATTGGCGCTTCAGCGTCCTGGTTGATCGCAACGATGACCTTTGAACCACGCATGCCCGCCAAAGGTTGAATGGCGCCACTGATACCCGCCGCGATGTAGAGCGGTTCCTGGCATAGCGCTTCGCACAGCCCCCTTGCACTTTGGATCGACACGATGGCCGGCCGCACGAGCCAGCCCCCCCTGTTTCGACTGGATGGTAATCCCGGTTTTTACGTCACGCAAGGAAAATGTACACCTGTGTCCCACTCGTTGACACACATGAACATTCAACATACCGTTATGTCAAACCAAGCCTGATGTCCTGTTCCCGGAGCGCAACACCATGTCCAGCGATCCTCTGCTGCAGCCCTATAAGATCAAACACCTGACCCTCAAAAACCGGATCATGACCACCTCCCATGAGCCCGCTTATCCTGTCGACGGCATGCCGAAGGATTTGTACCGCGCCTATCACGTCGAGCGCGCCAAGGCCGGCGTGGCGCTGACCATGACGGCGGGCTCCGCCGCCGTTTCCCGCGACAGCCCGCCGGTGTTCAACAACGTGCTGGCGTACAAGGACGAAGTGGTCAAATGGATGAAGGACATCACCGACGAGTGCCACGAACACGGCGCTGCGGTGATGATCCAACTGACCCACCTGGGCCGGCGCACACGCTGGGACAAGGCTGATTGGCTGCCGGTCGTCTCGCCGTCCCATCGCCGCGAGGCGTCCCACCGGGCCTTCCCGAAAAAACTGGAAGACTGGGACATCGACCGGATCATCAAGGATTACGTGGACGCCGCCGAACGCATGAAGGCCGCCGGTCTTGATGGCCTGGAACTGCAGGCCTACGGGCATCTCATGGATCAGTTCTGGTCGCCGTTGACCAACGATCTCGACGGGCCCTACGGTGGTTCGCTGGAAAACCGGATGCGCTTCACTTTTGATGTGTTACGCGGCATTCGCCAGCGTTGTGGCGAAGATTTCCTGCTCGGGGTGCGCTACACCGGCGATGAAGACCTGCCCGGCGGCTTCGGTGCCAGCGATGGCCTGCAGATCTCCCACATGCTCAAGGACAGTGGGCTGGTGGACTTCCTCAACGTCGTTCGCGGGCACATCGACACCGATGCCGGCCTCACCGACGTGATCCCCATCCAGGGCATGCGCAACTCGCCGCACCTGGATTTTGCCGGCGAGATCCGCTCGGCCACCGGTTTCCCGACGTTCCATGCGGCCAAGATTCCGGACGTCGCCACGGCGCGTCACGCCATCGCCTCCGGCAAGGTGGACATGATCGGCATGACCCGGGCGCACATGACCGACCCGCACATCGTGCGCAAGATCATCGAGAAGCGTGAAGAAGAGATCCGCCCCTGCGTCGGCGCCAACTATTGCCTGGACCGCATCTATCAGGGCGGTGCCGCGTACTGCATCCACAACGCCGCCACCGGCCGCGAAACCACCATGCCCCACGAGATTCCCAAGGCGTCGGTCAAGCGCAAGGTGGTGGTGATCGGCACCGGCCCGGCCGGCCTGGAGGCGGCACGGGTGGCCGGCGAGCGCGGCCACGACGTCACAGTGTTCGAAGTGGCGGATCAACCCGGTGGGCAGATCCGCTTGACTGCCCAGAGCGAGCGGCGGCGGGAGATGATCAGCATCATCGATTGGCGCATGGCGCAATGCGAACGGCTGGGGGTGAAGTTCCAATTCAACACCTGGGCCGAAGCCGAGACCGTCATGGCGCAGGCGCCGGACGTGGTGATCGTCGCCACCGGCGGTTTACCCCACACCGAAGTGCTCAAGCACGGCAATGAACTGGTGGTGTCGACCTGGGACATCATTTCCGGCGACGTCAAGCCCGGCCAGAACGTGCTGATCTTCGACGACGCGGGCGACCACGCGGCGCTGCAAGCAGCCGAGGTCATCGCCAGCAGCGGTGCGAAACTGGAGATCGTCACGCCGGACCGGTCGTTTGCGCCGGAGGTGATGGCGATGAACCTGGTGCCTTACATGCGCAGCCTGCAAGACCTGAACGTCACCTTCACGGTCACCTATCGGGTCGACTCCGTGGAGAAGCGCGACGGTCAATTGGTGGCCAACTTCGGCAGCGATTATGGTCAGGTGCACAAGCAGCGCGTGGTCGATCAGGTGGTGGTCAACCACGGCACCCTGCCCCTGGACGATTTGTACTTCGAGCTACGCCCGCACTCGAGCAATAACGGCGCATTGGAGCAGCACAATCTGATCGCCGGGAAAACCCAAAATATCGTGACCAACCCGGAGGGCCGTTTCCAGCTGTTCCGAATTGGCGACGCGGTGTCGGCGCGTAATACCCATGCGGCTATCTACGATGCGCTGCGGCTGGTCAAGGACATTTGAGGTCATGCCGTTGCGCTCAAGGCGTTCGGTAACCTGTGGCGAGGGCGCTTGCTCCCGCTGGGCTGCGCAGCAGACCCATTTGTGAGCGCTTCGCGCTCAAGCGCGAGCAAGCTCGCTCCACAGGGATTGTGGGTGTTCATGTGTTTTGCATTCAGCGCAGGCCCCTTGCGGGAGCGAGCTTGCTCGCGATGACGGCGGCACAATCAGCATCGATTCAAGCTGACCCAGCGCTTTCGCGAGCAAGCTCGCTCCCACAGGGTTTGTGGATGTTCATGAGTTTTGCATTCACCACCCTGATGCGGTGTTGTACATCCTTCCTGGTCTAGCCCCCATCGGTGTCGATGTCAGCATCCGTGTCGTCACCGGATTTCGGCCGGTCCGGGTCAGGCTTGAAGCCGGGGCTGAAGGTGTTGTCATTGTCCTGATGATGCTGCTTCTGGTCGACCTCAGTGGCGGCGCTGTCAGCCTGGTCCGCTCCGGCGGGACTGACGGGTTCGGCACTCGAAGGCTTGCCCGGGACCTGAGGATCGATGGCCGGATCATTACGCGGGAATGGCGTCTGCCCCTGGCCTTGTTGCTGAGTGTTTGCGGGATCGTCGTTCATGGGCACCTCGTTCATGACAGGGCCGGATGGATGACCGGTCTTGAACATTCGAAGGTGACGCGACGGCTTCGGTTCCATTTGTTTAAGACGCCGCGATCAACCGCCCAGCACGCTCCTCACCATCCGGGCCAGTGCGTCCGGACCGTAGGGTTTGCTCAACAAATGCGTATCGGGGCTCAATTGATGGTTGCGGGAGATGATGTCCCGGGTATGCCCCGAGGTGAACAGCACGGGGACCGGCGGGGTCTGCACCTTGGCCCAGGCGGCCAGGTCGGAGCTCTTGATCAGGCCGGGCATGACCACGTCGGTGAAGATCAGGTCCACCGGGGTGCCATCCAGCAGCAGCTTCATCGCCTCATCGCCGTTGGCGGCCGTGAGGGTCTTGTAGCCGGACTGTTCCAGCAGTTCCACCGACGCGCTGCGCACCTGGGCGTTGTCCTCCACCACCAGGATCGTCTCTTGCCGGCCGGAATGAAGTGTGTCGTGTTGCTCGGCTTCCCCTGCTTCGGGCGCAAGGCTTCGAGGGAAATACATCCGCACCCGCGTGCCTTCGCCCAGGTCACTGGAGATCTCGATATGGCCGCCACTCTGCTTGACGAACCCGAACACCATGCTCAATCCAAGCCCGGTGCCCTGGCCATCGGTCTTGGTGGTGAAAAACGGTTCGAACACCTGCTTCAGGACTTCGGGTGGCATGCCGACGCCGCAATCGATCACCGACAGCCGGACATAGTCGCCGGCCGCAATCCCCTTGCCGGCGCAGAACGCGTCATCGAGCACGATGTTCTCGCCGATCAGATGGATGGTGCCCTCGCCCCGCATGGCATCACGTGCATTGATCGCCAGGTTCAACAGGGCATTTTCCAGCTGATTGCGATCGACATGGATGCACCAGGGTTCCTGGGGCAGGCTCACTTCAATCAGGATGGTTTCACCCAAGGCCCGTTGCAGCAGTTCACCCATGCCCTCGTAGATGCGCCGAGGGTTATAGACCGCCGGTGACAATGGCTGGCGCCGGGCAAAGGCCAGCAGCTGCGATGACAACTTGGCGCCCCGCTCCACGGCCTCGATGGAGGCACTGACCCGTCGTTGCACATTGGCGTTGTCCCGTTCGTGGCGGGCCAGCAAGTGCAGATTGCCGGCGATCACTTGCAGCAAGTTGTTGAAGTCATGGGCCACGCCACCGGTGAGGCCACCAATGGCCTCGAGTTTCTGCGACTGGCGCAACTGCTCTTCCGCTGCCAACCGCGCCTGCACCTCGTTGGCGACACGCTGCTCCAGGTCGCGGGTGAATTTGAGCAGCGAAGCTTCGGCCGTCTTGCGCTCGTCGATATCAATCAGCACTCCCGGAAACCGCAGGGGCCGGCCCGTCCCGTCGAACTCGCATCGACCGCTGGCCAGTACCCACCGGTAGTCACCGCCCAGGCGGCGAACCCGATACTCAGCGCTGTAAGGCGTACCTGTGCGCACGGTCAGTTCGACCCGCTGGTTGACCTCTTCAAGGTCGTCCGGGTGGATGCCCTGGCGGGCAATCTCGATGGGCAGTGCGTCCAGCGGACAGTCGGGTGGATAGTTGAAGGTGCGGGCAAAACGCTCATCGCCCGACAGCGTGTCGGCCTGGATGTCCCAGACGAACGACCCCAGCAAAGGCCCGGCCGAGAGCGCCAGTTGGATGCGTTCATTGACCGCGCGGTAACTGCGTTCGGCCTCTTGCCGGGCGCGCTCGGTCAATACGTGCTCTGTGGTTTCCACCACAATCGCCAGCACGCCCCCCGGGCACTGGTCATCATCGGGCACCGGGCTGTAGTAGAGGTCCATCCACACGTCTTCAGGCTTGCCATCGCGCAGCAGGACCAGCTCTTTGCTGCGGTAGGACAGGGTGCCGCCGGCCAGACAGACGTCCAGTACATGGCGATTGAATTCAGCGACCTCCGGCCAGCCCAACTCCACCGCGCACCCCAGCAAGTAGGGATGGCGGCCGCCGGCGAACTCGGCATAGGCATCGTTGTAAATCATGAAGCCCTGGCGGCCCCACAACATCACCATCGGCAGGGGCGAAGCCAGCAACAATTGGACAGCGCTGCGCAAGCTGGCGGACCAGTGCTCGATGGCGCCCAACTCCGTTCGGCTCCAATCGAACGCCCGGATACGCCCGGCCATCTCACCGCCCCACCCAGGGCAGCCGTGATTCTGGGATAGAAACTCCATGGTCGACTCTGAACCTCAAAAATGCCTGCAGGGAATCGACAGACACAAATCCCTTGCGATCAGAGCTTCGAGCGCCGGGTTGGCGTTTGGTTTCATGCGAGGGCGCTGTTCGGATCGGGGAGACGATTAACACTGTGGCGAGGGGATTTATCCCCGCTGGGGTGCGAAGCAGCCCCCATGATTCATCAGCCACCGTGGTGTGTCAGACGGGACGCAGGGGGTTGCTGCGCAACCCAGCGGGGATAAATCCCCTCGCCACGTAATTCCGATGCCGCAGAAATCGTGTCTCCAGCCTGCGAATTCAGCGGAAATCGCGGCTCTGCACTTGGATACCCGCCAGCAATTGAGTCAGGTCGCTCAAGCGCCCGGCAATCAGGTGGCGGACCTCGCCGACGCTTTCCCAACGGCCGTCGACCCTGAGCAATTGCGAGCTCACCAAAACCTTGCGTTGGCGCTCGGCCAGGTCACGCCAGACCACCACGTTGAGGTTGCCGAACTCATCTTCCAGGGTAACGAAGGTCACGCCGCTGGCCGTGCCCGGGCGCTGGCGACCGGTGACCAGCCCGGCGACGCTGACATTGCGGCCATGCGCCACGCCCTGCAATTCCCGGGAGCTGCGGCAGCGTCGGGCGCGCAGTTCGGGACGCAGCAGGGCCAGCGGATGAGGGCCCAGTGTCGTGCCCAGCGTGGCGTAATCGGCAAACAGGTTTTCCCCCAGCGTGGGTTCGGGCAGCGCCACGGGCGGCTCTTCCTGGCTGGGCAAACCGGCGAACAAGCCCAGTTGCCTCTGCACGCCGGCCACTTCCCAGCGGGCCCGATGGCGATCCCCGGCCAAGCCCTGCAAGGCCCCCGCGTCGGCCAGTTGCGCCTGGGCCCGGGCATCGAGTTGCGCGCGCTCGCCCAGGTCGGCTACATCGCTGAAGGGCCGATGCCGGCGCGCCGCTTCGATACGCAGGGCATCCTCTTCGCGAAAGCCCTTGACCAGGCGCAGCCCCAGGCGGATCGCCGGTTGCCGGCCTTCCATGGGTTCGAGGCTGCAATCCCAATCGCTGGCGCGCACGTCCACCGGGTGGATCGACAACTGATGCCGGCGGGCATCCTGAAGGATCTGGTCCGGGCTGTAGAAGCCCATCGGCCAGCTGTTGATCAGGGCACAGGCGAATGCCGCCGGTTCGTGACATTTGAGCCAACTGCTGGCGTAGGTCAGCAAGGCGAAACTGGCGGCGTGGGACTCGGGGAAACCGTAATTGCCGAAGCCTTTGATCTGTTCGAAGATTTGCGCGGCGAATTCAGCGGTGTAGCCGTTTTTCTTCATCCCCTGCGCCAGGCGTTCTCGATGAGGCTCCAACCCGCCGTGACGTTTCCAGGCAGCCATGGAACGTCGCAACTGGTCGGCTTCTCCCGGGGTGTAATCGGCCGCGACGATGGCGATCTGCATGACCTGCTCCTGGAACAAGGGCACACCCAGGGTGCGGTTGAGCACTTGTTCCAGCGCGTCAGAGGGATAAGTCACCGCCTCTTCGTTGTTTCTGCGCCGCAGGTACGGATGCACCATCCCACCCTGGATCGGCCCGGGCCGCACGATCGCCACTTCGATGACCAAGTCGTAGAAGGTCTTGGGTCTCAACCGAGGCAACATCGACATCTGCGCCCGGGACTCGATCTGGAAGACACCGATGGTGTCGGCGCGACTGATCATTTCATAGGTAGCCCGATCGCCCTGGGGTAGCGATGCCAGGGTATAACGCTGCCCCCGGTACTGCTCGATCAAGTCGAAACAGCGCCGGATCGCGCTGAGCATGCCCAAGGCGAGGATGTCCACCTTGAGCAGCCCGACCGCGTCCAGGTCGTCCTTGTCCCACTGGATGATGGTGCGCTCGGCCATGGCGGCGTTTTCCACCGGCACCAGGGTGTCCAGGGGCTGTTCGGAAATCACGAAGCCGCCAGGGTGTTGGGATAAGTGTCGGGGAAAACCGATCAATTGCCGGGTCAGGCTCAGGACCCGACGCAACACCGGGCTGTCCGGATCGAAGCCGCCCTCACGCAAGCGCTCCACCGGCGGCGCCTCGTCGCTCCAGCGACCACAGCAATCGGCCAGGGCGTTGACCTGATCCGGCGGCAGGCCCAGGGCCTTGGCCACATCGCGTACCGCTCCGGCGCCGTGGTAACTGCTGACCACCGCCGTCAAGGCCGCACGATGACGACCGTAGCGCTGGAACACGTACTGCAGCACTTCCTCGCGACGGTCGTGTTCGAAGTCGACGTCGATGTCCGGCGGCTCGTTGCGCTCCCGGGACAGGAAGCGTTCGAACAACAGGCTGGTGAGGCTGGGGTCGATTTCGGTGATGCCCAAGGCGTAGCACACCGCCGAGTTGGCCGCCGAACCGCGCCCCTGGCAAAGGATATGGCGGCTGCGGGCAAAGCTGACGATGTCCTGCACGGTGAGGAAATAGCTGTCATAGCCCAACTCGGCGATCAGGCTCAGCTCCTTGTCGATCTGCACCCGCACCTTGTCTGTCACGCCGTCCTTCCACCGCTCGCGCATGCCTCGCGCGGTCAGTTCCCGCAGCCAGGACGCCGGATCATGCCCCTCGGGCACCAGCTCGCGGGGGTATTGATAGCGCAGTTGGCCGAGGTCGAAGGTGCAGCGTCGGGCGATGTTCAGGGTTTCATCGAGCAAGGCCTGCGGGTAGAGATCGGCCAGATCCTTGCGGCTGCGCAGGTGGCGTTCGCCGTTGGGGTGCAAGCGCTGGCCGGCCTCGGCCACCGTGACGTGGTGACGGATGGCGGTCATGGTGTCCTGCAAGGCGCGACGGCCACGCACGTGCATGTGCACATCGCCGCTGGCCACGGCCGGAAGCGCCAGGCGCCCGGCCAGCGCCAACGAGTCTGCCAACCGGCGGCGGTCGTCCTGTGCGCAATGCAACTGGACCGTCAGCCACAGGCTCCCGGCAAAGATCGGCTGGAGCCAACGCCCATGTTCCTCGGCGTCCTTGCCCTCGGCTATCCACAACGCCAGCAGCCCCGGCAAGGGTTGGTCGAAATCCTCTCGCACGATGCGGTAGTGGCCCTTCTCGCTGCGACGTCGGGCGCGGGTGATCAACCGGCACAAGGTTTGATAACCGTCCAGGTTTTCCACCAGCAACACCAGTTTCGGACCGTTCTCGACCTGGATCTCGCTGCCGACGATCAGTTGCAGGTCCAGCTCCCTGGCCGCCTGCCAGGCCCGGACGATCCCGGCCAGGGTGCATTCGTCGGTGATCGCCAGGGCCTGGTAGCCCTGCTGCTTGGCGCGACGACACAACTCCAGGGCACTGGAGGCGCCGCGCTGGAAGCTGAAGTTCGACAGGCAATGCAGCTCGGCATACTCAACGTTCATGCGAACCAGCCCTGCAGCCACAGCGGCCCGCCCTCGCCCACCGGTCGATAGGCCCAGCCCCGTTGTCCGCTGCGGGTTTCGATCAGGTAATAGTCGCGACGCACATCCGCACCGTCCCACCAACCGGTCTCGATACGCTCGGGGCCCATGAGGATGTGCGCCTGATCTTGCGCCAATGCCTGGGGCTCCTCCAGCAGCCAGCCGGGACGCTGCACGCCGTCGCGCACCGGACAAGCCTGGGATCGGGGTTGGGACGTCATCTGCCAGGCGCACTCAGGCCGATGGTCGTCGCGAAATCCCAGGCCCTGCACGGCGTCATCCCCCAGCCGGGCCCGCAAGCGTTCGCGCAGTTGTTCCCAGGGCAATGATTGTTGAGGGCGTTCGTCGAACAGCTCCAGGCGCTGGGGCACGAAACTCGGCAGGTCTTCGGCACACAAGCGAAAGCCCCGCACCGGGGCCTCGACCTGCACCTGTTCCAAGCGACCGCGGGCCAGTTCGAAGAGCATCGCCGGGGCCCGTTCGGCACTAAGCAGGCCGACCTTGATCACGGTGTCCGGCAACCCGACGTGCTCCAGGTGCAAGTCGAAGCGCTGCACGCCGCTGTCGCGTCCGCAGAGGAAGGCCGACAGGTCACCGGTCAGGCGGCGCAACGGGAACAACAGCGCCTGATGGGATTGCACGTCATAGTTGAGCTCGATGCGCACATCGAAACGGTCCGGTGGCAGGTAGAACGACAGCGCCAGGGTGCGATGGCCCGTCAACGCGTCGAGGTGCTTGAGCACCTGGGCCTCGAAGCGCCGTGCCAGGGTCTGCCGGGGCAAGGCCTGGACCTGGCTCAGGCGACGCAGGCCCATGCGCGACAGCGCCGTGGCGACGTCGGGTTCCAGGCCGATTCGCTCCACGGGCATGTGTCCCAGGTACTGTTGCAAGGTCTCGGCATCGGGCACCACCAAGGCGTCATAGGCATTGGCCAACACCCGTGCCGCCACTGGGTTCGGAGCGGCGACGATGCGATGACGAAAGCCCAGCTCGGTCAGCTCGGCTCGCAAGCGCGTCTCGAACACCGGCCAGGGTCCGAACAGGCCCAGGCTCGACTCGATCTCGAACAGCAGCGTACGCGGATAATGCACGCTGACCTGGGCGCTGAAACGGTAGGCCCAGGCCGCCAGGAACTGCTGCCAATGTTCGATCTGCGCCGCGTCGTATTCCGCGGTGGCAAAGCCTTTGCTCAAGGCCTGGGCGGCGGTCATGGTCTGGCCGGGCCGCAAGCCCAGGGCCCGGGCCGGCGCGTTCACCGCTTGCAGCACTCGACGCTGGGCCGGGCCGGTCAGCAATGCCAGGGGCTGGTCGGGATCGGGGCGCTGACGCAGCGCGGCGTCCAGCGCCAATTGCGGGAAGAGAATACAGACCCAGCGCATCGCAACCTCAATGCCCGGTTTGTGGGGCGAGCGTGGCAAAGGCAATCGGCGCCGACCGGGCCAGCCCGCCCCGGCACTTGAGCACGCGCAACTGCGCAGGCCGGGTGTCGATGGCAATGCGCAGCGCCGCCGGCGACGGGTTGATGGCTTCCTGGATCGAGCGCCAGGCGAACGCCAGGGCCTGGCCGGTTTCCGCCGCCACTTGCAAGCGCCGCAAGGCCCGGTCGTCCGCCTGGCGGGGCCAACACAGCACGGCGCCACAACTGCCCGAACGCAGGCATTGTTCGGTGGCCCACAGGGCATCGCGTTCATCGGCACGGATCACCGACAACTGGCGCAGGTCGATGCCGGCGTTCTGCCAGGCCTGGGGATAAGGCACGAACGGCGGCGCCACCAGCACGATCCGCTCCCCCGCTGCCGACAGCCGCGCCAGGGTCGGCCACACCAACTGCAACTCGCCCACGCCCGGCGCGGCGATGAGCAGTTCCGTCAAGGCCGCCTCTGGCCAGCCACCACTGGGCAACGCCGCATCCAGCGCTGCATGGCCAGTGGGTTGCGCACTGGCGGCCGGCGGCGCAGGCCGGCCCTTCCAGACCTGGCCGCCGTTGAACAGCGTGTCCAGCGCAACGACAGCGCCCATCAACCTTGCCTCACCAAGCCACAAAACACCCCTTCTATCGCCAGGTCCTGGTCGGCCTCGACGATGATCGGCTGGTAGGCCGGGTTACGCGGCAGCAAACGCACCCGCTCGCCGATGCGCTCGAAGCGCTTGATGGTGACTTCACCGTCCAGGCGCGCCACGACAATCTGGCCGTTGGCGGCCTGCGGCGTGCGCTGCACACCCACCAGGTCACCGTCGAGAATGCCGTCCTCGATCATCGAATCGCCCTGGACCCGCAGCAGGTAATCCGGCGCCTTGGTAAAAATCGCCGGGTCCAGCATCAGGCGAGTGTGGACCTCGGCATCGGCGCCGATCGGCACGCCAGCCGCCACCCGCCCCAGCACCGGCACATCCAGCAGTTCAGGCCGTGGCGGCTGGTTCAACAGCCGAATGCCCCGGGCCTGGTGCGGATTGACTTCGATGAAACCGGCCTCGGTCAACGCCAGCACATGCTTGCGCGCCACGCTACGGGAGGCGAAACCGAACGCCTCGCTGATTTCAGCGAGGCTGGGAGGCTGGCCCTGATCGGCGATGCGTTCGCGGATGAAAGTCAGGATGGCGGTGCGGCGGGGAGTGAGAGTCGTCATGGAGTACATTTGTACTCTTTAAGGATTTTTCTGACAAGCGCCGCCAGTCAGTTCACAGTTTGCCTGTACCCATCATTGTGGCGAGGAGCCTGCTCCCGCTCGGCTGTGCAGCGACCGTAGGAACAGCGCGCCGGTGAAGGGACACCGTTCGACATGAGTTATGCCCGCGCGGGCTCGCCTCAACGGCGTTGGAGAATGCGGTCCATCACCCAGTCGGTCTTCAAGGCCTCTTCGGCCACGGCGGGATGCTTCGACTCACCCCGGATATGGGCATTCATGCCGAGTACATGGTGCCACTGGATATGCTCAGGATGATGAGGAATGTCGAGGCTGACGGAGGTGTCCGTATACAGTTGCAGCGGCGCCTCATCGAACACCGAGAAGCTGATCCGCCCCTGGCTGCCAATCACCTCCACGCGGTCCTCACGTCGATCAGCGACGAAGTTCCAACAGCCCATGCCTGTGGCCCCGCAGGCAAAACGCCAATTGGCCACGACCGCGTCTTCCGCCTGATACAAGCCGTTCTGGTGAGCGGCGAAACCTGCCACTTCGACGATGTCCCCCAACAGGAACTGGAACAGATCAAGGCCATGGCAGGCCAGGTCCGTGAAATAACCTCCGCCTGCAATCGCCGGATCGGTACGCCAATTGGTCGCGCCGTTGATATCCGCCAATGACGCGGGCTTAGTCAGCGTCCAGGTCAAATGCCGGATGTCACCGATGCATCCCTGCTCGATCCATTGCCGCACTTTGCGAAAACGCGGCAGCGAGCGCCGGTAGTACGACACAAACAGCTGCACCCCGGCGCTGTTGAATACGCGCTGCATTTCCCGGCTCTGCACGACATTGAGGGACATGGGTTTTTCGACACAGCAATGTTTGCCAGCGGCAGCTACCAGCAGGCTATAGCTGAAATGACTGTCGGGCGGCGTCGCAATGTAAACCGCATCGACTTCAGGATCATCGATCAGTGCCTGCGCGTCGGTGTAGAACCTGGCGATGTCGTGGCGTTCAGCATAATCGGACACGACCTCCAAACGTCGCCCCATCACCGCTACCAGCGCTGAACCGGGCGCCTTGTAGAAGGCCGGCCCACTCTTGCGTTCTGTCACGCTGCCACACCCGATCATGCCCCAGCGTACTGTTTTCATCGTTTGACTCATGGAATCAAGGCCCAGGCTGCGCAATGAGCCCCTCAAAAAAGGCAGGAGTTTAATCAGACCCAGCCTGAATGTCGTGGCTACAACGTTTGCCCCTCATTGCGAAACGCGCTCGGGCTCATGCCGGTCCAGCGCCGGAACGCCCGGCGGAAACTGCGCACATCGCTGTAGCCGACCTCTTCGGTGATGCGCTCGATGGACAGCTCGGGGTTGGCCAGCAGGTTCAGGGTGCGGCCGCGGCGCACTTGTTCGAGCAAGGTCTCGAAGGTCAGGCTGTGTTCGGATAGAGGGACCTGAAAATCTGGCCGCCCAAGTCCCCTGAATGGCCGCCAATACCCTGCCCTGTCGGCAGCGAACGGCTTATTTGTATGACTCGGACCTCCGGTGCGTTTCCAACAATAATAATGAGCCCCTCCCATGAACCCGATCCGCACGACATTCGCCTTGCAACTGTCCCTCGGCCTGGCCTGCGGCGGTGCCCTGCCCGCCCTGGCGACCGAATCGGGGGTGGACAACATCGGCCCGGGCACCGACGGTTTTTTTGTGTTGCCACTGGAGGTCGACAGCCTTCCGGACCACATGGTCGCGTTCAACCTCTACTACAACCATTACAAGGCTCGGAAATTCAACATCAGTTCTTTGGGCGGCGAACTGCCGGATGTCGAAATCGAATCCACGGCAGTGGTCCCGCGCATCGACTACCTGAGCCCGCTGCGGGTGGCCGGTGGGCGCGCGGGGATCTACATCGCCCAGCCTTGGATCAAGCAGGAAGTTTCGGTGTTCAGCCTCGAGCAACTCCTCGGTTTTCGCCACCCACTGGTGCTCGCGCAAGCGATAAGCGGCGCGGTTCTATAGGCGCACGCGGGTCACCAGCCCCAGCGCGCCAAGGGACACCCGGCCGGCCTTGAATACTTCGGCATGATGCTGGGCATCGCAATCGAGGACCTCATCGCTGGCCGTGACCAGTTGCAGGCCGACGACCTGGGACGCGTAGGAGCCAAAGGCCTTGCCGGTGCCGTGGGTCGAGGTGGCGATGGCACCGGCCAGGGTCTGGTAATCCACATCGGCCATGTTCGGCAGTGCCTGGCCGATGGCCTTGAGCGCCGGGCCCATGCGCGACATGGGCGTGCCGCCGCCGAACGCGGCTTGCAGGCTGGCCTCGTCGTGATCCAGCAGGCCACTGAAAAAAAAATCAGCGACAACAAGGTGCCATCGGTGGGCACCAGGGCGCTGAAGGAATGACCGGAACCCACCGGACGAACCCGCCCTTCGGCACGGCGCACCACCTGCACCAGTTCATCAAGGTCCTTGGGGGCCAGGCGCGCCGCCGGCAGGCAACTCTGCGCACCGGACCAGTTGCGCCACGGGATCAACCGCGGCGCACGCATCAGCTCGGCCAGGGCGCCCTGGCTGCCCAGCGCCGTGAAGGCGGCGACAACGCCGGCCTGTTGCAGCAACCGACGCCGTGAGTAGTCCATCGTCATGCCGTAATCCCCGTATTCATTATTGGAAGTATTGACCGGACATGAAGGCGATCAAGGCCAGGAACTGCTCTTCGGAACAGTGCATGCACAGGCCCATCGGCGGCATGCCGTTGTAGCCGTTGATCGCGTGGTCCAGCAGGGTGTCGGCACCCTGGGCGACCCGCGGGGCCCAGGCGTTCGTATCGCCGGTCAGCGGTGCCCTGGCACCGGGGTTGGCGTGGCAGAGCTTGCAGCTGCTGTCGTAGACCTGGGCCAGGGCCGCATCGCTGGGCATGGCCATGAATACCGTGGCCGCGGGCGGCTTGGCCTCATCGCCACACGCGGCAAGCAACGCGCCGAACGAGACGACGGCAGCGGTTCGAAGCAGGAAGGAAGGCGTGATTGCCGACATAAGGCCCCTCTTGGCGGCGTAAGGGTTGCGCCTTTCTTGTTATGGGTCTGGCAGCTCCCACACTAAGGCACGCCACCGCGTCGGCTTGAGGTCATTGGGGGCCATAAAAGGGGGCTTGGGCGGCCAGCACTGGAGAGTCGATGACTCTGTGGCGAGGGGATTTATCCCCGCTGGGGCGCGTAGCGGCCCTAATGTGTCGCCTCGGTATTTCAGGTAAACGTTTTGGGACTGCTGCGCAGCCCTGCGGGGAGAAATCCCCTCGCCACAGGGGTACTGCGTGGTCAGGGCAACAGCAGGGCCTGCTCGCGCTCGCACAACTGCACCACGTAATCCCACAACACCCGCAGGCGTACGGACTTGTGCAGTTCGCGGCGGGTGCTGATCCAATAGCTGCGGCGAATGGTTTCGTCTGGCAGCAACGGCACCAGCGTCGGGTCACCGCTGGCCATGTAGCACGGCAACACGGCGATCCCCAGGCCCGAGCGCGCGGCCTGTTGCTGGGCGATGACGCTGGTGCTGTGGAACACCACCCGGGGGTTGCGGCAAAAGCTGTTGAGGAACATCAGTTCCTGGCTGAACAAAAGGTCATCGACATAACCGATCCAGGCGTGGCGAGCCAGGTCCTCGCGACTGCGCAACGTCGGCGAGCGGTCCAGGTAGGCCTGGCTGGCGTATAGCGCCAGGCTGTAGTCGGTGAGTTTGCGGGTGACCAGCAGGTCGGCCGCCGGACGTTCGAGGTGGATGCTGATTTCCGCCTCACGGTTGAGGATGCTGACAAAGCGCGGCACCGCCACCAGTTCCACCTCCAACCCCGGATAGCGCTGGAACAACCCGTCCATGCGACTGGCGAGAAACATGATGCCCAGCCCTTCGGTCACCCCCAGGCGGATCTTGCCCAGGGGCGCACTGGACTGGGTGATGTCCTCCTGGGCCAGCAACGCCACGTTTTCCATGGCTTCGGCGTGCTTGAGCAACGTCTCGCCGGCCGGGGTCAGTTCATAGCCCTGGGCATGCTGGACGAACAATGCTGTGCCCAGGCTTTTCTCGATGGCCTCGATATGCCGGGCCACCGTGGCGTGGGTGGTGTTCAGGCGCCGTGCAGCCGTCAACAAACGCCCGCTGCGTTGCAGTTCCAGAAAATAGCGCAGGTCATTCCAGTCGAACATGAAGCGATCCTTGAACACGCCTGAAGGCATGACTGTTTATAAACGCACAGCCACTGCGCAAAAACTAACATTCTTTTGACGAAAACTAACAACTAGGATGGATCCCACAACAACAAGAATGAGGTCGCGAATGCAACCTGTCGTCGATGAATACGATTACGTGATCGTGGGCGCCGGCCCTGCCGGGTGCTTGCTGGCCAATCGGCTTTCGGCCAACCCGCAACACCGGGTGCTGCTGCTCGAAGCCGGCGGGCGCGACAACTATCCGTGGATTCACATCCCGGTCGGCTACCTGTTCTGCATCGGCAACCCACGCACCGACTGGTGCTTCAAGACCGAAGCACAACCGGGCCTGCAAGGGCGGGCCCTGAGCTACCCGCGCGGCAAGGTCCTGGGCGGTTGCTCCTCTATCAACGGCATGATCTACATGCGCGGCCAGGCCACGGACTACGATGGCTGGGCCGCCGAGGGCAATCCCGGCTGGGCCTGGGAAGACGTGCTGCCGCTGTTCCGCCAGAGCGAAAACCACTTTGCCGGCGCGTCCGAATTTCACGGCGCCGGCGGCGAATGGCGGGTCGAACGCCAGCGCCTGTCATGGCCGATTCTCGATGCCTTCCGCAGTGCCGCCGAGCAGAGCGGCATCCCCAACGTCGACGATTTCAACAGCGGTGACAATGAAGGCTGTGGCTACTTCCAGGTCAACCAGAAAGCCGGGGTGCGCTGGAACGCGGCCAAGGCGTTTCTCAAGCCGGTTCGCCAGCGCGCCAACCTCACGGTGTTGACCGATGTCGAAGTCGACCGCGTGTTGCTGCGTGACGACCGCGCCCACGCCGTCAGCGCGCGCTGGCAAGGCAAGGGCATGACCTTCAAGGCCCGCAAGGAAATCGTCCTGTGCGCCGGGGCCGTGGGGTCGCCGGGGATCCTGCAACGCTCCGGGATCGGCCCGCGCAGCCTGCTGCAACGCCTGGGCATCGGCGTGACCCATGAACTGCCCGGTGTCGGCGGCAACTTGCAGGACCACCTGCAACTGCGACTGATCTACCAGTTGGAAAACGCCCGCACCCTGAACCAGATCGCCGGCACCCTGTGGGGCAAGATGGGCATGGGCCTGCGCTACCTGTACGACCGCAGCGGCCCGCTGTCCATGGCCCCGAGCCAACTCGGCGCGTTCGCCCGCTCGGGCCCGGAACAGACCTCGGCCAACCTCGAATACCACGTGCAGCCGCTGTCCCTGGAACGCTTCGGCGAACCGCTGCACAGCTTCCCGGCGTTCACCGCGTCGGTCTGCGACCTGCGCCCGCAAAGCCGTGGCCGGGTGGACATTCGTTCGGCCGACCCGCACGAAGCGCCGCTGATCCAGCCCAACTACCTGAGCCACCCCGAGGACTTGCGGGTCGCCGCCGACGCCATCCGCCTGACCCGCCGCATCGTCGCGGCCCCGGCCCTGAGCGCGTTCAAACCGGTGGAATACCTGCCGGGCCCCAGCCTGCAAACCGAAGAGCAACTGCACCAGGCCGCCGCCCGGATCGGCACGACGATTTTCCACCCGGTCGGCACGTGCCGCATGGGCCAGGATCGCGACGCGGTGGTGGATGCGCAACTGCGCGTCCACGGCATCAAGGGCCTGCGCATCGCCGATGCCTCGATCATGCCGCGCATCACCTCGGGCAACACCTGCTCGCCGACGCTGATGATTGCCGAGAAGGCGGCGCAGATGATGCTCAACCCCGCGACGAGGAGCACCGACATCGAAAAAGCACCTGCTACGGTCTGAAGAACAACTCAGTCTCCTGTGGGAGCGGGCTTGCTCGCGAATGCGATCAGACAGTCAACGATTATGGCGACTGACACATCGCCTTCGCGAGCAAGCCCGCTCCCACAGTGAACAAATGTGTCGATTCAAGGAAAGTGTGTCAAATCAGGAGACGCCACCCGGCGTCGCAGTGGAACAACAAAAACAATCACTGTGAGGGATACCGCTATGTCCGAGCATGTTCAGCCCCTGGAAGCCACGCGCAGCGCCGGCACCAGCCAGGAAACCCAGAAAGTCATCTTCGCCTCGTCCCTGGGGACGGTGTTCGAGTGGTACGACTTTTTCCTCTATGGCGCCCTGGCGGCGGTGATCAGCAAGCAGTTCTTCGCCGGGGTCAACGACACCACCGCGTTCATCTTCGCCCTGATGGCCTTCGCCGCCGGTTTCATCGTGCGGCCGTTCGGGGCACTGGTGTTCGGTCGGTTGGGGGACATGATCGGGCGCAAGTACACGTTCCTGGCCACCATCATCCTCATGGGCCTGGCGACGTTCTGCGTCGGCCTGCTGCCCAACTACGCCAGCATCGGCATCGCCGCGCCGATCATCCTGGTGGTGTTGCGCATGCTCCAGGGCCTGGCCCTGGGCGGTGAGTACGGCGGCGCGGCGACCTATGTCGCCGAGCATGCGCCGATGGGCAAGCGCGGTTTCCATACCAGTTGGATTCAGTCCACCGCCACGTTGGGGCTGCTGCTCTCGCTGCTGGTGGTGCTGGGCTGCCGCTACTTCACCGGCGATCAGTTCGAAGTCTGGGGCTGGCGCATTCCGTTCCTGCTGTCGATCCTGCTGCTGGGCATCTCCACCTGGATTCGCCTGAGCCTGCACGAGTCGCCGGCCTTCCTGAAAATGAAAGAAGAAGGCAAGTGCTGCAAGGCACCGATCCGCGAATCCTTCGGCAAATGGGAAAACCTTAAGGTGGTGCTGATCGCCCTGTTCAGCATCAATGCCGGGCAAGCGGTGACCTTCTACGCCGCGCAGTTCTACGTGCTGTTTTTCCTCACCCAGTTCCTGAAGATGGACCCGGCCCTGGCCAACAGCCTGCTGATTGTCAGCGTGGTAATCGGCGCACCGTTCTTCATCTTCTTTGGCTGGCTGTCGGACAAGGTCGGGCGCAAACCAGTGTTGATGATCGGCCTGCTGCTGGCGACTGCCCTGTACTTTCCGATCTTCAAGACCCTGGCCCACTACGCCAACCCGGCCATCGACCAGGCCAGCCGCCAGGCACCGATCACCGTAGTCGCCGACCCGGCCACCTGTACCTTCCAGTTCGACCCGGTGGGCAAGGCGCGTTTCGACAGCCCGTGCGACAAGGTCAAGACCTTCCTGGTCAAGCAAGGCCTGCCCTACAGCAGCGTCGCAGCCCCGGCCGGGAGCACGGTGCAGGTCAGCGTCGGTGACGTGAAGCTCGAAGGCTATGACGAAGCCGCCCTGCGCGGTGCGGTGACCCTGGCTGGCTACCCGCAGCAGGCCGACGCCCAGCAGATCAACCGGCCGATGATCGTGGCCTTGATCGTTGCGCTGATCATCATCTCGGCGATGTGCTACGGACCGCTGGCGGCGTTGATGGTCGAACTGTTCCCGACCCGGATCCGCTACACCTCCATGTCCCTGCCCTACCACATCGGCAACGGCTGGTTCGGCGGTTTCCTGCCCACCGTGTCGTTTGCCCTGGTGGTCTACACCGGGGATATTTTCTACGGGCTGTGGTACCCGGTGGTGATCACCGGGGTGAGCCTGGTGGTGGGCATGATCTGCCTGCGGGAAACCCGCAACGTGGACCTGGATACCAACTGAGGGCAAAAACCGTGGCGAGGGCATTGGCGCCCTCGCCACCGGTTCAGAAACGCCCCTTCAAGGTCATCGTGAAGTTGCGCGGCTCACCGTAGTAGTTACCGAAGCTCTCGGTGCCGATGGTGGTGTAGTAGCGCTTGTCGAACAGGTTGTTGCCATTGAGGGCCACCGACCAGGTGTCATCGATGCGGTAGCCAACGCGACCGTTCCACACGGCATAACCGGCCTGGGTGATCTTCTCGCCCGTCGCCGGCGATACGCGGAAATTGTCGCTTTGGGCATTGACCCCGGCACCGACACTGAACCGTTCGAGCGCCCCGCCGAGGGCATAATCGCTCCACAGGCGCAGCACATGGCGCGGCACGTAGCTGTTGAACGAGCCGCCGTTGAGGCTGGTGTCAATGTCGTCGAGGGTCTTGGTCTGGGTGTAGGTGTAGCCGGCCAGCAGTTGCAGGCGCTCGATGACTTCACCGCTGATTTCGGCTTCGAAACCCTGGGCGCGCACCTTGCCAGCGTTCTCGTAGCAGTAGCCGTCCGAGGACGCGCAACTGGAGTTGTAGTCAGTCTGGGCCTGGTCTTTCTGCAGCGTGCGGAACAGGTTGAAGGCGCTGTTCAGGCGTCCCTCGAACCACTCGCCCTTGATCCCCAGCTCATAACTCTCGCCCATCAGGGGCTTGAGTGCCGAGCCGCTTTCGGAGCGGTAGTTGCCTTGGGGTGTGAAGATATCCGAATAGCTGGCGTAGGCCGTCAGGTGCTCATTGAGGTCCAGCAACACGGCGGCAAACGGCGTGACTTGCCCCGTCTCCGTGCTCTTGGCGTGCTCCGTACCGCCCGTGAGGAACACCGAATCGGTCTTGGAGTTGTACCAACTCACCCGGCTACCGACGACAAACGTCAAGGGGTCTGCCAGTTTCAGCCGCAGGGTCGAATACATGCCTTGCTGCTCGGTCACGGTCTTGACCGGACCTCCCCGCGTCGAGTTTTCGATGAAGTAACTGTCGTCCGGTTCGGGGATATGGCGATCCGGATCGAATACGTTCTGCTTCTGTGGCAGCAATGCAACGGAGAAGAAGTCGTCCTTGTCCGAACGACTGGCGTTGAAACCGACGATCAACTCATGTTGCTGCCCCAGGGCGTCGAACTTGCCGTCCAGGTAGGCGTCGAGGCCGTAATCAACCTGGTCATAGTCATACATGCTGCCCAGCATGTTGGTGGTCGAGGTGCCTGGCGCCACCGAGCCCGATGCAAACGCGTATTTGATGTCCTGGGTATTTTTCGTATAGACACTGGCGACTTTCACGGCCCAGTCGTCGTTGAGCTGATGCTTGAGATCGCCGAACACCGTGGTCCGCTGGCTGCGCCAGGTGTTCCACGAGGGGTCCAGGCAAGTGGAACGGCTGAGTTTCAGATCGCTGCCGTCCCGGTAGCGCGGAAGCCCGCCCCAGCAGGGACTTGCATCGACGTCCTCATAGGCAACGCCCAGGCCGAGCGTCGTGTCGGGCGACAGGTCGAAGTCCAGGGCGCCGTAGTAGATCTGGTCCTTGCGCCGGGCATCATCGTAGAAATAGTGCCGGCTCTGCTCGGCGATCACCGCCCTGCCCCGCACGGTGCCGGCGTCATTCAACGGACCACCGGTATCGACCTGCCCACGGTAATTGTCCCAGGTTCCCCCGGACAGGCTGAGCTCGGTCTGCGTCGTGGCCTGGCCGCGCTTACGAACGAAGTTGACGCCGCCGGACGTGCCGCCCGCCCCCTTCATCATCCCGGCGGCACCGCGCAGCACTTCGACACGGTCGTAATAGGCCATGTCGCTGCTGAAACTGTCGGCCTGGACATAACTGTTGCCCATGTCCAGCGGAACGCCGTCGTATTGATACTGGCCAGACATGCGGAACCCGCGGGAATAGAAATACTTGCCGCCCATGGTCGAGTCGTAGACGGTAATGCCAGGGGTCTTTTCCATGACTTGATCGATGGTATTGAGGTTCTGGTCATCGAGCATCTTGCGGGTGATCACCGTCACCGATTGCGGCGTTTCGCGCAGGGAGTGCTCACCCTTGCCAATGGTGACCGCCCCCGTCGTGTAGGAGTGACTGTCCTCGGTGGTCGCCCCGAGCCGCTGTGCCTCGATGGTGGTGGCGTCCAATTCCAATGCCGAACCGCTGACCGGCGCGGGGCGCAGCACGTACGTGCCGTTGGCCTGGAGGGCGGCTTGCAGGCCACTGCCGCCAAGAATGCGGGCAAAGCCATCGCCCACGCCGAAAGTCCCCTTCAGGCCGGGGGATTGCAAGTCCCCGAGTTGCCGGGCCTCAAACGAAATGGCGACGCCGGCGGCGCTGGAGAAACGGGTCAGCACATCCACCAGGCGACCGGCGCCGATATCGTAGGCCTGCACTGCGCGCTGCTGCGCCGCAGCCGCTGGAACCGGGCTGGCGTTCACGGCCGTGGCGCCAGCGGTCGTGACCGCCAGCAAGCCGATTTTCACTGCAAACACCAGGCGCCCTGGCGCGCTCACCCACGTCATATTTCCCCTCCCCAAAACGGTCGATAAAAACTCACTGAGGAAGAGCCGAACGATGGGGACGAAAAGTGCAGGGGCTGATTTTTTTTATTGCGTAGCATTACCGCCGATGGCCAGCGGAGACCTGGACCCAGAATCGGCTGTAGCGAGTCACTCGCAACGAAAAGCCACTTTCCAGCGCGGCCAGGGCGAGATCGGTGTTGTCGATGGGAAACACACCGGAAACCTTCAAGTCGCCAATCGCCGGATCCCAACGCAGCACACCGGGTCGATAGCGCGACAGTTCCTCCAGCAGCGCCGCCAGAGGGCGGTCAATGGCGATGATGCTTCCCTTCTGCCAGGCACCGACCGACACATCGTTGCCGCGCAGCGTCCCCAACGACCGCTCGTTGAAATCCAGGCGCTGGCCGGCTTCGACCCGCATCCTTGAGCCACTTGCCAACAGGCTCACCTCGACCGCTTTCTCCAGCACCGCCACTTCGCCGCCCCGCGCCTGGCTGCGGACGATAAACCGCGTGCCCAGCGCCAGCACCTCGGCCGACCCCGTGATTACCTTGAACGGACGTCGCAGGGGATCGACCGCTGTCGTCACGAGCACCTCCCCCCGCAACAGCTCCAGTCGCCGCTGCTGTCCATCGAAACGAACATTGATCGAGGTGTCGGTGTTGAGCAGGACCGTGCTGCCATCGGCCAGTTGGAACGCGCGACGCTCGCCCACCGCGGTGCGGTAATCACAAAACAGGTTCTGGGTTGCCGGGCTGCGCCAGCCCAGCCAGCCCAGGCCGCCGGCGGACGTCAGCAGCAAGGCGCTGCGCAATACCTGGCGCCGGGATCGCTGGTGGGTGTCGCTCAAGGTCGGTGCCGCCAAGGCGCCCGGCACGCTCGCCATCTGCTCGGCCACCGCGGCCATGCGCTGCCAGGCCTGGTTGTGCAATGGGTCGGCGGCCAGCCAGGCGCGCCAATCGGCCCGGTCCGCGTCGGTCGCAATACCGGAATGCAGACGGGCGTACCAGCGCGCCGCCACACGAATGGCTTGCAACTCGTCGGGGGGCAGGTTCATGAAAGCTGCAATTGAATTTGCATCAGGCAGCAATGTTCCATGGCCTTGGCCATGTGATTGTTGACCGTGCGGACGCTGACACCCAGGCGCTCGGCAATTTGCGGGTACGTCAGGCCATCGAACTGCGACAGGATAAACGCCTGCCTGACGCGCGGCCCCAACCCCAGGAGCAGACGGTCGATCTCCATCAGGGCCTGGAGCAGGATCGCCTGCTCTTCCAGCGAGGGGTGCTGCTCTTGCGGCATGGCGGCCAAGGCTTCGAGATAGGACTGCTCCAGCGAGCGCCGGCGAAACAGGTCGATCAACAGCCCTTTGGCGATCATCGACAGGTACGGTCGCGGCTCGCGGATATCCAGCGCGGTGCGCGCCTTGATGACTCGCACAAACGTATCCTGGGTCAGGTCGGCGGCATCGAACGTGTTGCCCAAGCGCTTGCGCAACCAGCCCTGGAGCCAATTGTGATGATCACTGTACAGAACGTCGACAGCACTGCGTAAGGACAGATCGTTGGCGGGCATGGCAATGGAATAATTCGCGACTGATAATGACTCGCATTGTCATGGAGCCCATCGCCGCTTGCAACCCAAACGTGCCTGGCCGCCGCCATCCTCCGGGATCACTCAGTGCATCGCGTGATTTTTCACCGTGCTCTCCACCAGATCCAGCATTTGGCCCAGGGCCCAGGGCTTGGCGATGAACGACGCGTGGTGCTTGATCCCGGCGCTTTCCGGCGTTTCGAAGCCGGACATGATCAACAGCGGGATCTGCGGCCAGCGGTCTCCGGTCAGGTTGGCCAGGTCAGCACCGTCGATCTTGCCGGGCATGGTGATGTCGGTGAGCAACAGATCGACGAAATGGGCGCTCTTTTCGAGGAACTCCAAGGCATCGTCAGCGCTTTTCTGAGGCTCCACGACAAATCCTTCTTCCTCGAGGATTTCACAGAGAAACTCCAGGATAGTTGGATCATCTTCCACCACGAGAATCAAACGTGTAGTCGCCTGGCCATTGCCATTTGGCATCGAATTCATGAAAGTGACTCTCCTTGACCTCATAAACTTTCTTTGCGGTTTCAACCGCCTTGAAGTTATGAGCCATACCCCTGCGAGAAATTCATTCTGCATGCCGACAGGCCGCCGAATGTCGCGCCAGCCCCCCCTTGGCAACGCAGCGCAACGCTTTTATCTGTATATCCATACAGATAAAACTTGCCCTTGTGCGCATCCATGACCATGCTACAGCCCCATGAAATCTGCTCAGGAAAAGGGCGCTATGCAGCTGTACCTGTGTGAAAAGCCGTCCCAGGCCAAGGACATCGCCGCGGTGCTCGGTGCCACGCGCCGTGGCGACGGTTGCTGGCTGGGTCCTGGCGTGACGGTCACTTGGTGCATCGGTCATCTGCTGGAAACCGCCCCACCCGACGCCTACGACGCGCGCTACAAGCGCTGGGTCCTGGCCGACCTGCCCATCGTGCCCGCGCAATGGAAAATGACCGTCAAACCGAAAACCGCCAGCCAGTACAAGGCGGTCAAGCGCCTGTTGGGGGAAGCGAAGGAACTGGTGATCGCCACCGACGCCGACCGCGAAGGCGAAATGATCGCCCGGGAGCTGGTGGAGCATTGCCGGTATCGCGGACCGATCCGCCGGCTATGGCTGTCCGCCCTGGACGAAGCGTCGATCCGCAAGGCCCTGGCCGCCCTCAAGCCGGGCGTCGAAACCTTCAACCTGTATCACTCGGCCCTGGGTCGCTCCCGGGCCGACTGGCTGATCGGCATGAACATGAGTCGCCTGTTCACCCTGCTGGGGCGCCAGTCCGGCTACCAGGGCGTGTTGCCGGTAGGCCGCGTGCAGACACCGACGCTGCGACTGGTGGTGGACCGCGACCGCAGCATCGCCAACTTCGTGCCGGTCGCCTATTGGGCCATCGATGTGCAGCTCAGCCATGAAGGCACGGCGTTCACCGCCCAGTGGCGCGCCGACCCGGATGCCTGCGACGACCAGGAACGCTGCCTGAACCAGGCCCTGGCCCGAGACGCGGCCCAGGCCATGGGCAACGCAGCCACCGCCCGGACACTGAAGGTGCGTACCGAGCGCCTGCGCGAAGCGGCGCCGTTGCCCTTCGACCTGGGTACCCTGCAGGAAGTCTGCTCGAAGAAACTCGGCCTCGGCGCCCAGGAAACCCTGGACATTGCCCAGTCGCTCTACGAGACCTACAAGCTCATCACCTACCCCCGCAGCGATTGCGGTTTCCTGCCCTCGAGCCAGCACAGCGAAGCACCGGCCATCCTGGCCGCCCTCGCCCAGGCCGACCCGAGCCTCGCGCCGCTGCGTGAGCATTTGCAACCGCAGCGCAAATCCCGGGCCTGGAACGACGCCAAGGTCAGTGCCCACCACGGCATCATTCCCACCGCCGCCGCCAGGAACCTCGACAAACTCGCCGGCAAGCAGCGTGCGGTCTATACGTTGATTCGCGCGCGCTACCTGGCGCAGTTCCTGCCCAACCACGAATACGACCGGACCCAGGCCGACTTCGACTGTGCCGGCCAGGCGCTGCGTGCCGTGGGCAAGCAGATCGTCGAACCCGGCTGGAAACGCGCCCTGCCCGAAGCATTGGCGCCGGCAAAGGGCCGTGAAGCACCGGCACCGCAAACCTTGCCGGCACTGGCCGAAGGTCGCGATTGCACGGTGGACGAGGTGAAACCCAAGGACCTATGGACCCAGCCGCCCAAGCCCTTCACTGAAGGCGACCTGATCAAGGCGATGAAGAACGTCGCCAAACTGGTGGAAGACCCGTTGCTCAAACAGAAGCTCAAGGACACCACGGGCATCGGCACCGAAGCGACCCGAGCCTCGATTATCCAGGGGCTACTCGACCGCGGTTACCTGGTGAAGAATGGCAAGGCCCTGTCCGCCACACCGGCAGCCTTCAGCCTCATCGACGCCGTGCCCCGGGCCATCGCCGACCCGGGCACCACCGCCATCTGGGAGCAGGCCCTGGACATGGTGCAAAGCGGAGAAATGAGCCTGGAAGAATTCGTGACCCGGCAAGCCGCCTGGATGAGCAAGCACGTCGCCCGCTGCCAGGGCATGAGCCTGACCATCAGCGGCCCGGCCAGCCCCGCCGGGCGTGGCGCAGCGCCATGGAAAAACAAACGCAAGCCAGCCAAGCGCAAGACCGGCGGCGCACCGCGCAAGGCGAGCAAGGCCAAGGCGACATGAGCCTGTCAGCGTCAATCAGGTGATCTGGCAAACACAGAACCTGTGGCGAGGGGATTTATCCCCGCTGGGTTGCGAAGCAACCCAAGCCATACGCCTCTGTGTATCAGGATAACCTCACCAACCATTCGGGCCGCTTCGCGCCCCAGCGGGGATAAATCCCCTCGCCACAGAAAACACAGCCGAGCTTCTCAGCCATTTTTCATATCCAAACCATTTTGTCCGACAATATGTAGTGACCAAAAATAATCACTACAAAACCGTTGACGCCTCCGATTTGCCCTTGCATGATGCAGACGTCTCCCCGATCGGGAGTACAGGCAACTGTTTGAGCAAGCTCGTCTGACCGCCGAGCTGTTTTTTGGATAAGGGACTGCCCACAAGGCAGATTGAAGGTGCTGACCTGGCATGACCGTCCGGTAACAAGGACGAGAAACGTCGGCGAAGATCCTCATGACGCGCGTGGTCGACCCTCGAAAGTTGACACTGCCTGATGATTCTTCGCTGTTTCTCTTCGTTGTAGCGCATTTGCGTAGCAGCCCTTCGATAACACTACACAACCGATGCACGACCCCGTCGAAGTTCGACGGACGAACGCTGACGGCCTGGTTTCGGTAGCAGGCAGGCACTTACCGAGAAGCGAAGTTTTTGCGAACCACCAGACAGATCAACCAAATGGTCAAGGGGCTTACACATGAATCTGAATAATCAACCATCTATTGATGAACTGGCTCGCATGTTCGCAGCGCACAAAGACACGCTCGACAGCCATATCCTGTGGATCAGCAAGACTGGCCAGGTCCATATGGACTGCCTGTCGCCCTACACCCAAGAAGACGAGTTCGAAAAGAACACGCAAGAACTGTGTGCCCGGCTGAAGATGTACCGCCGCGGCCAGGGCTACGTCGGCAAGAAGGCCGCGGCTGACAAAGACTTCATGGGCCGCGTGCTGCAAACGCTGACCCAGGCCTGGCAGTCGATGCAGAACACTTCTGAGGTCCGGGTCATCGACCGCCTCTGCTGATCCCCCTAACAAAAGGGCCCGCTCCTGAATCAGGAGCGGGCCCTTTTTTATGCGGCAGGAAACTAGAACACCGACCAGCCAATCCGCTGGCTCATCAACTCCAGCGCCGCCATGCCGGCCAGGGAGTTGCCGGCGGCGTTGAGTTCAGGCGACCAGACGCATACGGTGAAGCGCCCCGGCACCACGGCGACAATCCCACCACCGACACCACTCTTGCCCGGCAGGCCGACGCGATAAGCGAAGTTGCCGGCCTCATCGTAAAGGCCGCTGGTGGCCATGATGGAATTGACCTGTTGGGTCTGCCGGGCGCTGAGGATCTGTTCGCCGCTGTGTTTGCAGAACCCGTCGTTGGCCAGGAAGCAGAATGCCCGCGCCAGATCGATGCAACTCATCCGCAAGGCACAATGGCTGAAATAACTGCGCAGCACCGCTTCCACGTCGTTATGGAAGTTGCCGAACGATTGCATCAGGTACGCCATCGCTGCGTTGCGAGCGCGGTGCTGGTATTCCGACTCGGCGACCTTGCCGTCCACCATCACCTGTGGGTTACCCGACAGGCGGCGCACAAAATCGCGCATCGACAGCGCCGGCGCGGCGAAACGCGACTGGTTGATATCGCAAATCACCAACGCGCCGGCATTGATGAACGGGTTGCGCGGCCGGCCGCGCTCGAACTCCAGTTGTACCAGGGAGTTGAAGGGCTGGCCGGATGGCTCGTGACCCAGGCGCTCCCAGATCGCTTCGCCGGAATGCCCGATGGCCTGCACCAGGCTGAACACCTTGGAAATACTCTGCACCGAAAACGCTGTTTCGGCGTCGCCGGCACAGTACAACTCGCCATCATTGCCATACACGGCAATACCCAACTGGTTGGGCACCACGGTGCCCAGGGCAGGAATGTAATCGGCGACCTTGCCCTGACCGATCAGGGGGCGAACCGCATCGAGGATCTCGTTCAACAGTGCTTGCATATGCGCGGGGTCCAGTCATTCCCCGTTCGAGTGCGGGGATACAGACGCTAGACGCTGGTGGGCGGGGTCAGAGCACACTGCCCCATCAAACAAGGTCCTGTGGCGAGGGGATTTATCCCCGCTGGGCTGCGCAGCGGCCCCCTGGAGCTGTCACTAAGGGTCTAACAGACTTAACGCAACCAGCCCTCGAGAGGTCGCTGCGCAACCCCGCGGGGATAAATCCCCTCGCCACAAGGACTCCACCTGCCACATAAGTTTCATGGGCTTTCACCAGCGCTTATCGCGAAATCGAGCGGTCTATAGTTCAAAGGATCAATCGGCAGGAGTAGACGATGCGTCAGATCATGCAAAAAGAACCCTGGTGGGCCTCGCCGCCCCAGCCCGGGCAGGATGAAAGCGAACTGGAATGGGGATGGCTGGTGATCTACAGCGAAGGCGAGCCGCGCTTCGAGTTCATCAAGGAACGCCCATCGGACGAGCAGATCCGCCATCGCAAGGGTTGTCGCGTCACCCTCGGATCAGAATGAACCGGCCCGTCACGGCTTGATGTCCGGCAATGCCACCGCTCGATTGGCCAGGTCCGCCTCCACCAGGTTGCCTTCTATTTCCTCGTCCAGGTAGTACACCGGTGCCATCACCCCGCTGAGGGGATGCTTGAGTGACTTGAACCACGCCTCGTCGAACGCAGCGTTCAGGCTTTTGCGGATTTGCGCCTCCATTTCCGGCCGCTCGCCCTCGTGGATGATCGCGCGAATGCCCGCCACGCCCACCGAGATCAACGCCCCCGCCGCCTTCCCGGCCACGGCCGCCGCCGCACCGGTTGCCCCACGCGTGGCGAACTGGGCCTCGATTTTTTCGCTGGTGCGTTGCGCCACCGTGGCGATCACCGCCTCCGAGGGGCCGGCACCTGTGGTTGCAGCCTTGTTGGCGTGATCGATCAGGGCCGCATAGGCCGGCAGGGTGTTCAACGGTTCGGTGTGGACCACCTCGTACAACGAAGCGTCACGCGCCGCGGGCGGGCCGAGGCGGATGGCCGGGATGCCATGCAGGCGTCGGTTCATCAGTTCGTTCGGGATGCGATGCCGCAGGGCGATGACCTGGACCTGCTGATTGAGCTGGCGCAGATAGTAGCCTATGGCGTTGGCTCTGATCGCCTCGGGATCGATTTCCACCGCCACCGGTTCCAGCACCTGCTCGCGATATTTTTCCTGCAGGTAAACCGCCAGGCGCCTGGCCGAGGAATCCGTCTCGCCCTCGGCGCTGGCGGCGTACCAACTGACCTTCACCGCCAGCCACTCCTGGGTCCAATAGCTGCTGAACCAGGGGATGAATTCAACCTCGGTGCGCTCATAGACCAACGTGCGCCAATGCTCCATCGACCCGCGGGCGTAGAGTGCCGCCTGTTCGACGGCGCCTTTCGAGGCTGCGATGAGCTGCTGGTCCACCTGTCGCCAAGTGTCCTGGGAAATCGCCACCGGGGTGGCCTGTTGACCGCGCTGGGGCGTGGCACACCCCGCCAGAACGAGCACAACGGCCAACATCAGCGAACGCAGCACGATCGCGCCACCCCGGATTCATGTCATCCACGGGGTTGAGTATACATCGCCAATTCAACCCACCCGGCCTTGAGCACATAGGGTGATCAAACCGGGAGTGGCGCCATGTCATCAACACCGACCCGGGGGAAACTCCGGATGTTCCAGACATTTGCCGAAACGTTGGCGCAGGGTGTCGGTGAGTCTTTCAACCCAATGCCGTGTCGAGAAACATCATCACCGCAAAGCCCATCATCAACCCCAGGGTGGCCGGGGTTTCATGGCCATTGCGATGGGTCTCGGGAATCACCTCGTGGGAGACCACGAAAATCATCGCCCCCGCCGCCAGCCCCAGGCTGATGGGATACGCGACAGCCACGCCCGACGACATGCCCAGGCCGATCACCGCCCCCAGGGGCTCCATCAGCCCCGAACCGACCGCGATGAGCGCAGCACGCAAAGTGCTGATACCGGTAACGCGCAGCGCCATGGCAATGGCCAGGCCCTCGGGGATGTCCTGGATGGCAATGGCGGTGGTCAGGGGCAGGCCGACCTTGAAGTCGCCGTCGGCAAAACTGACGCCGATGGCCATGCCTTCCGGCAAGTTGTGCAAGGTGATGGCGAGCACGAACAGCCACACACGGTTAATGCGCTCGACCTCGGGACCGCGCCGCCCACTCAACTGGTGTTCGTGGGGCACGAAGCGGTCCAGGCCGATCATCAGGGCGACACCCAAGCCCAGGCCAACCACGACGACAAACGCGGCGAGCAACTGATTGCCGCAGATGACCTGTGCCGCTTCGATGCCCGGCAGGATCAATGAGAAGGAACTGGCGGCGAGCATCATGCCGGCGGCAAACCCCAGCATGATGTCTTGGGTACGCGACGAGATATCCCGCAACACCACCGCCATCAACGCCCCCAGGGCGGTGGCGGCAAAACCCGATGTACCGCCCAGCACGGCATAGCCCAGGTTTTGACGATTGGCGCCAACCAGGGCGTTGTAGCCACTGTAGAGCAACAAAGCGGCCACCAACGCAAGCCCGAGCCAGAACGTGACCCCCAGCAGCCAGTTCTCTTGCACGGGGTTCAGCCAGGTGCGCCAGGGCGATCGAATCCGGGAGGTGGGCTGGTCCATCGAATGTCCTTAGGAGTCTTGGCCGTGTCATGGCTTGGAATACCGGGCGTGGGAGTCGCCTCCCCCGCCATCGGTTTACAGTTTGTCACCTTGCATCCTCGAACCCAAGTCGGCGCCCGTAGTGGGATCGCTTTCAGGGTCGGACATCGTCCGCGCCTTCAGCCATCAGATGGATCGAGCAGCAGGTCGGCAAGTCCAGGATCAGGCTCAGCGACACGCACGGTGTACGGCAATCATTTGTCATGTGGAAACATGATTGAACGCCTCGCTCAGGCGCACGTCATGAGAACTCCGTCGACGGCAATCCCCTGAAAGTCTGACGAAGTTAAACATTTAGTTTTATTCAAGACAGAAGACCAGTGGTTAATTGCAACTCTGGCTCACCCGCTTATCTTTAAACAATCAATACACCCGTAAAGCCGGGCATCAGTACCCGACTTTTAATATCACGGCCGGACTAGGTCCCATGCCAACGGCACGGGACCTGCGAGACCACGGGACATTACGATTTACGACCGCCGCCATGGCTTTTTTCAGGTTCTTCACGGAATCCCGGGAAACACAGAAACAAGAACGCCGATTTGATTGATGATGTTCGTGCGAGCAAACACATCTAACAAACCGGCGTTCTTATGCGCGATATTAATACTTTCCTTCCTTTTTGGGAGGGCTTTTCTGTCGTTACGATCAAGCCTGATGGCGACGCGCTTCAGATCGACCTGATTCCCCATCCCACCCGATTCCCATCCTGCGGCGGGTGCCAGAAAACCTGTTCAAGCACTCATGAGTATTGCGAGCGTACCGTTCGTGACTTGCCGATTCTCGGTCGTGCGGTACGCCTCCGCGTTTTGCTCAGGCGTGTTGGCTGTCGTGACTGCGGTAAACGTATGG
>NZ_FOVS01000017.1:0-145968 GCF_900115235.1 Pseudomonas sp. NFACC24-1
CCTAATGAAATGGTCCTCTCAGACCTCCCCCCAGTGAAAGCTAAGCTTTCACTGGGGGATCTACCGGAGACCGCCGCCATGAATACTGACAATCTTGCTATTACCAGCTTGGATCTAGGCAAAAACTGCTTCCACTTCTACGGTCAAGATAACCGCGGGCGCCACCTGTTCCGTGCCAAGGTTTCACGCGCTCAGGTTTTTGCCTTCATTGCTCAACTGCCCCCTTGCACCCTGGCTATGGAAGCCTGCGGCGGTGCGCATTTCATGGGCCGATTCGCAGTCAGTTGTGGCCATCAACCCAAACTCATAGCAGCCCAACATGTACGTCCTTACGTCAAAAGCAACAAGAACGACTATGTCGATGCAGAGGCTATTGGCGAAGCCGCCAGTCGATCTGCGATGCGCTTCGTTGCGCTAAAAACCGAGGCTCAGCAAGCACTCAGCATGCTCAATATGACCCGTGAAGCGTTCATGCGAGATCGGACCGCCACGGTCAATCGCATTCACGCTTTTCTGCTTGAGTGGGGGGTTAGCTTGAAGCCGACCTTCAAATCAATCAGAGAACTGCCCAAAGTCCTGGAGGAGCTCCGCGCACCTGTGCCGGTCATTCGTCTCTTTGAGCAATTTCACGCTCATTTCAGCTATCTCGATGAACGAGTTAAGGCGTTAACCAAAGAATTGGAAGGCCAGGTCGCTGAAGACGATCTGGCTACACGGTTGATGACGATGCCGTGCGTCGGCCCGATCACCTCCAGCGCCCTGGCTGCAGAAATAGGTGACGGCAAACAGTACAAACGGGGCCGTGACTACTCCGCCTCGATAGGCCTGGTACCCAAGCAACTCACTACTGGCGGGAAGCCGCATTTACTAGGCATCAGCAAGCGTGGCGACCGTAATCAGCGACGATTGCTTGTGCAATGCAGCCAGACCTTTATCAATCACCTGGATAAACAAACCGGGCACTTGGCGGATTGGGTACGCGGGCTGTTAGCTCGTCACCACCGCAATGTTGTGGTGTGTGCGTTGGCGAATAAATTGGCGCGCATAGCCTGGGCCTTAGCGCACACCCATGGAATATATGAGGCAGGGCCAAGCGCACAGAACGCTTGACCCTGCGTTACCGAGCACCACCCACCTGGTTTTGCGATGCTGGATAACAGATGACGTAAACGGCCTACCGACCTGACAGAAAACCTGGGCTCCCACACGGCTCTAAAGCCGATCTACCCTAATCAGGACTGTCAGGCGCGATTTTCATCGCGGCGCGAATTTATCTTTTCGACGCCGAATAGATTGCGGCAAGCCAATCACGCATCCAAATTCAGTATTGCAGAAACTGAGAGGACCATAGATGTGGGAGCGGGCTTGCTCGCGAATGCGGTGTCTCAGTCGGCAGGTGTATAACTGACAGATAGCATTCGCGAGCAAGCCCGCTCCCACATGGGTGTTGTGCTGGTCTCAGGTTGGGTGTGCACCACAAATCCCTTGCCCGCGATGGCGGAGATCCATTCAACATTGCTATTGGAGCTCTCCACGCCATAGCGTTTACAATCCCCGCCCTCTCCTCTTTCCCAAGGAACCGCCATGTCCGGGCTTGAACTGTTTGCCGCAGCCCTCGGCGTGATCGCCGTCTGGTTGACCGTCAAGCAGAACCCCTGGTGCTGGCCGATCGGCCTGGTCATGGTGCTGCTGTACAGCTGGATTTTTTTCGAGGTGAAGTTGTACTCGGACATGCTGCTGCAGGTTGTCTACGCGGTGCTGCAACTCTACGGCTGGTGGCAATGGACCCGTGCCGGACGCAATCATGATGGGCGCCAGGTCAGCCGCCTCGGTGGGCCATCGGTGTTGCTCGGCCTGGCCCTCGGCGCGGCGGGCAGCTTGCTGTTGGGGGCCGCCATGGCCCACTGGACGGACGCCGCCCAGCCCTGGCTCGACGCCGCGCTCACGGGGTTCAGCCTCGTGGCCCAGTGGTGGATGGCGCAAAAACGCGTGCAATGCTGGCCGCTGTGGATCGCCCTGGACGTGATCTTCGTGGGTCTGTTCATCTACAAGGGCTTGCACCTGACCGCCGCACTCTACGCCCTGTTCACCCTGCTGGCCGTACAAGGCTGGCGCGAATGGCGCGCCGACCCGGCCCTGCGCGCATGAAGGTGGTGGTCCTGACCGGCCCGGAATCCAGCGGCAAGAGCTGGCTGGCGGCGCAATTGCAGGAACACTTCGGTGGAATGCGGGTGGATGAATACGTGCGCCATTTCATGGAGCAGACCCAACGCGATACCTGCCTGGCCGACATCACCGACATCGCTTCCGGCCAACTGGCCTGGGAGGACCAGGCCCGTGCCCATCGGCCGGCGCTGCTGATCCTCGACACTCACCTGTTGAGTAACATCCTCTGGAGCCAGACCCTGTTCGGCGATTGCCCGGAGTGGCTCGAACCGGCGCTGCTGGCCCGGCATTACGATCTGCACCTGTTGTTAAGCCCAGAGCAGGTCGAATGGACTGGCGACGGTTTGCGTTGCCAGCCCGAGCTGACAGAACGGCTGGCATTTTTCCAAGCGATCGAGACTTGGCTGAGGCGACATCGGCAACCCTTCCAGGTCATTCAGGGCGACTGGGGGCAACGCCGGCAGCAAGTGTTTGCAGCCGTTACCCAACTGCTTGAAGCCTGACCGCCGCTTGACTTGTTTCACTTATGAAACAGTGCACGCGCACGAAACCCGGACTCAACCCCGCTTCATGTTCTTGCCATCAAGACTGTAAAGCTGCTGAAACGCCCGCCTAAAAGCCTGGATCCAGAGCCCTGCAAGGCTGATGGCCATTTGGCCGTCGACGCCCTGTCTCAGCGCTGAAACAGTATCCCTCCCCGACGCTCCCCGCCTGAATCCAACCCATTGAAATGGCGGGCATTTCAAAACACGGCACAACACCTGCTCCTCCCCACTTCGCAACGCTGGACCAGGGCCAGCCCACCGAAGAAGGAATCGATGCCGTGGGGACTTTCGAAAGAAGTTTGACCTGTCTGCTCGTGATCGGCTGCGCCGCCAGCGCAACGCTCAGCCTGCCAGTACAGGCCGAGGGCAACGGCGTCATCGTGCTCAGCCGTGACGTACAACCCATCGCAATCGGTCGCAACGGCGGCAAAGACCCCTACCCGACCACCGTCAACGCCAACCCCTCCGAACGAATCAACCAAGCGACCGCCAGCACCGAACTGAGCGATGGCGAATTCGCCAGCGTGGCCAGCGGCTCGTCGATCCGCAACATCGTCACCCCCAATACCGGCGTGCAGGGTTTGAATGTGGTCACCAACCCCAACGGCATGCCGGGCATGAATGCCGGTCACGGTGGCGGTAGTGGTGGCGCGATCTCAGGCACCATCAACCGCTCGTTGAGTTCCGGCCTGGCCCCGCTGGGTCGGCTGGCGGGAGGTCAGTGACATGAAGCCCGTACTGTTTCTACTCGCCCTGATCATGCTTTCCCTGCTCAGCTCTTTCACCGTATTTGCCGATTCGGGTGTCGCAGTGGTCAGCAGCGCCAACCTGCAGGATTCCGGCAGCCACTACACCGGCAACTTCAACGTCAACCAGGCGGCCGGTGACCAGATCCAGCAAACCAACACCCGGGCCATCGCCATTGGCAGCCACGCCCAGGCAAGCACCCACGTTCAGCAACGTGTCGACACCCAGGCCGCCCCTTCCATGAACGCCACCGCCCGCATCGGTGGCCATTCCTTCAGCAACGGCAACGGCGTGCTGGGCGTCAACCAGTCCGCCGGGGCCAACAACCAGATGGCCAATGTCATGCGGGTGGGCATCAGTGCTCATCCGCAGAGCATGGACGACAGCGCCCTGTCCCAACAGAACGTGGCGTTGTTACCGAACTCAGGAGCAACTGGCGCCCCAACCGGCAGTCGCCAGGTCGTCACCAGCGACCAGGCCTTCACCGGCAGCCGAGGGGTAATCCAGGTGAACCAGAGCGCCGGGGTGGGGAACCGAATGGCTAACACCCTGAGCATCCGGGTCGCTGATTGACCCGGGGGCTACATAAGAAAGTACCGACACTTAACCAACGACACGCAAGGAGAAACACCATGAAACCTACAATGGCACTCAAACCATTGGTTTTCGCTCTCGCCGCGGTCATGGCAATGGCTGCGCAGGCCGATGGCAACGGGCGTGGCAACGGCCACGGTAACGGCCACGGCAATCAAGGCCCAAGAGGTCCGTCGCTCGAGCAACTGCTCTCGATCAGCGCCGGGGCTGGCGCGACCGTGCTGGATGAGCAAAACAGCGACGGCAACGTCGTGACCAACCAAGCCACCCGCAACACCGCTGAAGCCACTGACTCGCTCAATGGCAGCAACGGCAACATGGGCGCCAACATTGCCGGCGGCGACGGCAACCAGCAGGACAACGCCGCCGCCCTGGCCACCGCCGACGAAAGCTTCATCTTCGGCTCGGCTGTCGCCGCCTCCAGCGCCACGCAGGTCAATAACAACAATTACGTCAAGAACAACTCCACGCAAAACAACGCCTCGCTCACCAATGCGGGCAACAACGGCTCCGGCAACATCGGTATCAACGTGACCGCCGGGAACTTCAACCAGCAGAAAAACAACCTGGCCATCGCCGTATCCGGGGGCCGTGTCGCACAGGCCTCGGCCTCGGCTGACCAGTCCTCCACCGGCCTTGTGGTCGACAACAAAGGCGTGCGGACCTACAAGACCGACACCCTCACCAGCACCTACAGCGCCTCAGGCACGTTCAAGGCCAAAGGTACCGGCACCGCCGAAGACAACGATCATGGCGGATGGGACAACAGAGGCGGCTACGGCGGCGGTCATGATGACGACAAGTTCAAGTTCTCCGCCGTGGGGACTTTCGAACTGGCCGGCAGCAACACCCAGCAAGTGCTGACCCGCGACGGTTGGAAAAACCCTGTGATCAACAACGCCACCATGACCAACTCCATGAACGGCTTCTCCGGTAACGGCGGCGCCAACGTGTCGGCAGGCGTGGGCAACCAGCAAAGCAACTCGCTGTCCATCGCGGCCGGCTGCAAGGCTTGCATGTAAAAAAGTACCACTGTGGGGGTAGTAGCTCTGTAGGAGCACAGCTTGCTCGCGATCGAGGTCGTCACGTACGGCCCCTCTGCTGGCTTTAAAACCGCTATCGCAAGCAAGCTTTGCTCCCACAGGCTCACCCCCCACAGGGGGCTTTTTCCCGGACGTCCACTAGGCGTATTGATCATGCGTGTCACTGCCGTTTCCCTGCTGCTCTGCCTGACCTGTATGGCCGAAGCGGCGCAGATGCCGGTCGCCGCCCTGCCTGGCGGCATGCTGGTCTACAAACCGGTGCAAAGCGTACGCGAGCGTAAATTCAGCGACATCGTCGAGCAGAAAACCGATTTCAGTTGCGGCGCCGCCGCGCTGGCCACGGTGCTGCGCCAGGCCTATTGGCTTGACGTCGATGAAGAGCACGTCATCAAAGGCATGCTGGTCAATGCCGACCAGGACCTGGTTCGCACCCAGGGGTTTTCCATGCTGGACATGAAGCGCTACGTGGAGACCATCGGCATGCGTGCCCGAGGCTACCGCATACCGCCAGAGAAACTCGAGGCGGTGACGATTCCGGTGGTCGTCCTGATGGAAATACGCGGCTACAAGCACTTCGTGGTGTTGCAGCGGGCCGACAAGCAATGGGTCTACATCGGCGACCCGGTGCTGGGGCACAAGCGCTACGCCCACGATGAGTTCGTCAAAGGCTGGAACGGCATCGTATTTGCGATCGTCGGCCCGGGCTATGACAAGACCAATGCGCTACGCAGCCCTCCTCAACCCCTGACAGCCCGTAACAAGCTGGACGGTTTCAACCCGGTCAGGGATGCGGAACTGATGGACTTCGGCTTCATACAGAGCGACTTTTTCTAATCGCCGACCACTGCCAACAATAAGTACAAAAAGGAGCAGGACGCTCCGGGAGCAGCACATGAAAACGTCACACTGGCTGTCGCTGGCCTGCCTGCTCGCGACTGCCTCGGGCTATGCCCATGCCGGCTTCAAACCCATCGAAGTCAAGGACCAGGAGCTTGCCGAGCTGCGCGGTCGTTATGTCATGCCCGGCCGAGTCATCAGCTTCGGCATCGTCATGAGCAGTACCTGGCGCAACGCCAGCGGCGACTTGATCGGCGCCACCAGCACCATGCAGATCCAGGCCGCCACCGTCAAACCCGAGTTCTATGTCTCCACCATCAAGCAGACCGGCAATGGCAGCGTCCCGGAACAGGGCAGCGGCAACATGACCGGTGGTGCCGGCCTTGGTACCAGCCAGGGCGTGACCCAGAGCGTGCGTGCCGCGGGCGACGGCAACACGGCCTACAACAACGTCAACATCAATGTGAAAGAGAGCAACCAGGCGCCGGCGCTCGTACCTTCCCAGGGCCAACTGCTGACCAAGGGCCAGACCATCAGCGGCAGCAATGCCGCCGGCAGCGTCGCGGTCACCGCCACCGGCAACGGCGTGCAGATGGCGATCCAGGCCAGCCACAACCAGGGCGGCACCCTGCAACAAGTGGCCCAGGGCGGCTTGCTGCAAAACACTCGCCTGCTGGGCAATAGCAACCTGGTCAACAATATGACGCAGCTCAACGTGGTGCTGAACAACAACGGCCCCAGTGCCGGGGCATTGGACTGCAATCTGACCCAACTGCGCGGCCTCCGTAACCTCGGTTATTGAACTACGCTGTTTTCCGACCATTGGGCAAATAGGGACGGCATATTTCATGTATCGATCCGTATCGTTGCGCGCTGTGATGTGTTTAAGCACGCTGTTCCCGGCGGCCGTGTTGCAGGCGGCCCCGGACGCCGACATCGAGGCCCTGAAACAGGAACTTCTTGAGCTCAAGCAACGATACGAGGTCCAGCAGAAAGCCCTGGCGGTGCTCGAGCAGCGGGTTCGCCAGGTGGAAGATCAACCCGCCGCGCCACCACCCAAGCGCCTGGCCAAATCCCCGGCCGACATGAAAGGCAACCAGACCGTGGCCGGCGGCGCGACAACGGCCGGTGGCAGCGGCTACGGGCAATCCCTGGCCGATGACTCCCAGCCGGCCCAGAGTGTCTCCAACCTCTATGACGAGGCCAGCGGCTTCTTCGGCGGCGGCAAGTTCAGTTTCGAGACCGGCGTGACCTATTCGCGCTACGACACGCGGCAACTGATCCTCAACGGCTTCCTGGCCCTGGATTCGATTTTCCTGGGCAACATCAACCTCGACCGGATCAAGGCCGACACCTGGACGCTGGACCTCACCGGCCGCTATAACTTCGATAATCGCTGGCAGTTCGACCTCAACGTGCCGGTGGTCTACCGCGAATCCACGTATCAGTCAGGCGGCGCGAACAACGGCGCGGCCGGGGTCACCAGCGAAGAAACCGTGACCCGCGACCCGACCATCGGCGACGTCAACTTCGGCATCGCCTACAAGTTCATGGATGAGTCGATCAACTCTCCGGACGCGGTGGTCACCCTGCGGGTCAAGGCGCCCACCGGCAAGGACCCGTTTGGCATCAAACTGCGCCAATCCCAGGCCAACACCAACCTGTTCGTACCTGACGACCTGCCCACCGGCAACGGCGTGTGGTCGATCACGCCTGGGCTGTCACTGGTCAAGACCTTCGACCCGGCGGTCCTGTTCGGTACCCTGTCCTACACCCATAACTTCGAAGAATCGTTCGACGATATCAGTTCCACGGTCAACCAGAAGGTACCGGGCAAAGTGCGGATCGGCGACAGCTTCCAGCTCGGTGCGGGCATCGCCTTTGCCTTGAACGAGAAGATGAGCATGTCGTTCTCGGTCTCTGACCTGATCCAAAAGAAAAGCAAGCTCAAACAGGACGGTGGCGACTGGGAGTCGGTGACCTCCAGCGATGCCAACGCCGGTTACTTCAACATCGGCATGACCGTCGCCGCATCCGACAACCTGACCATCGTGCCCAACCTGTCCATCGGGCTGACCGACGATGCGCCGGATTTCACCTTTAGCCTGAAATTCCCGTATTACTTCTGATGCCCTCAGGGGTATGTGATGGACACATATTGCAAGGGCACTGCAAAACTACTGTGGGAGCGGGCTTGCTCGCTCCCACAATGGGTTGTGTGTAGGCTGTTCTAGCGAATCTGATGCTTGTGCAGCAGACGATAGAACGTCGGCCGGGATACGCCCAGCACCCGGGCGGCCACGCTCAGGTTGTCGCTATGCCGGTTGAGCACATCGCTCAGGGCCTGGCGCTCTGCGCGGGTCTTGTAATCCTCCAACGTGCCCATCGGTGCCGCGACGCCCTGGTGGCTGGCCAGGCCGAGGTCCCGGGCTTCGATTTGCCGTCCTTCGGCCAGGACCAACCCGCGACGGACGCGGTTGGCCAGCTCCCGCACATTCCCGGGCCAGTCGTGCATGCCCATCGCCACCAATGCATCCTCGCTGAAGCTGCGGGGGCGGCGGCCGGTTTCCTGACTGTAGAAATGGGAAAAGTGGCTGGCGAGCATCGCCAGGTCGCCATGGCGTTCGCGCAAGGGCGCCATCGCCACTTGCAGCACGTTCAGGCGGTAGTAGAGATCCTCGCGAAAACGCTTTTGCTCGATGGCCGCCTCAAGGTCCACATGGGTGGCCGCCAAGACCCGCACATCGACCGCAATCGGCTGGCTGCCACCGACCCGTTCAATGTGTTTTTCCTGCAGGAAACGCAGCAGATTGGCCTGCAACTCCAACGGCAGGTCGCCAATTTCATCGAGAAACAGCGTGCCTCCGTGGGCCGCCTCGATCCGTCCGATCTTGCGCTGGTGAGCGCCGGTAAACGCGCCCTTTTCATGCCCGAACAGCTCGGATTGGATCAGGTGTTCCGGAATGGCGCCGCAGTTGATGGCAATGAACGGCTTGTTGCGCCGGTGGGACTGACAATGCAGGGTGCGCGCCACCAGTTCCTTGCCGGTGCCGCTCTCGCCGCGAATCAACACCGGCGACTCGGCGGGCGCCAACTTGCTCAATAACTTGCGCAGTTCGCGGATCGGCTTGCTGTCACCCAGCAGTTCATGTTCGGGCCGATCGATGTGAATCGAGCCCTGCCCCCGCAAGCGCGCCATGCCAAACGCCCGGCCCAGTGTGACTTGGACCCTGGACACGTCGAACGGCAAGGTATGGAAATCAAAAAACCATTCGCAGACAAAATCACCGACGTTTTGCAGGCGCAACACTTCCTGGCTGAGCACGGCGATCCATTCGGTGCCGCTCCGGCTGATCAACTCCTTGACCGCTTCCGGACGCTCCAGGTGGAAAGGCTGCAAGCGCAACAGACCGACGTCACAGGTCCGATCGCCGGCGTGTTCGAGGGCGCAACTGTCCACGTCCCAACCAATGGCGCGCAGACCTGGCAACAGGCGATGACAATCGTCGCAGGGATCAACCACGAGCAGACGACGTGACGTACTGGCTTCGACCATGACTGATCCTTGGCGCCAAAATAAAGAAATATGATTAGAAACAGTCGTTTGGCAAACCTGCATGTAACAGTAGCAAGAAGTTGACGCACCCTTGTATCAATTGATTATCGAGATCGCCTCAAACTGGTTATAAGCAAGCGTTTCGTTAGTTGTTGTGGGCGTTTTTCTTTCAGGAGGCTTTCAAACAAAAGAGCAAAAGCCTGGTCTGAAAGAAAATCGAAATTTATTTAAATAATGTGTGACCCGCCTACCGGTTCGGGACATCAGTACAAGTAACCAGCCGCACGGTACGCCCAACCGACGGCACATCATTTGTTTGGGCACACTTGAGAGAAAATGCCATGAACGCCCCGCTCCGTATCAACGAAGCTCTTTTGATTGCCGACCGCGCATTCCGTCCTTTCCAATGCGTGGCCTGGGCTCCACAAGACGGTAACGGCGAACTTAGCCTGACCGTCATCGACCGTACCAATACCCATATTGGCCGCACTCAGATTCCAAGCAGCGCCTATACCGACCCGGTCCAACTGGCCGATCTGTTGAAACAGGCCCGTGCCGAATTGAGCCAGGAAGGCTATACCTTGCAATCCTGGTCGATGCCCGAATAAACCGCCGGTAGAGCCTGTTATCGATTGCAGGCTTGGCATTGGGTTGTAAAGCCATTGTTATGGCACGCATCGCCCCTGTAACTGCAGTACCTGACAGTTGTGCATTGTCACATTCAAGGATTGAATGTTGCCCTCATGCAGTCATCGCCCTTTCGGGCCGGTCGACACGCAAGGAGAGGCAGGCATGCTCGATCAGTTCGCGTTGGAACTCCCCCCGGCCCTGACCCACGCCGGGCAACTTGACCCAGGCTTTGCCGCCAACGGCAAAGCCTGGGTTCATTTCGAAGGCAGCACGTCGAGCCTGATCACCGGATTGACCCTCGACCGTGCCGGCCGAATCCTCGTCGCGGCCAGGATCGAGACCGCCCATGGCAGCCGGTTCGGGCTGGCGCGGCTCAACCATGACGGTTCCACCGATCCGGGTTTCGGCAGCCACGGCTGCGTGATCGGCGCGTTCGAACAGGGCTTCGAAGCGACGGCGGGCAAAGTGATCGAGCTGCCCGACGGGCACATCCTGCTGTCCGGCCTGCACTATGAAAACAACGAACACACCCTTCCCGCCCTGGCGCTGTTCGATCAGCAGGGCCATGCCGTCCAGAGCTTCGGCAATGCTGGCCGACACCTCATCCGGCTCTGCGGCCATCTCTCCCAAGGCCTGCGCGATCCCTGGCTGCCGCCCGGCGTGCCAGGCCTCGAGGCCTGCGACATGCAAGTGCAGGCCGATGGCCGGATTCTCTTGCTCGCCAACCATCACTATCAATTGTCCGACCATGTCGGTGTATTGATCCGGCTCCTGCCGGACGGGACCCTGGATACCTCGTTCAACGGTCGCGGTTTCGTGATGGTCCGACGCGCGTTGAAAAATACCTGGCTCGGCTGCCTGATGCTCCAGGCTGACGGTCATATTGTCGTCGGCGGCGCCATTGACTTGCCCCAGCATGGCTTGATCGCCCGTTATGACAGCAGCGGCAAGCTCGATGACAGCTTCGGTGAAGAGGGCTTCCTGTCCATCCTGGCGCAGGGTCATAGCGTGATGGTCAGCCAGATCGTTCAGGATGCGAGCGGCAATCTACAAGCCTTTGGCAGCAGCCGCGATCCGATGCACAGCCTGTCCCTGAAAGTGCGCCTGGACGGCACGCCGGACCGTCATTGCAACCAGGGCCAGTGCCAGCTCATGGCGATCGGGCGCAACGCCAGCCAGTGGACGGCGGCCCAGCTTCAACCGGATGGCAAGCTGGTGACCGCTGGCGCCACCATCGGCGGTATCGAAGCCGACTTCGTGCTCGCCCGGCATTTGCCGGATGCCAGCCTCGATCCAGATTTCGGTGAAGGCAAAGGCTGGGTTCGCACTCGACTCGGTTACAGCCTGGACACCGCCACCGCCCTGGTGCTGCAGTCTGACGGCAGAATCCTGGTGGGTGGCTACTCGCTCCAGGGGCATTATCGAGCGGTGATTGCGCGGTATTGGGCCTGAGTCAGATCGTCGTGGGCGAACGGTATTCATGCCTACGCTTGATATTCCCCATTTGTTACGGCAAGTTGCGCGCTTCTAATTAAAAGGAGCAGCCGATGTCCGGTTCGATGGCTCAAGCTTTCGCGCACAACTTTCTTGGGCATTCCCCGCGCTGGTACAAGGCGTGCATCATCACCTTTCTGGTTCTCAACGCCGTGGTGCTGTGGACCCTCGGTCCGGTGGTCGCCGGCTGGATGCTGGTCGTGGAGTTCATCTTCACCCTCGCCATGGCCCTCAAATGCTACCCGCTGATGCCCGGTGGGCTGCTACTGGTCGAAGCCCTGCTGTTGGGCATGACCACACCCAAGGCGCTGTATGATGAATTGCTGCATAACTTCCCGGTCATCCTGCTGCTGATGTTCATGGTGGCCGGAATCTACTTCATGAAGGACCTGCTGCTGTTCCTGTTCTCGCGCCTGCTCCTGGGTGTGCGCTCCAAGGCACTGTTGGCCTTGATGTTCTGCTTTCTCTCGGCATTTCTGTCGGCATTCCTCGATGCCTTGACCGTCACGGCGGTGATCATCAGCGCCGCGGTGGGCTTTTATTCGGTGTACCACCGCGTGGCATCGGGCAACGATCCGCGCCAGGACAGCAGCGTCGATGAAGACCACGGCCTGCCGTCGCTGCACCATGGCGACCTGGAACAGTTCCGGGCATTCCTGCGCAGCCTGCTGATGCATGGTGCCGTCGGCACGGCGCTGGGCGGTGTCTGCACCCTGGTGGGCGAACCGCAGAACCTGCTGATCGGTCACGAGATGGGCTGGCATTTCGCTGACTTTTTCCTGAAAGTCGCGCCGGTGTCGCTGCCAGTGCTGGTTGCCGGGCTGGTGACCTGTGTGGCCCTGGAAAAGCTGCGCTGGTTCGGTTACGGCACGCTACTGCCGGACAACGTTCGCACTGTGCTGGCCGATTATGCTGAGCAGGACAATCGCGAGCGCACCGCACGCCAGCGCGCAGCCCTGATCGTCCAAGGTCTTGCCGCACTTATCCTGATCGTCTGCCTGGCCTTGCACATTGCCGAAGTCGGCCTGATCGGCTTGATGGTCATCGTGTTGATTACCGCCTTCACCGGCATCACCGACGAGCATCGACTGGGCAATGCGTTCAAGGACGCCATGCCGTTCACGTCGCTGCTGGTGGTGTTCTTTGCAGTGGTGGCGGTCATTCACGACCAGCAGTTGTTCACGCCACTGATCCAGTGGGTCCTGGCCCTGCCCGCCGACCAGCAGCCCGGCATGCTGTTCATCGCCAACGGCCTGCTCTCGGCCATCAGCGATAACGTGTTCGTGGCGACCATCTACATCACCGAGGTCAAGCAGGCCTTCGTCTCCGGCCACATGAGCCGCGAACAGTTCGAGACCCTGGCGGTGGCCATCAACACCGGCACCAACCTGCCGAGCGTCGCGACACCCAACGGCCAGGCTGCCTTCCTGTTCCTGCTGACCTCGGCGATTGCACCGCTGATTCGCCTGTCTTATGGCCGGATGGTCTGGATGGCCATGCCCTACACCGTGGTGATGGGCGGTTTGGGCTGGTATGCGGTGACTTACTGGCTGTAAGCAATTTCTGAGTAAAACCTGGGGCGAGGAACCTTGCTCCCGCTGGACTGTACGTAGGAGCTGTCGAGTGCAACGAGGCTGCGATCTTTCCCCAGACACTTAAGTCTCAAGCGAAAGATCAAAAGATCGCAGGCTTCGCCAGCTCCTACAGGTCAGGACATCCTACGGCAGGATGTACCGCTCGATCGCCAGGGCCGCGCCATCTTCGGTCACGGCGGCGGTCACCACATCCGCCTGACGCCTGATCGCCTCCTCCGCCTGCCCCATGGCAATCGATAATCCCGCCCGGTGAAACATCGCCGGGTCGTTGCCACCGTCGCCCATGGCCGCGGTCTGCTCCAATGGCACGTCGAGGAAGGCGGCCAGGGTCGACAGCGCTTCCCCTTTGTTCGCCTTCATCGCCGTCACATCCAAGTAGATCGGTTGTGAACGCGACACCTGGGCCTGGCCCTTGAGCAGCGGATGCAGCCGAGCCTCCAGTTCCACCAGCAAGTCAGTGTTGGCGCTGGTGGCGACGATCTTGTCGATCCGCTCCAGGTAAGGCTCGAAACTCTCGACTTCAACCGGCGGGTAGCCCAGGCCACGCGTCTCCACCGGCACCATCGGCCCGTGGGCGTCACGTACCAGCCAATCGCCATCGGCGAATACCCAGACTTCGATGCCCGGCTGATCGGCGTACAGCGCCAGGGTGGCCAGTGCCGCCTCCGGCGGCAGGTAATGGACAGCGAGGAAACTGCCGTCGGGATGAACCAGCGTGCCGCCATTGAACGCCGCCGTGGGCAGGTCGACGCCCAGGGCCTCGATCTGCTGCAACATCGCCCGCGGCGGCCGCCCGGTGGCGAGGCTGAACAGCACGCCAGCTTCACGCAATGCGCGAACCGCAGTGATGGTGCGCTGGTTGAGACTGTGATCAGGCAACAGCAGTGTGCCGTCCATGTCGCTGAGTAAAAACCGGATGGGGCGCTTCACCAGATCACTCATCCAAGGCCATGCCAGACGCGATTGTCGCGAGTCAGCAAGTCGTCGGCGGCCGCCGGGCCATCTTCACCGGCCTTGTAAGGCTGGACCGTTGCGTCCTGCTGCCATGCATCGAGGAACGGTTGCACGGCGCGCCAGCCGTTTTCGATATTGTCGGCGCGCTGGAACAGAGTCTGGTCACCGGTCAGGCAATCGTAGATCAGGGTTTCGTAACCCGTGGACGGCTGCATTTCGAAGAAGTCCTTATAGGCAAAGCCCAATTCGATATTGGCCATGTCCAGCGCCGGCCCCGGTCGCTTGGCCAGCAGGTCGAACCACATGCCTTCATTGGGCTGAATCTGGATTCTCAAGTACGTGGGTTGCAGTTCGTCGACTTCAGTGTCGCGAAACTGCGCGTAAGGCGCCGGCTTGAAGCAGATGACGATCTCCGTATCCCGCACGCTCATGCGCTTGCCGGTGCGCAGGTAGAACGGTACGCCCACCCAACGCCAGTTATCGATCATGACCTTGAGGGCCACGTAGGTCTCGGTGTTGCTGTCGGCGGCGACGTTGGCTTCCTGGCGATAACCGGTCACCGCCTTGCCAGCGACTTCACCGGCGGTGTACTGGCCACGGATCGAGTTGGCGCGGGCCTGTTCCACCGACCAGGGCCGGATCGCCCCGACGACCTTGGCCTTTTCCCCACGCACGGCGTCGGCCCCAAATGCCGCTGGCGGCTCCATGGCCACCATCGCCAGCAATTGGAACAGATGGTTAGGCACCATGTCCCGCAGGGCGCCGGTGTGTTCATAAAAACTGCCACGGGTTTCCACACCGACGGTTTCGGCGGCGGTGATTTGTACGTGGTCGATGTAGTGGTTGTTCCAGAAAGCCTCGAACAGGCTGTTGGAGAAACGGCTGACCAGAATGTTCTGCACCGTCTCCTTGCCCAGGTAATGGTCGATGCGATAGATCTGTTTCTCGCTCATGACCTTGAGCAGGCAGGCGTTCAGCGCTTCGGCGGTTTGCAGGTCGGAGCCGAACGGTTTTTCGATCACCACCCGCCGGAAAGCCCCCTCCTGCTCCTGAAGCAGCCCGGCCGCACCGAGGCGGCTGACCACTTCACTGAAAAAACGCGGCGCGGTCGCCAGGTAGAAGACCGCGTTGCCGATGCCGCTGGCGGCGATTTTCGCCGCCAGCGCCTGGTAGGTGTCGTCATCGAGGAAATCACCCTGGACGTAGCTGATGCCCTGGGCCAGCTTGGCCCACAGCGCCGGATCGAGCGCGCGGTCGGCATCACCGCCCTTGCTCGCCGCTTCGTTACGGATGAAGTCTTCGAGCTTCTTGGCAAAATCCACATCGCTGATGGCGTTGTGGTCAACTCCGACGATGCGCAGCCCATCCTCCAGCAGACCGTCGCGACTGAGGTGGTAAAGCGCCGGCATGAGCAGGCGCTTGACCAGATCGCCATGGGCGCCGAACAGGAACAACGTGGTCGGCGGCGCAGGTTCTGCCTTGGATTTGCTGGCGATCGAGGTCATTTCTTCGGCGTCTCCACGTGGCCGCCAAAGCCGAAACGCATGGCCGAGAGCATTTTGTCGCCGTAGGTACTTTGCTGGCGCGAGCGGAAACGGGCGAACAGCGAGCTGGACAGGACCGGAACCGGCACTGCTTGCTCGATGGCGGCCTCGATGGTCCAACGCCCTTCCCCACTGTCGGCGACTTCACCGGAAAAACCGTCCAGTTTCGGATCGCTGGCCAACGCGTCGGCGGTCAAGTCCAGCAACCAGGACGACACCACGCTGCCGCGCCGCCAGACTTCGGCGATATCGGCGACATTCAGGTCGAAACGCTGCTCCGGGGGCAGGCTTTCACTGGATTTGGTCTTGAGGATGTCGAAGCCCTCGGCGAAGGCCTGCATCATGCCGTACTCGATGCCGTTGTGGATCATCTTCACGAAATGTCCCGAACCCGCCGGGCCCGCGTGGATGTAGCCACGTTCGGCACGGTCATCGTCGGATTTGCGATCACGGGTGCGCGGGATGTCGCCCATGCCCGGCGCCAGGCTGTCGAACAGCGGGTCCAGGCGCTTCACCACCTCGGCCTCGCCGCCAATCATCATGCAGTAACCGCGCTCCAGGCCCCAAACACCGCCGGAGGTGCCGACATCGATATAGCTCAGGCCTTTTTCCGACAAGGCCTGGGCGCGACGGATGTCGTCCTTGTAATACGTGTTGCCGCCGTCAATGATCACGTCGCCCGGCTCGAGCAGCTCGCTGAGAACGTTGATGGTGTCTTCGGTGGGTGCGCCTGCCGGCAGCATGACCCAGACCGCCCGTGGCTTTTCCAGGCCGGCGACCAGCGCCGGCAGGTCCGCCACGCCCGTGGCGCCTTCCTGGCGCAGGTTTTCGACAAAAGCGGCATTGCGGTCATAGACGACGGTGGTGTGCCCATTGAGCATCAGGCGCCGTGCAATATTGCCGCCCATGCGGCCCAGTCCAATGATCCCGAGTTGCATGTGCTGATGCTCCCTACTACAAATAAAGGTGTGTCAAAGATTTAACACTATCGACTAATGGAGGTTAGTCCAGAGCATTGCTGCATAGTTTCCGGGTAATTCGAGCGATCACAAGCGATAACGCTCAAGATCCGGCCAAAGACACAGCGACCATGAAAAATAAAAAAGTTCCAATCACAAGCAAAAGAAATCAGAATCGGCGCCGATAGTAGAGGTGTCGACCAAATCATGGCGACATCTCTATAGTTGATGTACGCCATTTGCGAGGTGAGCAATGGGCCCTGTCGTTACCGCACGTCCTCCCCAAACCCTTTATGTGACCATTCGTCGCGATGAATTGCGCCTACTCAAGGAAGAACGCGATCTGCTGCTCGATGAAGTGACGCAGTTGCGCATGCAGCTGCAACACGCACAGCTGTCCCACCAGAGCCAGTCCCTGGCTCGGTAACCGCCCCAGAGGCACAGTCGAAGAAGTGACGCTGGTCAAACAGCGTCACTTTCATGCAAGTCCTGCCGTGCCCACTTGAGGCGAGAACTCTATCTGTGGGAGCAAGGCTTGCCCGCGATGAACGATAACGCGGTTCAGCTGTTCGACCGCGGCGCGGCTATCGCGGGCAAGCCTTGCTCCCACAGGTCCCGCCCCTAGAGACAAATCCCCTTGCCACAGGTGCATTCGCACCTCACGTGCATTTTGTATCCGAAAAACTCACAAAGTTTTCACAACCGGCTCGTAATACTCCCCGCCTTTAGGGTTGCTCGACGCAGGCCTGCGGTCACCAATCCGGTGCCGGCAGCTTCGTCGATAAAGGCTGGAGCGCTTGATGAGCTTGTTCAAACGCAGCAAAACGACTGCGAAAGGTTTCGACTGGGCCGGACTCGGCTGGCTGTTTCTGTTCTTCTGGTATTTCTCGGGCATCACCCAACTGCTCATCCTGCTGAGCGACACTTCCGGTTTCACCGGCTTTCGCCAAGCGTTCGTGATGAGTGCGGTGTGGCTGGCGCCCCTGCTCCTCTTCCCCACCCGTACACGCGTGCTCGCGGCATTGATCGGCGTGGTGCTGTGGGCTTGCTCCATGGCCAGCCTGGGCTACTTCTTCATTTACCAGCAGGAATTTTCCCAGAGCGTCATTTTCATCATGTTCGAATCGAACGTGTCTGAAGCCGGCGAGTACCTGACCCAGTATTTTGCCTGGTGGATGGTGGCGGCGTTCCTGGCCCACACCGCTGTTGGCTATTGGCTCTGGACCCGTCTGCGTCCGGTGTACCTGCCTCGGGGCCAGGCCATGGTCGCCGCAGCCGTCATCGTGCTCGCCGTGGCCGGTTATCCGCTGGTCAAGCAAACCCTGCGCACCGGCAGTTTCGCCGGTGGCCTGGAGAAGTTCGAAGATCGCATCGAGCCGGCCGTGCCATGGCAGATGCTGGTGGCCTATCGTCGCTACGGTGAACAGCTGGAAAACATGCAAGGCATGCTCCACAGCGCCAGCAAGATTGCTCCCCTGAGCAATCTCAAGGATGCCACCGCAGAACAGCCAGCCACCCTGGTGCTGGTGATCGGCGAATCCACTAACCGCCAGCGCATGAGCCTGTACGGTTACCCGCGGGAAACCACGCCGGAGCTGGACAAGCTCAAGGACCAGCTTTCGGTGTTCGACAATGTCATCACCCCGCGCCCCTACACCATCGAAGCGCTGCAGCAGGTGCTGACGTTCGCCGACGAGGAGAGCCCAGACCTGTACCTGAGTACGCCATCATTGGTCAGCATGATGAAGCAGGCCGGCTACAAGACCTTCTGGATCACCAACCAGCAGACCATGACCAAGCGCAACACCATGCTCACGACCTTTTCCCAACAGGCCGATGAACAGGTGTACCTGAACAACAACCGCAACCAGAATGCCGCGCAATACGATGGCGACGTGATCGAACCGTTCAACAAGGCCTTGGCCGACAGCGCCCCGCGCAAGCTGATTGTGGTGCACCTGCTCGGCACCCACATGAGCTATCAGTACCGGTATCCGCCGACGTTCAACAAATTCACTGACCGCCAGGGCGTACCGGCGGGCTTGCGTGATGACCAGGTCCCGACCTACAACAGCTACGACAACGCGGTGCTGTACAACGACTTCGTGGTATCCAGCCTGATCAAGGATTACGCCAAGACCGATCCCAACGGCTTCCTGCTGTACCTCTCGGACCACGGCGAAGACGTGTTCGACTCGCCGGGACACGGCACGCTGGGCCGCAACGAAGGCAAACCGACCGCACCGATGTACACCATTCCTTTCATGGCCTGGGCTTCGCCCAAGTGGCGCGAAAACCATGACTGGAACTTTGCCGGCGAGCTGTCACGCCCCTACAGCAGTTCACACCTGATCCACACCTGGGCGGACCTGGCCGGCTTGAGTTTTGACGAGCTGGACCACAGCAAGAGCCTGGTCAGCGATGACTTCAAGGCCCGTCCACTGCTGATCGGCAACCCGTATCAAACCCCACGCAAGGCCCTGATCGACTTCAGCCTGATGCAGCCCAAGGCGCCCTTGGCCGAAGTCGTGCAGAAATAATCGAAACCGATCGGATGCCCGCTTTTACAGGGGCTTGATCCAGAACTGCATAGGGCCGTGGGCGGGGTCGAACATGCCAGGGGCAAAGCCGAACTTGGCGTAGCTGCCCTGCGCCACGGCATTTTCCTGAAGCACTTCCAAAGTGATCTTGCAGCAACCGCGCTGGCGGGAAATATCCTCGACCTTCTGCAGCATCTTCTGGCTCAACCCGAGGCCGCGAAATTCCGGCATCACCGCCACGTCGTGGATGTTCACCAAAGGCCGGCAGGCAAAGGTTGAAAAACCTTCGAAACAATTGACCAGCCCCGCCGGCTCGCCGTTGACAAAAGCCAGCACGCTGAAGGCATGAGGACGCTTGGCCAGTTCCTCGGGCAGATGCAACAGCACCTCGGTCGGCAACGGATGTCCTCCGCCCATCGGGTCCTGCGCATAGCCGTTGAGCACATGACAGATCGCTTCGGCGTGGACCGGGTTGGTGTAGCTGGCTTGCAGAACAAGAATGTCCTTGGGTTCTTCCATGACCTTCCATCTCACTTCGGTAGTACCGGCGGCTCGATGCCGTCGGCGGGATACAGGTCAGGCTGGCTGACCAAAACGTTGCATTTGCATTTCCTGGAGGCGACTGAGCGTACGGCGAAACGGGAATTGCAGATAGCCCTCGGTGTACAACTCATCCATCGGCACCGCAGCCGAAAGGCACAACGGTACCTTGCGGTCATAGCATTCATCGACCAGGGCGATGAACCGTCGCACGCCGTCGTCGTGGACCGATAACTGCGGCAACTCACGGTCACCGGCCACGACCCGTTCAACGCCGTCCTCGGTGCCACGGGCAATGCGCCCCTCGCGTTGTTCGGCGCTCAGGCAGGGCACGTCACTGAGCAGGATGACGCTGAAGCGGTCGCACAGCGCCATGAAATCCAACGCTGAGAACGGTTGCTCACACAGGTCGGCGTAACGACTCCAGAGCACCGTATCGCTGGCCTGGACCGGTTCAAGCAGGCGATGGCCCACGTCAATCGGCGCGCGGCTCGACACCTGCCCCGTGGTCAACAGGTTGAAGACATCGCCCAGCGGATCGGGCTGCCCGGGATCGCGCAGCCAATAACGCTGCTGCAATTGGCCTGGGTGCTGGCGATGGTCTTGCCAGCCGTTCACCGGCACGATCTGCATGTGCTGCTTGATCGCGGTGATGGTCGGCAGGAAGCGCTCACGGTTGTGGCCGTTGGCATAGAGTTCTTCCGGTGGCAGGTTGGAGGTGCTCACCATCACCATGCCCAGCTCGAACATCACCTGGAACAAGCGCCCGAGAATGATCGCGTCACCGATGTCGTTGACGAACAGTTCGTCGAAACACAGCACCCGTACTTCTGCGCTCAACTCCCGGGCCAGGGCTTGCAAAGGATCCGGCGTGCCGGTGAGCTGGAACGAACGCTGGTGCACCCACGCCATGAAATGATGGAAGTGCTGACGGCGGGCCGGCACCTTGAGGCTTTCATAAAAGCGGTCCATCAGCCAGGTCTTGCCACGCCCCACCGGGCCCCAGAGATAAACGCCCTTGATCGACTTGCGCCCTTCGTGCAACGCCTGGTGGCATTGCTCCAGCGCCATGATGGCCAATTCCTGGGCCTCGTCCTGGACGAAACCGTGGTGTTCGATGGCATGCTGCCAGGCAGTCAAGGGGGAGTCGAAAGTCATACGGCCCGGGTCCGGAAAACGAAGGTGGGGAGTATGCCATGCGAAACGCTCAGAAGAACCGTGCAGACTGTGGCGAGGGGATTTATCCCCGCTCGGCTGCGAAGCAGACGCCAGGCCTCAAACCGTATGGGCCTGCTTCGCAGTCCAGCGGGGATAAATCCCCTCGCCACAATAGTGTTCACATAACAGGGTGCAGACTGCTAAATCGAGATATCCAACCGACTGATCTTGCCCTGCTCATCGAGCCGAAAGGTATAACGCAACTCCAGCGGGCTTCCGGGGAATGTTCCGGAGATCAGGTTCTGCACCAGCACCTTGCCAGTGCGCTGCTGCACATTGAGGACTTCCACCCGCGGCTGGAATCGCTGGGCGGTGTCTTCCATCCATTGGGCGATGGCCTGGCTGCCAACGCGGTGCTGGCCTTCATCGAACACGTTGGCATCCTCGGCGAAGAAACGCGTCACCGCCGAACTGTCACGGGCATTGGCAGCCGCGATGTAGCCGGCGATGGCCGGGGCCAGGGAAGAGACGGGATTGGACATGGTATGGCTCCTTGTTTTATCGATCTGGCACCATGCTAGAACAGCGTTGTGTCAGTTTTTGTCAGGAGTAAAACGCCCGGTTTCGTCCAACTTCATCAACGCAAACCAGTCCCGCAACAAATCGCTGCGCCGGCCCGGATACCGCTCGCCCTGCTCGGTGGCCGAGGCAATCCGGTCGGTGCGAAAGGTCCGGTAGGCACCGCGTAATTCGCACCAGGCCACCACCACTCGCGCCTCATTGAAAAAGCCCAGGGCCAGCGGCCAGATCAGGCGTTGGCTCGGGGTCTTGTTCACGTCGGCGTAGTCGATGTGCAGCTTGGCCTGGGCACGAATGGCCTGGCGGTAGACATTCAGTTCCACGGTGTTCTGCGGATAACCATAACCCGGCGGGCCCGGCAGGACCGTAGGGTTGCGCAACGCATCCCGCACATCAGGGGCCAGCACCGCGGCAACCTTCGCCAGGGCGTCGGCGGCCGCCTTGCCCAGCACCTCGTCGGCGCGCTGATCCACATAGCGCAAGCCCAGCACAATGGCTTCGATTTCATCGGCGGTGAACATCAGTGGCGGCAGGAACAGGCCACTGCGCAATACATAACCAACGCCCGCCTCGCCCTGGATCGGCGCGCCGAGGGCCGTGAGCTCGGCAATGTCGCGGTACAAGGTACGCTCGGATACATTCAGTTCACCCGCCAACGTCGCAGCGGTGACCGGGCAACGCTTGCCCCGCAAGACTTGCAGCAACATGAGCAGCCGAGTGGTACGCGACACAATGGACTGTCCGCAAAGAAAAAGATGACGCAGATTAGCAGAGGCTAGTGTCAGAAACTGTCAGGAGCCACACGCCGACGATCGCCCGGCAATCTACCGGAACCGGACTTTGTGGCGAGGGGATTTATCCCCGCTGGGGCGCGAAGCGGCCCCCAAAAGAGATGATTCAACCGATCCGACGGGTTGGATTCAGATTTTTGGGACTGCTTCGCAGTCCAGCGGGGATAAATCCCCTCGCCACAAGCACCTGTGGGGTATCGTGCTCAATCGCTTCCGGTTTTTTCATTCTTTGAGAGTCAATCCATGCGCAGAATCCTCGGCCTTTCCGTATTCCTGATCCTGCTCAGCCTCAGCGCCTGCGCCCTCTTCCCGAACCGTGACCCGCTGAACATCAACGTGGTCGGTATCGAACCGTTGCCCAACCAGGGCCTGGAGGTGCGCTTCGCCGTGAAACTGCGCGTGCAGAACCCCAACGAAACCGCCATCGACTACAACGGCGTGGCGCTGGACCTGGAGGTCAACGGCCGTACGCTGGCGACAGGGGTCAGTGACCAGACCGGCTCGATCCCGCGCTTTTCCGAAGCGATCCTGAGCGTCCCGGTGAGCATTTCGGCGTTTTCCGTACTGCGCCAGACCCTGGGCCTGAGCCAGACCCAAAGCCTGGACAACCTGCCCTATGTGCTCAAGGGCAAACTCGCCGGCGGCGCGTTCGGCACCATGCGCTTCGTCGACCGCGGGACCCTCGAACTGCCAGGCTCCGCGGCGACGTGGTGAATCACGCCGTGAAGCGCACGCCTGGCTTGGCGCGCTCGTCCACCACCAGTTCGAACACATCCGGCCTGGCGTAGTGCCCGACCACGTCATAGTCGTAGCGCGCGCGAACCAGGTCATCGGTATCGATTTCGGCGGTCAGTAGCCCGGCAGTGTCTTTCAGCGGCCCGGCGAGCACATCGCCCATGGGCCCGACAATCACGCTGCCACCGGCAATCAGCGGCCGCTCGGCCGGCCAGTGCGCGACCTCGATACCCAGCGCCTGCGGCGAGGCCTGGACCTGACAGGCACTGACCACAAAACAACGCCCTTCGTGAGCGATATGCCGCATGGTCACCTGCCACATCTCCCGCTCATCCACCGTGGGCGCACACCAGACCTCCACCCCCTTGGCGTACATCGCGGTGCGCAGCAGCGGCATCATGTTTTCCCAGCACACCGCCGCGCCGACCCGGCCAACCTGGCTGTCGATCACCGGCAAGGTCGAACCATCGCCTTTGCCCCAGATCAGCCGCTCGGTGCCGGTGGGCATCAACTTGCGGTGCCGGGCCACCAGGCCCGCATCGGGTTCGAAATACAGCGCGGTGCAGTACAGGGTGCTGCCGACCCGCTCGATGACGCCCAGCACCAGGCTCGCCCCCGTACGCGCCGACAGCCCGGCCAGCGCTTCGGTTTCCACGCCGGGCACATCAATGGCATTGGCAAAATAGCGGGCGAACGCTTCACGCCCCTCCGGCAGCCGGTAACCCAGTTGCGTCCCGAACCCCTCGCCCTTGGGATAGCCACCGAGCAACGCTTCAGGCATCACCACCAGGCGTGCGCCGGCCTGGCGAATGGCATCTTCGTAGGAAAGAATCTGCGCCAGGGTCTCGCCCTTGCCGCCAGGCAACGAGCCGATCTGCAGGGCAGCCACAATGGATTTGGGCATGGTTTTCAACTCCGTGATCATCAGGTGTTGCTGATTCTCAAGGAGCGACCGATCATGAATAAAGCCCCGAATGCTGCTAAATGATATGAGCCCCATGAATATCGCCGACATCGACCTCAATCTGCTCAAGACTTTCGAAGCCTTGCATGACGAATCCAGCGCCAGCCGCGCCGCCCTGCGCCTGGGCGTGACCCAGTCGGCCATCAGCGCCGCATTGCGCAGGCTCCGCGGGTTGTATGACGATCAATTATTCGTGCGCACGGGTCGGGGGCTGGCGCCGACGCTGCGGGCCAACCAGCTGAAACCGGTGATCAGCGAAGCCCTGGACAAATGTCGCCAGAGCCTGGCGATGGTCGACCCGGATGCCAGCCATTATGACGGCCGCTCGGTGATCGTCGGCCTGTCGGACGATTTCGAGATTGCCCATGGGCGGCGCCTGATCGACGAAGTGGCCCGACGTGCGCCGGGCCTGCGCTTGATTTTCCGTCAGACCCACAGCCAGATCGTCGGCCGGGCCTTGATGGAGCGCGATCTCGACCTGGCGATCACGGCGGGTGGTTTCGCGCAGCGGCTGCTCAGCCGCCAGGTATTGGGTGAAGGCGATTACGCCTGCCTGTTGGACGCGGCGAGCCTGACGCACGGCCAGCAATCCCTCAGCCTGGAGGCGTTCGTGGCCCGCGAGCATCTGCTGGTATCTTCGGGGGGCTTCATCGGCATCACCGACGAAGGACTGGCCGGGCTTGGCCTGAGTCGGCGAGTCTGTGCCTCGACCACCCACTTTGCCGCGCTGCCATTCCTGCTCAAGGGCAGCCAGGCCGTAGCGACGATTCCGGCCCATGCTGCCCGGGCCATTGCCGACCTCAGCGGCCTGGCCTTGCTGCCCTGCCCCCTGGTCTTGCCCCGCTACCCCATCGAACTGGGCTGGCGGACCCACACGCAAATGGATCCGGCAATGCTCAAGGTGCGCGAGGCCATTACCGCGACGTTTGCCTGAGGTTTACTTGTTGGCGGCCATCAGTCGATTGACTTCACTGCGCACCATGTTGGCGTATTCCGGCGGCGACATGCCATCCAGTTCGGCACGCACCCACTCGGCCCACTTGCCCTTGCGCTTGGAGCGCTCGCCAAACAGGCGGGCAGCATCGCCCTTGGCCTTGCCCAGGTTGTTTTGCCACAGTTCAAAGAGTCGGGATTTTTCGTCTTCCAGCGCGGCGCGCTCGGCCAGGGGCTTGTCAGCCAGATTGAAGCTCATGGGAATTACCTGTTGCGTAAATAGGCGCCATCTTACACCTTGCAGGGAAACGTCTTAACCACGATTTGCGATGGACTGCCCCGCCGAGGCCAAGCGCTGCAACTTTTTAACCGGCGCGGCACTCCATTGTTCAATGCCATCATCCACACAAGGAGTATTTCCATGGCCCGTAAAGGCACCGTGCAAGCGAACGGAGAGCAAATCAAGGATCAGGCCTTCAGCGAATTGACGGCGCTGATTGAAGAATCGGAAAAGCTGCTCAAAAGCAGTGCCTCGCTGGTGGGAGAAGAGGCCGAAGACCTGCGAGGCCAGATAGCCCAGAAACTGCAACAGGCGCGCGACTCGGTCACCAGCGCCCGGGAGCGTACCCGTCCCATGGTCGATGCCACTGAGGTCTATATTGGCGGCCACCCCTGGCAGACCGTGGCGATTTCCGCGGGGTTCGGGCTGGTGGTGGGTTTGCTGCTGGGCCGGCGTTAAACAATAGCAACCAGCCCCCGGACCTGATGTGGGAGCGAGCTGGCTGGCGATGACGGTGTGCCAGGCAACGTCTCTGCTGCTGAACCACCGCCATCGCGAGCAAGCTCGCTCCCACAAGGACTTTTGATTGCCTCAAGCGGTGGGGCCCGCTCGCAGGATCGACGCATCCTCCCCGCGGTACAACGCCTCCACCTTCCCCGCCCGCCACTGCAACACCGCCCGTTGGTTGATCGACCCCTTGTCGGTGATTTCACCACGGTCGATGGACGCCGGTTCATCGAGCAAGGCGATCCACTCCATGCGACTGGCGTTGCCGCTGGCTTCGCGGTTCAGGCGTTGCAGCCAGTCGGCGAACCATTGGCGTACCGGCGGACTGGCGAGGACCTGGGCGTCGCTGGCATCCGCGCCCAGGCCTGACAGGCGCCGGCATTCAGCAAGTCGTGGAAACACCAGCGCACCCAGGCACTCGCGATCCGGTGCGGTGATCACCAGGTCCTGGACGTAGGGTGTACCTTCCAGCACCGCCCGGTTACGCAGCGGCCCGACGCTGACGAAGACACCGGAAGACAATTTGAAGTCCTCGGCAATCCGCCCGTCGAACATCAGCCCCAGTTGCGGATTGCTGGCATCGGCCAGTTTGATCGCATCCCCCGAGCAATAGAAACCGTCCTCGTCGAACACTTCGGCGGTCTGCTGCGGCGAACGCCAGTAGCCAGGCATGATGTGCGGCCCGCGAAAACGTCCTTCGAGCTTGCCGTCCACCGGCACCAGCCGGACCTCGCAGCCGGGCGCCGGAAGACCGATGTAACCGGCCATGGACAAGGGCCCGGTGGTGAAGGTGCAGGACGGCGACGCTTCGGTCATGCCCAGGCCCGCCATCATGCGGATACGTTCGCCACAATGCTGCTCGGCGACCTTGTCGAGCCGGTCCCAGGTACTTTGGGACAAGCCCGCCGCGGCAAAGAAGAACAGGCTGATGCGCTTGAAGAAACGCTCGCGCAACTCACCGTCCTGCTCCAAGGCGCTGACCAATTCTTCCCAGCCCTTGGGCACGGTCAGGTAGGCGGTGGGCGAAATTTCCTTGAGATTGCGCAGGGTCTCGGCGAAGCCCTGGGCGGTGGGTTTGCCATCGTCCAGGTAGAACGTGCCGCCGTTGTACAGCACGATGCCGACGTTGTGGCTGCCGCCGAACGTATGGTTCCACGGCAGCCAGTCCACCAGCACCGGCGGCGCCTCGCCGAACACCGGAAAGGTTTGCAGCAACATCTGCTGATTGGCGCACAGCATACGCTGGGTGGTGATCACGGCCTTGGGCAGCTTGGTGGAGCCCGAGGTAAACAGGAACTTGGCGATGCTGTCCGGGCCGGTGGCGGCGAACGCCTGCTCGGCCTCCGCGCCGCCGGGTTGGACCAACAGGCTGGCGAAGCTTGTCCTGGAGCGGCCCGCTATCTCGCCGCGCACCGTGACCAAGGGAACGTTCGCCGGCAATACGGCATTGATCGCTCGTTCGAACGGGGCGGCTTCGCTGACAAACACCAACCCCGGCTGCAACAGGTCGCAGACATGGCGCAGCTTGGCGAAATCCTGGGACAGCAATGAATAAGCCGGCGACACCGGGCAATAGGGAATGCCGGCATACATCGCGCCGAGGGCCATTTGCAGGTGTTCGATGTCGTTGCCGGAGAGCAGCGCCAAGGGTTTTTCCGCTGACAAACCATAGCTGAGCAGGCTTTGGGCGATGGCCCGGACACTGTCAAGCATCTGCGCATAGCTGACCCGACGCCAGTCACCGCCCGCTTCACGGGCCGCGATGAACGTCTGCTGCGGGCGCACCTCGGCCCAGTGCACCAGGCGCTCGAGCAAACGCGCCGGCAGCGGGGCCAGGGGTTCCAGGGAGCGCATATGCAAAATGCCGCGCTCTTCCCGGACTTCGACGGCAGGATGACCAATCGACACCTGGCGATAACGCCCGGCCTCGGGTCGGGAGGACGATCTGGACTCGGAACTCACGTACATTTCCTCCACCAAGGCACGCTCGGGTCGCAATGCGAGCGGAGCGTGGCAGCGCGGGGCTGCGGCCTTGTCATTGTTATTCTGGCCTGCATCCGGGCGGCGGCTTTCGAGGCCCGGCCGCCCGAGATGCGATGGGTTTCAGATCGGGTAATGCCGGGGACCGTTCTGCAAGGTCACCCAGCGCAACTGGGTGAAATGCTCGATGGACGCCTTGCCGCCGAAGCTGCCGTAACCACTGGACTTGACCCCACCGAAGGGCATCTGCGCTTCGTCGTGCACGGTCGGCCCGTTGATATGGCAAATGCCCGACTCGACCCGCTGGGCCAAAGCCAACGCGCGGGTGGTGTCGCGGCTGAAGATGGCAGCCGACAGGCCGAACTCGGAATCGTTGGCCAGGCGCAACAGCGCTTCATCACCCTCACCGCGCAACAGCACCGCCACTGGCCCGAAGGACTCTTCGCGGTACAGGCGCATCTGCGCAGTGACACCGTCGAGCAAGGTCGGCTGCAGGATGCTGCCTTCCAACTGGCCACCGGTGACCAGCGTTGCGCCTTTGGCCAAGGCATCGTCGATCAGTCCCTTGATGCGCTGGCCGGCACTGGCATCGACCAACGAGCCCAGCACCGAATCGCCGGCCGCCGGATCACCGGCACGCAAGGTGGCGATCTTGGCGGTCAGCTTGGCGCTGAACTCATCGGCCACGCGGGCATCGACGATCAGCCGCTCGGTGGACATGCAGATCTGGCCCTGGTTGAAGTAGGCCCCGAAGGCGGCCGCTTGCACGGCGGCGTCCAGGTCGGCGTCATCCAGCACCAGCAACGGCGCCTTGCCGCCCAGTTCCAGCAACGCTGGTTTGAGATGGCGCGCCGACAGTTCGCCGACAATGCGTCCGACGTGGGTCGAACCGGTGAAATTGACCCGGCGCACCGCCGGGTTGGCGATCAACCGTTCGACAATGGCCGGCGCATCCGCCGGTGCGTTACAGATCACGTTGACCACACCGTCACCCAGCCCGGCGTCCTGCAACACCTGGCCGATCAACCGGTGCACCGCCGGGCTGATCTCGGAAGCCTTGAGCACCACGGTGTTACCGCAGGCCAGGGGCATGGCGATGGCGCGAGTGGCGAGAATCACCGGGGCGTTCCAGGGCGCGATGCCCAGCACCACACCACAGGGCTGACGCAGGGCCATGGCGAAACTGCCTGGCACGTCGGAAGGAATGATTTCGCCGTTGATCTGGGTGGTCATGGACGCGGCTTCGCGCAGCATGTTAGCCGCCAGGTGCACATTGAAACCGTACCAGTTGGCCATGGCGCCAGTCTCGCCGGCCGCAGCGATAAACTCGCCACTTCGGGCCTGCAATTGCTCGGCTGCCCGCAACAGACGCGTGCGGCGTTCGTTGGGTGCCAGCGCGGCCCAGGCGGGGAACGCCGCTTGGGCCGCGGCCACGGCGGCATCGGCATCTTCCAGGGTGGCGGCGGCCACGCGAGACACCACCTCACCGGTCACCGGGTTGCAGCGCTCGAAGGTCCGGCCATCGCGGGCCGGGCACGACTGGCCGCCAATCAACAGGGGCACGTCCAGCATGGTGATTCCTCTTTATTGTCTTTATCGGGAACACGTTCACAGTAGCGCCGAGGGCCTTGGGCGCACAGCCCGCGGGCGCACGATGGCGCCCGCCGCGCAGTAGTCTCAGCGCTTGTAGGTCTGCAGGCCCGGCTTGATACTCTTGTCGTCCAGGAACTGCTTCATCCCCTGCTCGCGGCCACCCTCGGTATCGAGCAGGCGCGACTGGTCGAGCTTGGCGTACAGGTAATCTTCGTTCTGCTCCCAGGTCAGTTCGCGGCAGCGCTTGAAGCCATGCTTGGCCGCCCGCAGTACCACCGGGTTCTTTTCCAACAGGTTGCGGGCCAGTTCCACGGTGACTTCACGCAGCTGCGCCAAGGGCACGCTCTCATTGACCAGGCCCATTTCGGCGGCTTTTTGCCCACCGAAGGTCTTGCCGGTCATGATGTAGTACAGCGACTGGCGATGGCCCACGGTGTCGGCCATGGCCTTGCTGACGAGGTTGCCCGGCGGGATGCCCCAGTTGATTTCCGAGAGACCGAAGGTCGCTTCGTCGGCACAGATCGCCAGGTCGCACGCCACCAGCGGGCTGAAACCGCCACCGAAACACCAGCCATTGACCATGGCGATAGTTGGTTTGGCGTACATGCGCAGTAATTTCCACTGCCATTGCGAGGCTTCGCGACGGATTTTTTCCTGGAGGATTTCCGGCCCGGCATCCACTTCGCGAAAGTATTCCTTGAGGTCCATGCCCGCGGTCCAGGCATCACCGGCCCCGGTCAGCACCAGCACCCCTGCGGCCGGATCCTGCTCCAGGGTCTCGAGCACGTCGATCATCTCGCGGTTGAGGGTCGGGCTCATGGCGTTGCGTTTTTCCGGGCGATTGAGGGTGACCCAAGCGATGCCCTCCTCGATATCGACCTTGACGGTTTTCCAGCGACCTTCGTAATTGCTCATGATGCGTGCTCTCTTGTTCTTGGCTGAAGATGATCAAAAACTAAACTGGAAATTTAGTTATGTCAATTAACTATTAATCGGTTTATCTGTATTTTTCAGAGGCGAGATCGAAGGTTAAAAAATTCGAATATGCACAAGCCCGTAGCCAGGGCGCCGCAACCCCGGCAAACTGGATAGCCTTGTTAACCACTTACCTTGAGGACACTCACTTCGATGGCCAAGTCTTCCAAGCTTGCCGAACCCGCCGAGCCCCTGGTCGCCGGTACCGACGCACAGGTGCCGCTGGACTCCGCGTTGGACGACCTGATCGGTTACGCCCTGCGCCGCGCCCAGCTGAAACTGTTCCAGAACCTGATTGGCCGGCTCGCCGTCCACGATCTGCGGCCCGCCCAGTTCTCGGCCCTGGCAATCATCGACCAGAATCCCGGCCTGATGCAGGCCGACCTGGCCAAGGCCCTGGCGATCGAACCGCCGCAAGTGGTGCCGCTGCTCAATAAGCTGGAAAGCCGGGCCCTGGCGGTGCGCGTGCGCTGCAAGCCGGACAAGCGCTCCTATGGGATCTTCCTGAGCAAGACCGGCGAAACCCTGCTCAAGGAGCTCAAGCAAATCGCCGCCCAGAGCGACCTTGATTCCACCGCAGCCCTCTCGGGGACTGAGCGCGAAGAGTTGCTGCGGTTGTTGAAGAAGGTTTACCAATAAAGAACACCGCTCCCCTGTGGCGAGGGAGCTTGCTCGCGCCGGACTGCATCCGTAGAAGCTGTGTAGAAGCCATGTAGGAGCTGTCGAGTGCAACGAGGCTGCGATCTTTCCCCCGACACTTGAGTTTCAAGCGAAAGATCAAAAGATCGCAGGCTTCGTCAGCTCCTACAGAACCCAGCGGGAGCAAGCTCTCCGCCACAAAAGTACTGCATGGCTCGTCAAGGCATCACCAGATCGGCACGCTGTACGTCACCAGGAACCGGGTCTGGTTCTCGTCGCGAAACGCCGCCGTACCCGGGAAGTTGTTGCGATAGATCGATTTGCGCGCCAGCAACCCGACGTTCTTCAATGGGCCGCCCTGGATCACATACCCCAACTCCATCTGGAACTCACGTTCCTTGCGATCCTCGGCATTGAGGGCCGCCAGCTCGATGTGATCGCCACGCACATAACGCAGTCGAGTCCTCAGGCCCGGCACACCCACGGCGGCGAAATCGTAGTCATGGATCGCCTGCCAGGTGCGCTCCTTGGCATTGAGGAAGTCCGAGCTCATGGTCATTTCACTCAAGCCCATCAACTCGGTGCCGGACACATAAGGCGTGGCCGTATCGCCACTGGCGTGCATGTAGCCCAGGCTCACGCGATGCCCGCCCAGGCGATAGCCGACCAGCGCCGAGACATTGCGGTTGTCCACCTTTCCGGCCTTGGCCGCACCGTCGTCATCACTGAAAAAACTGCGCAGGTCGGTGGTCAGGACGCCATCGCCCAGGGGCAGGTTATGCAACAACGCCAGAGTGTTCTGCTGGTACAGATCCGCCACTTCGGCGTGGTAAGCCCGCAGGCTGAGGTCTTTGTTGACCTGGTAGTCACCGCCCACATACGCCATATGGGAAGAGGTCGCCGCGCCGTTGAACCGGCGGTTGGGCGAGGCGATGCTCATCGGCTGGTAATCGGTGGAATCGCGGCGAGCGATGCGATCGATATACCCGGTGTTCAACGTCAAACCGTCGAGATCCTTGGAACTGAGCGTCGTTCCGCGAAAGGTCTGCGGCAGCAGCCGCGACGGGCTGGCAAAGGCAAACGGCAGGAAGATCGATACATCGCCGGTCTTCACCGTGGTTTGAGCGAAACGCAATTTGCCGGTCACACCCAAGCGTGAATATTCATCCGCCGCGCGCTTGTCGCTGCTCGACACCGGCAACAGTTCAGTGCCGCTGCGATCCGGTGACGAGTCAAGCTTGATGCCCAGCAACCCCCTGACATCCAGGCCGAATCCGACCGTACCCGGGGTGAACCCCGACTCCATGTTCATGAACACACCCTGAGCCCATTCCCGGGCTGCGGTCTTGGCGCCGTCGTCCTTGTAGTCGCGGTCCATGTAGTAGTTGCGCAGGGTCAGCGTACCGTGGCTGTCGTCGATGAAACCTTCCGCCCACGATGCGGGAGAACCGAGGCTCAGCCCGAGACCGACCAGCAGAGGGACGAGAGATGAAACAGGGCGCGCCGTCAGCGTGCCCCGAGCAAGGTTTGGCATGTTCGGTGTCCATTTATTGTTGTTGTTTTGATCGGCCCAACCTTGGCGAGGGGGGCCTTGCGGACAAAGAATGGAAACCGCACGGGCGCTTCGTCAATCGCTAGCGTCCGATAATCGAACATTAATATAATTAACTAATTAACCAATTCATCCGTGAATTCTTGCCAAGCCTCTGATTTTCATACTGAACTGGCCACTTATGGAGGCCCTTCGGGCACCCTTCATTTTTTAGTTAGCTTTGTTAATCTTAAACGCACCCGCCGGTTTTCCTCCGAGCGGTGTCCCCTCACAAAAACAATAAGAGGATTTGCCATGGACCGTCCGGCGCGTCGTGCGACGCTGACCATTGCCTTGTGTTTCATTGTTGCGTTGATCGAGGGTTTCGACCTGCAGTCAGCCGGTACCGCCGCCGCAGGACTACGACAGACGTTTGCCCTTGACCCGAAAATGATGGGCTGGGTGTTCAGCGCCGGGATCATCGGGTTGCTGCCAGGCGCCTTCTTCGGTGGTTGGATCGCTGATCGCATCGGCCGCAAGAAAATCCTCATCGCCGCTGTCATGCTCTTCGGCGTGTTTTCCCTCAGCACCGCTTATGTCGAACACTTCTCCAGCCTGTTGCTGGTGCGCTTCATGACCGGCCTGGGCCTGGGCGCCGCCCTGCCCAACCTCATTGCCCTGTGTGCCGAAGCCGTGGGTGAGCAGCGCCGGGGTACGGCCATCAGCGTGATGTATGCGGGGGTGCCGTTGGGCGGTGCATTGGCCGCCGTGGTCGCCATGCTGTTTGGCGAGCACTGGCAGATGACGTTTTTCATCGGTGGGTTGGCGCCGTTGCTGGTGGTGCCGCTGATGCTCCTGTGGCTTCCCGAATCCAGTGCCTTTCGCCAGGCGCAGGATGGCGGCTCATCGCCAGGCTCCACTGCCCAGGCGCTGTTCGGTGAAGGGCGCGGCCGTACTACCTTGGCCCTGTGGTTGAGCTATTTCTTCACCCTGACGGTGATGTACATGTTGCTCAACTGGCTGCCATCGTTGTTGCTGGAACAGGGCTTCAGCAAACCCCAGGCTGGCCTCGTGCAGATGCTGTTCAACATCGGTGGCGCCCTTGGCTCGTTGCTGGGCGGCCTGTTGCTGGACCGCTGCAATGGCATCAAGGTGGTGCTGTTCGTCTATGCCGGCCTGCTGAGCGCCCTGGCCGGGGTCGGTTTGTCGGTCGGCATCGTGCCCATGGGCATCGCCGGGTTTGCTGCCGGGTTGTTCGTCATGGCCGCGCAATTGGTTCTCTATGCCTTGGCACCGCCTTCCTACCCTACGGCCGTGCGTGCGACGGGGGTTGGTGCTGCGGTGGCCATCGGGCGCCTGGGGTCGGTGGCCGGACCTCTGGCCGCCGGGCAGATCCTGGCGGCCGGGGGTGGGACCACTGCTGTATTGCTGGCGACTTCTCCTGGGCTGGTGATTGCGACGTTGGCTGTTCTCAGTGTGATACGCCATTCGGTGGGGCCACGATTGAGGGCTACGAATCCGGTTGTGGAGCATTCCTGAGTCACTGCGCATATCCGTTATCAGGTAACGGATATGCGCCCCCATCCTAGAACGCACTCAGCCCCTCACCCACCCCGCCTGCCGACTCGACTCAGGCTTTTTTACGAAGACCCTCTGCGGCAGCAGCCACCAGGCCAGGGCGGGCAACAGGATCAAGGCCCCAAGCATGTTCACCAGGAACATGAAGGCCAGCAGAACCCCCATGTCAGCCTGGAACTTGATCGGCGAAAAAGCCCAGGTCGACACCGCCACAGCCAATGTCATGCCCGTCAGCAACACCACTTTGCCGGTGAACAGCAGCGCCTGGTAATACGCCTGGGCCAAGGTGTCGCCGGCACGCATTCGCGCCAGGATCACGCTCAACACATAGAGCGCATAATCGACCCCGATGCCCACACCCAGCGCAATGACCGGCAATGTCGCGACTTTTACCCCCATGCCCAACCCCACCATCAGCGCCTCGCACAGGATCGAAGTGAGCATCAGCGGCAGCATCGCGCACAGGGTCGCGCGCCAGCTGCGGAAGGTCAGCAAACACAGCAGGCTGACCGCACCGTAGACCCAGAACAGCATCTCGCGCATGGACTTCTTCACCACGATATTGGTGGCTGCCTCGATCCCCGCGCTGCCGGCCGCCAGCATGAACTTGACCTCCGACATCGAGTGCCCGGCAATGAATTGCTCGCTGGCCTCCACCACCCGGTTCAAGGTGTCGGCCTTGTGATCGGCCAGGTAGACGTACAGCGACAGCATCGAGCAGCCCTGATTGAACAACTCTCGCGGAGCACGGGTCTGCACGGCACCCAGTGCGCCGTCATTGGGGATCAGTTCATACCATTTGAAGTTGCCTTCGTTGTAACCGGCCGTGGCGATCTTGCTCAGCGCCGCCATTGAGGTGGTCGACTCCACGCCGGGCAATTGCTCCAGTTGCCAAGCCAGCGCATCGACCGCAGACAGACTGGCGTAACGGGTGCATTGATCCTCCGGAGTCTTGATCATGACCACGAAGATATCCGAGCTGGCCGCGTAGTTCTGGGTCATGAACAATGCGTCGCGGTTGTAGCGCGAGTCGGCACGCAACTCTGGAGCGCCGGGGTCCAGATCGCCGATTTTCAGGTGCAGGCTCACGGCAAAACCAAATGCGGCCAACAGCAAACCCGCCAACATGGCGCCAATGGCCCAGCGCCGTTGGGTGAACAGGTCAAGCATGCGCCACAGTGGATGTTTGATCTGCGCCTGTTGCTCGGTTGTTTCCGCACTCAGGCTGCGTTGCGCCGCCGCCGGGCTGACGCCGATATAGCTGAGCAGGATCGGCAGCAGGATCAGGTTGGTGAAGATCAGCACCGCCACCCCGAGGCTGGCGGTGATCGCCAGGTCCTGGATCACTCGAATGTCGATCAGCAGCAACACCGCGAAGCCCACCGCGTCACAGAGCAAAGCGGTGATGCCGGCGGCGAACAGTCGGCGGAAGGTGTAGCGCGCGGCGACCACCCGGTGGGTGCCACGGCCAATGTCCTGCATGATGCCGTTCATCTTCTGCGCGCCATGGCTCATGCCAATGGCGAACACCAGAAACGGCACCAGTGCCGAGTAGGGATCCAGCTCATAACCGAGCAGGGCCAGCAGCCCCAGTTGCCACAGCACCGCCGCCAGTGAACAGGTCACCACCACCAGGGTGCTGCGCGCGCAGCGGGTGTAGCCAAACAGCACCAGTACCGTCACCAGTACCGCCACCACGAAGAACAGCAGGACTTGGGTCATCCCCTCGATCAGGTCGCCGACGATCTTGGTGAAGCCGGTGATGTGAATCCGCAGGTCATCGGTCTGGTACTTGTCCCGCAATGCCTCCAATTGCCGGGAAAACTCGCCATAGTCCAGCGCCTTGCCCGTCTGCGGATTGATTTCCAGCAACGGCACGAAGATCACACTGGACTTGAAGTTGCCAGCGACCAATTGACCGACCTCCCCGGAGCGCGCCACATTGGTCCGCACCTGCTCGATGCTGGTGGTCGAGCCATCGTAGTCGTCGGGGATCACCGTGCCGCCGTCGAGCCCTTCTTCGGTCACGGCGGTCCAGCGTGTGGTCGGGGTCCATAACGATTTCATGTAGGGGCGGTCGACCCCCGGCAACAGGTAGAGTTCGTCGTTGAGCTTGGCCAGGGTATCGAGGTAATCCTTGGTGAAAATGCTCCCCTGCTTGACCTCCACGGCGATGCGCAGCGAGTTGCCCAGGCCGCTCAACTCACTGCGGTTCTCGAGGAAGTTGGCAACGTAGGGATGCCCGGTGGGAATGGTTTTCTCATAACTGGCATTGATGCCGATGCGCGTGGCTTGCCAACCAAGTACCAAGGTCACCAGCAGGCAGAGCAGGATCACCAGCGGTCGATGGTTGAAGATCGCCCGCTCGGCGAAGTTGCCCGACGCCCGGTCGAAGTCTTCCTGGCGGCCGATCACGGTTTGGGTTCTGTCGTCTTTCAAGTTTGACTCCTGTTGCACGAGCCGTGGCCCGATAGCGCTACACCGTGAAGTTTCAAGGTTTACCGGAGGTCCGCGGATCCTGGTCAGCGGCCACGCCGGTCAAACCGACGCTGGCCAGGCTGCCGTCGACCGCTTGCTGCACGGCAGCGACCGTCCCGCCACTGCGGCTCTGACGCTTGTCAAAGCTGCGGCCCTGGTCATGACTGAAGAGAAGCTCACCACTCTGGCTGGCCAACAACAGGCCGCCATCGCGCAGTTCAAGGGCGCTCGCCAGCGTTGATTCGATACCCGTGTCGAGGCGTCGCCAACTGCCACCACGGTCATCGGACCACCAGGCGTTTCCGCGCAAGCCATAGACAATCAAGGCCCCATCGCGAGTGCCGAGCAGGCCGAAAAAACTGCCTTCATAAGGAGACTTCAAGGCATGGAATGACTGCCCGGCATCGGTCGAACGCAACAGCAGACCGCGCTCCCCCACCAGCAGCAAATCCTTGCCCAAGACGCGGATGCCATACAGGTTCAAGCCCTGGGGGTTGTCCACATGCCGCATCCACGGTTGCCAGCTTCGCCCGCCGTCATCGGTACGGTAGATCTGGTTGTAGGCGCCCACGACGTAGCCGTGCAGGCGGTCACTGAAGTACAGGTCGAGAAACGGTTTATCCGGTCCGTCATCGAGCATGTGCCGTGCCTGCGCCAACTGGCTGGCACCGTCGGGTTGATTGGCATCACGCTCGGCGACTTGCACCGCCAGGGCGATGGCGCGCTCACCGTCAAGTTGTTTTTGCCAGGTTTCCCCGCCGTCCTGGGTGTGCAACACCACCCCCAGATGACCGACCGCCCAGCCCTGCTCGGCATCGACGAATTGCACCGCCGTCAGGCTGACGCTGACCGGTACCCTGGCCTGGCGCCAGCTCACGCCAGCATCATCCGAGAGCAGCACGATCCCGCGCTCGCCCACCGCCACCAGGCGCTCGCCGGCCCGGGCCAGCCCAAGCAATACCGCGCGCGGGGCCTTGGTCGTCGGCAGTGCCGGTTGCTGCAGCACCGCCAATGTCGTCGCCTGTGCGACCCAGGGCACACTCGCCAACAGGCACCCCACCAGGGCGCAAACACCCCATAGCGGACCGCGACGCGCAAAGATTTTTTCAACGTTCATATCGTTATTCCGCCTGGAAAATCGTAAGCGACCGCGACGAACCTCCTCTTCGCCACGGCCGCCACAGGTTCAGCGCATGTTTTCGTTGGCCATGGCATCCGGTGTGAAGTAGGACGCCGAAGGCTTCGCGACCTTCTGGTACTGAATCGCCAGGTCGTTGCTCGATGAGTTGAGGAAGTAGGCCCCGGTGTCGAGGTTGTAGCTGCCCCACATGACCTGTGCGGTGAGGGCCGGCAGGTCCGGTGCCAGCAGCGTCAACGAATACATCTGCCGGCCGAGCTTGCCCTGGGCGTCGTAACCGTCGGCCATCAGGATTTGCCAGGAGTCTTCGTCGACGTAATAGGTCCGACGCGGCACGACATGGCGCTTGCCCGCCTTGAGCGTGGCCTCGACCACCCAGACCCGATGCTTCTCCCAACGCACCAGGTCCGGGTTGAGGAAGTTCGCCTTGACCAGGTCGTCGCTCTTGGCCAGCGCGGCACGATTATTGTTGTAGCCAACGATCAGTTCTTTCTTGCCCACCAGCTTGAGGTCATAGCGATCGGTCGGCCCGAACAGCATGAACGCCTCGTCGAACAGGCCGACGCCGGAGGTCACGAAGTCCGGCGTGTCATAGGCAATGTTCGGCGCCCGACGAACCCGGCGCTGGCCGACCAGATACTGCCAGGCCGCCCGATTGGCCGGGTCCAGGTCCCAATGGGTCATCAGGCCTTCGCCGGCCTTGGACGATGGCAATTCAGTAAACAGCTTGCCCAGCAGGTACTTGCCCGAATAGTTTTCCAGGCTGCCGCCTTCGACATAGTAGGGAAACTGATAGGTGTATTGAGCCCGGGTCGCCTGGACTTTCTTGCCACCGGCGGTCATCAGCCAGGTATCGAAAGGCGAGCTGATGGTGTCGCCGCCCTGCCACGACAACCGATAATTCCACAGCACTTGCGCACCGTTTTCCGGAATCGGGAACGGGATGCCGCCGTAGGCGTTGGAGACCTTCTCACTGTCCACGTCCAGCGTGGCGCGGGTGGCATTCTTACTGGTGTTGTCATACACCCATTGCGGCGCGGCGGCCGAGCGATGGGTCGGGTATACGTCCAGGCGATAGTCCGGATATTTCTTGAGCAGCAGCTTGGTGCCTTCGGCCAATTCGCTGGCGTACTGTTCCATGTTCGCGGCTTTGATCGAATACAGCGGTTTCTCGCTGGCGAATGGGTCGGGGCGCTTGTCTCCCGGTTTGTAGCCGGGCGCAACCTGGGTATAACCGCCCTGCCAAGCCGGGATGCTGCCATCGGCATTGCCGGCACGCTCGCCGCCCAGGGGGGTCAAATCGGTTTTCAAGCGTGCGGCCTGTTCAGGCGACACCGCCGCTTGCGCCAGCCCCATGCCGGCGAGGGCCAGGGTCAGGACGCACGTGTTCAGGAATGCTGTGTTCTGCATGGCGAATCCACCTTATTAGAATGAGGTTTTCACGTAGAGCGAGACGAAGTCGCGGTCGGCCAACGACTGTCCGTAACTGAAATTGCCGTCTTCGCGCAGGCCGGCTTTCGGTGCGCCGAAGAAGTTCACGTAGTTGAGGCCGACGTCCCAGCGTTGCAGATAGGTGGCTTTGAGCCCGACACTCCAGTCACCGGAATGAGTGTTGCCGAAGCCGGATTTATTGACCGCCGATGAACGCCCATCGAGCACCACCCCCATGCCGATCGGCACGGTCAGGTCGATTCCGTCGACGATCTGGAAGTACGCCGGCTCGATCAATACCCGCAGCGCCGTGGCATCGCGGGTGGTGTTGGAATCCAGCGCGGCAGCGTTCTTGGTCACGCTCAGGGTGCGGTTCCAGGCCAGTTCGGCCAGGGCCGAGCCGCCGTCCCAGAACGCGGTGGGCGATAACAGGTAAATCGCCGACAGGTTGGCGTGGGCGGTCTTGCCCCTGGCGAACAACTCACTGTCGCCACCATCGGCCTCCATGCCGGGGGTCACCACTTGCAGGTTGCTCACCAGCGGTGCGTTCCAGCGCACCGACGTTTCACCGGCGAAGTTGAACGGGCCGTAAGCGGTGGAGAAACTGACGCCGGCGGTCTTGATGTCTTCGGCGTAGACCTGCCGATAGGAACCCAGGATCGGCAACCCCGTGGCCGCTGCCGCCGGACCGTCGAGATACGCGTACAACCCGATCGGCGCCTTGTCGTGGTACTGGGCCGCGTAGAAACCCAGCTCCAGCTCGGTGCCGCTGGGTTTGAAGCGGATCTGCATGCCGCCCTGCCCCGAATTGCGCGGCTTCAGATCGCCGCCATTGACCGTGTCGTTGCCGAACACTTCGCGCAACGGACCACTGCCGTAACCGATGGCATCGGCATCGCTCAGGTAACTGCCGGCACCGGGCAGATTGGAACGTTCCCACTCGAACTGATAGTAAGCCCCCACCGACAACTGCGGGTTGATCTGCAACTGCCCGGAGATTTGATTGACCGGACGCAGGATCTCCTTGAACTGAGTCCCCGGCACGCTGAGCAACTTGACGACGTCGGTCGGGCCTTGGGCATTGGCAATGCCGTTGCCGCCGTAGAACAGGCTTTCCCCATAGATCAGGCTGTGTCGGCCCAGGCGCGCCACGCCCTGGGAGTCTTCACCGAGGTCACCGCGCAAGAACACGAAGGCATCGAGAATTTCCGCGTCACGACCGTGGAGCTTGCGGGTTTCGCTGAGAAAATGCGGTTGCTCGCTGCTGTCGGTGTCCTGGTTGTAGATATCGTCGTACCAGGCCGCGCCGCTCACGCGCAGCCCGTAGTTTTGCCGGCTCAGGTCCATCTCGGAGAACAGGTCCAGGCGATTGGAGACCAGGCCGCTGCTGAAGTTCTTATCGCCCTGGCTCTGGATCGAGGGGTACAGGCCGTTGGCGGTTGGGGCGTTGACCAAGCGGCTTTCCTGCCCGTGCAGGCGCCAGGCCTGGCTGTATTTGATGGTGTTGTCCCAGCGCAGTTTCCAATCGGAGTCACCCAAGTCCATTTGCATGGCCTCGACCCGATCGACCATCACGCCGGTACTGCACAACGCCAGGAACAGGGCGCAATGCTTGAAACGAAAGCTATCTTTGAGGTTATCCATGGACGCTTCTCATTATTGTTATTTTTGGGCATGGCTTTGCCAGCCAACACGCTCAGGTCACGGCTCACGCCGCTTTGCGCGGGTGCGCATTCAGATGTAGGTGGAGGCCAATCCACCATCGACCGGCAGGTTGACGCCGTTGATCCAGCGCGACTCGTCGGCACACAGGAAAGCGATCACCGCCGCCACCTCATCGGCATAAGCGGGACGTTTCATGCGATGGGCATCGGCCTGGGTCCGGGCCTCGCCGAGCATGCTCACGAAGTCATCGAGGATGGGCGTGAAAACCGGGCCCGGTGCGACACTGTTCATGCGCACCGAATGCTCGAGGAACCAGGGTTGGGCCTGCAGGTAGTTCCAGACGATCAAGGCTTCCTTGAAGTACTGGTAGCAGGTCTGGTCCGGCACCGGGTGATCGGCCAGCCAGGCTTGCGCGGCGGCAAAGTCTTCGATGCGCGCCAGCGCCTTGTGCTGTTCCAGGCGTAACGGCCACTCGGCACCGAGGATCGAGGCGATGTTGACGATGCTGCCACCCGCGCTGATGCGCGGCAGCAGCGCACGGCTCAAGTGCCGCAGCCCAAGGTAGTTGACCCGCGCCAGCAGCCGCGGGTTGGCAGTGCCCGGCACGCCGGCAATGTTGCACAGGCTGTCGAGCCGTGCGGGCAGCTGTGGCAGCAACCGTTCGATGTTCTCGGCGCTGCTCAAGTCGCCCTGCACAAAACCATCCAGGGTCATGTGCGGCGCCTTGAGGTCCACGCCGATCACCTGGGCGCCGTGAGCACGCAGCAGGCTCGCCGTGGCCGCACCGATACCCGACGAGACACCGGTCACCAGCACAATCTTGTTGTCGAGTTTCATGTTGAGTCCTCTTATTATTTTTGTGTACTCGCAGGGCCCTCAGCTCATCGGGCCCACTAAAGAGCGACCTGTCAGAACGGGTAGATCGGCGCCGTATCCTTGACCGTCACCCACTGCCACTGGGTGTATTCGTCCCAGTCCGCCGGGCCGCCGACGCTGCCGCCATTGCCCGAGGCGCCGCGCCCGCCGAACGGGTTGACGCACTCATCGGCGACGGTCTGGTCATTGATGTGCAACATGCCGCACTGCAACCGCTCACCGATGGCCATGGCCCGGCCCACGGACGGGGAAATGATCGCCGCCGCCAAACCGTATTCGGTGCGATTGGCCAATTCGATGGCTTCGTCATCGGTGGCGAAGCTGACCACTGTTGCCACGGGCCCGAAGACCTCCTCGTCGAAGGCGCGCATGCCCGGCTTCACGCCGCTGAGCACCGTGGCCTGGTAGAACAGCCGATCGTGATCGCCGCCGGCCTCCAGTCGGGCCCCGGCGAGCACGGTGTCGCTGACAATGTCGTGCACCCGTTGCAACTGCCGCTGATTGATCAGTGGCCCCATGGCGGCTTCTTCCCGAGCGGCATTGCCGAGGGTCATGGCCTGAGCCTTTTCCACCAGTTTGCGGGTCAGCTCGGCGGCGATGGACTCATGGGCGAGAATCAACCCGGTGGCCATGCAGATCTGCCCTTGGTGCAGCCAGGCGCCCCAGGCCGCGTTCCGGGCCGCGAGGTCGAGATCGGCGTCTTCGAGAATGATCAGTGGGTTCTTGCCGCCCAACTCCAGGGCGACCTTCTTCAGGTTGCGCCCGGCCACCTCAGCGACCTTGCGACCGGCGCCGGTGGAGCCGGTGAAGGCGATCATGCGCACATTAGGATCGCGGCACAGCGCCTCCCCGGCATCCGCCGCGCCGGGCAGCACTTGCAGCAAGCCCTTGGGCAGGCCTGCCACTTCGAACAACCGGGCAATAAGAAAACCGCCACTCACCGGAGTCTGCGGATCCGGCTTGAGCACCACTGCGTTGCCCGCCGCCAGGGCCGGCGCGACGGAGCGCATGGACAGCACCAGGGGAAAATTGAAGGGGGAAATCACCCCGACCACGCCATGGGGCTGGCGCCGCGCATAGGACAGGCGCCCTGCCTCGCTGGGCAGGACCACCCCATGGGCCTGGGACAGCAGACCGGCGGCCTGATGCAACAGCACGATGGCTTCGCGCATTTCGTGCTGGCCCTTGAATAGCGCGGCACCAGTCTCCCGGGCCACGTACAACGCCAGCTCGTCGAAGGACTGCTCGGCCACGTCGGCGGCCTTGCGGAAGATCGCCGCCCGTTGCCGCGGGCCCAGCGCCGCCCACGCCGGCTGCGCCAGGGCAGCCTCGCGACTGGCCTTGGCAATGTCGGCGGTGTCGGCCATGGCACAGCGCATCAACCGCTCACCGGTGGCCGGCTCGATGATCGATTGCAGCGGGCCCGAGGCAGGCACCCAGTCACCGTTGAAGACACATTCCGATTCGATCACCTGGGACAGCAGGTGGCTTTTGGGTGCAGACATTTAACACTCCCGGCTCTTTGTTGTTGTCATCGTTTGCCGCACCTGGAAGGTATCGACGCAAACGCCGTGCAAGTGCTTGAGCAAGCGCTGTGCCGGTTTTGCCCGCAAGCCTTGATAAACCTGGCGCAAGGCTCTGGCTCAAGGTTCTTCGCCAGGCATGACGCACCGGGCGCCTGCGTCGATCTGGCCGTTGGCCATCTGCCGCTTGTTCATTTGATAAAGTTATGCTTAATAACTATCTGGCCAGGTGATCATTTCGATCACCCCGTCATCAGGGGCATAACAATGAATAATCCCCACTGCCAGTTGCCGGATCATCGAATCGCCACCGAGCATTTCCATCCACGGGGGGATAGCAACGAGTTGAGCGACAGCAGTTCGCCCACCCCGGCAGAACTCACCGCCTGCCTGTTTTTCTCCCCCGACGATGGCCGTATCTGGCTCAACGACCAGCGCATGTTGCTGCTGCACAGTTCCTCCTTCGGTGCATTGCGCCGGGAAATCATCGAACGCCAGGGGCTGGAGCAGGCCCGAGGCATGCTCACCCGCACCGGTTATTCCTCCGGCGCCCGCGACGCCCGGCTGATTCGTGAACGCTGGCCCCACGCCGATGCCGCGGCGGTGTTTCGCGCCGGCACGCATCTGCATACCCTCGAAGGCATGACCAAGGTCGAACCGCTGCATTTCAAGTTCGACGCCGACTCGGGGTTCTATGAGGGGGAATTTCTCTGGCATCACTCCTGCGAGGCCGACGAGCATGTCGCCGCCTATGGCACCGGGCAGGATCCGGTGTGCTGGACCGAACTGGGCTACGCCATCGGTTTCGTCAGCGGGCTGTTCGGGCAACTGGTGGTCTTTCGCGAAGTGGAATGCCGGGGCATGGGCCACGAACGCTGCCGAGTCGTCGGCAAGACCGCTGAACAATGGGGTGATATCGAGCAGGACCTGAATTACCTCAACGCCTCGCCGCCGACCGTAGTCGCCCGCGCCGACACTCAGTCCGACAGCGTGGCCGGAACCGTCCCGTTGCCGGACAGCGAACAGCCACTGATCGGTGCCAGCGCCGCCTTCAACGCCGCGACCCAGGCTTTACAACGGGTGGCCTTGACCCCTGCCACCGTGTTGGTCAGCGGCGAATCCGGCGTGGGCAAGGAGATGTTCGCCCGTCAGTTGCACCAACTGAGTCGCCGCCGTGAGGGCCCGTTCATTGCCCTCAACTGCGCGGCCATCCCCGACAACCTGATCGAGGCTGAACTGTTCGGCGTCGAGCGCGGAGCCTACACCGGCGCCACCCATTCACGCCCCGGTCGTTTCGAGCGCGCCCACGGTGGCACGTTGTTCCTGGATGAGATCACCTGCCTGAGCCTGGCCGGGCAAAGCAAGTTGCTGCGTGCCTTGCAGGAGCGGGAAATCGAACGGGTCGGCGGCGGCCATGGCATCAAGGTCGATGTGCGCGTCGTGGCGGCCACCAACATCGACCTGCGCAAGGCCGTGGCGGACGGCGCGTTCCGTGAAGACCTGTTCTACCGGCTCAACGTCTACCCCATCGCCCTGCCGCCCTTGCGCGAGCGCCGCGATGACATACCGTTGCTGATCAACGCCTTTCTCACGCGCTTTTGCCAGGAATACGGCCGTACGCCGATGGGCCTGACCATGCGCGCCTTGAAGGTACTGTTGCGCTATGACTTTCCGGGCAACGTGCGGGAATTGCAGAACCTCATCGAACGGGGCCTGATCGCCAGCGAAGAAGGCCAGGCCATTGACCTGGTCCATCTGTTTCGCAATGAGCAATTGCCGGTGGACGCCTACTCGGTGGACCACCTCGGCAGCCTCTCGCCGATGGGCCTGGCCGCCAACGATGCCGTGGAAAAACCGGCGCTGCTCCAGTCCCTCAGCCAACTGGACGCGGACTTCTCCATTGACGGCCTGGAATCACGCCTGATCAACGAAGCCCTGCAACTGAGCAGCGGCAACCTCGCAGCCGCCGCACGCTCGTTGGGGCTGAGCCGGGCGCAGTTCGCGTATCGATTGAAGAAGCATCAAAAAGGTGTCCCGGGCTGAACACCGAACCTGGGAGATGCTGCAAAGGCAGGTCTTGGGGCCGCTTCGCGACCCAGCGGGAGCAAGCTCCCTCGCCACGGGTGTGTCGCCGGCCTTAAATAAACAACATTACCTGTGGGAGCGAGCTTGCTCGCGATGGCGATGGGTCAGTTGGCATTGATATTGGCTGTGTTGACGTCATCGCGAGCAAGCTCGCTCCCACAATGGATCCGTGGTGTTCCTTGCACCCGCGTCCACCGCCAATCCCCCTGTGGGAGCTGAGCAAGCTCGGCTCCCACAGGGGTTACCGGGTGGCGGCTCCGTCAAGCAGGGCAAAAGCGGCCCGCCGATACTCGCTGGGGGTCTGGTTCATCTCGATGCGGAAGTGCCGGTTGAAGTTGGACAGGTTGTTATAGCCCACTTCAAAACAGATGTCGGTCACCGGCATCTCACTTTGCAACAGCAAACGGCAGGCGCGCTGGACCCGCAGCTTGCGCATCAAATCGATGAAACCGTGCCCGGTGATGCGCTTGAAGAACCGCGAGAAGCCCGGCTCGCTCATGGCCAATTGGCGGGCGATCACCGACAGGCGCAGGTCGCCGGTGAGTTCGGCTTGCAGGTACTCGAACGCTTTGTGGATGCGCTCGGAACTGCGCGCATCCAGGGTCGGCGCATAGCAAGGGCTCGCCAGGCTCAGGGCCTCGTCACCGGGAGCTTGATTGAGGGTGTGGAGCAGCTCCAGGAACAGCGTCAATCGCGCCAGCCCATGGGCCGGGCCGATGGCTTCCAGCAGGTGCGCGGCCTGCTGCGCCGTGTTGCCACCGAAGGCCAGGCCACGGCGGGCGCGCTCGAACAGCCCCTGCAGGTCCCCCAGTTCAGGCAAGGTGCGACGCAAGGCCAGCAACGTGGCGCCGTCGAATTGCAACACCACGTCGCGCCCGGCCAAGTACTCCCCCGGCGCAAGGTCACCCATCCAATCGTGGGGCAAGTCCGGACCGATCATTGCCACATGGCCCGGGCCAAACGGGCCAATGTAATCCCCCGCCAACAGTTTGCCGCTGCCCTGGCGGATCAGGTGGATTTCGAATTCAGGGTGATGGTTCCAGCGCGCCAGCGGGTACGGGTAGTCATGCTCGTACCAGCGAAAACTGTGTTCGGGCTCGGGCAGGATGACTTCCAGTTCGGCCGGTCGCTGCTCGAACAGGGGCGTTCGGTGATCAGGCATGTCGCGCCTCTTTTATCGTTATATCGGGCACCTTACGCCGAGTGCGCGGCGCTCCGCCAGCCTCGGCCCGACCGCCCACCGATACTTTTTTAACCCACGCTGGCGACACCGGCACAAGTTAAAAAAGTACCACCTCACCATCCTGCGCGGGTTTGTCGGTTTTCAGCGGCACTGCTGTAATCGGCCTGCCATCGCCATTTGGTGAGTGCGACGCTGATTACCCTCTGAAGCCATTGCAGCAAGGACCAAGCCCCATGAAACGACTGGAAGGAAAAAATGCCCTGGTGACCGGCGCCGCCCGGGGTATCGGCAGGGCGTTTGCCCAGGCCTATATCAACGAAGGCGCCACGGTGGCGATCGCCGACATCGACCTGAAACGGGCCCAGGCCACCGCCGCCGAACTGGGCGACAGCGCCTACGCGGTCAAAATGGACGTAACCGACCAAGCTTCCATCGACCAGGCCATCGCGGCCGTGGTAGCCCGGGCCGGCAAGCTGGATATCCTGATCAACAACGCCGCGCTGTTCGACCTGGCGCCCATCGTGGACATCACCCGCCAGAGCTACGAACGGCTATTTTCCATCAATGTCGCCGGCACACTGTTCACACTGCAGGCGGCGGCACGGCAGATGATCCGCCAGGGCCACGGCGGGCGGATCATCAACATGGCCAGCCAGGCGGGCCGGCGGGGCGAGGCCCTGGTGGCGGTCTATTGCGCCACCAAGGCAGCGGTGATCAGCCTGACCCAGTCCGCCGGGCTGGATCTGATCAAGCATCGGATCAACGTCAACGCCATTGCCCCCGGCGTGGTGGATGGCGAGCATTGGGATGGCGTGGACGCGCTGTTCGCCCGCCACGAAAACCTGCCGCAAGGGGAAAAGAAGCGCCAGGTCGGACAACAGGTGCCCTATGGCCGGATGGGCACCGCGGAAGACCTCACCGGAATGGCGATTTTCCTGGCCTCGGCGGAGAGTGAATACGTGGTGGCGCAGACGTACAACGTCGATGGCGGTAACTGGATGAGCTAATAATCCGGGTTTTTATGGCCTTGAAACGACGGAAATGGACTTATTCGCTTGAAAATTGATCCCAGTACTTGAGGATTGTCCCGAACGGTACCCAACGGTGCCGTTCCAAGGGATTTCAAGAGAGCGTGAATACCGTTGCCCCAGCGGGGCAAAAATTGCGCATCATAGGCGCCGTCCGCTCAAGGGAGATTTACATGCGTGCCATTTCATCCGTCATGGGTCTTGTCGTGCTGTCGCTGGGCCTGGTGTTCACCACCAGCGCCACGGCCACCGAAGAGACGCAACTGGTCGAGTCCATCAACCTTTACCGCAGCCAATCCCAAAGCTGTGCCGGCCAGGCCTCGCTGGAGCTGCCGCCGCTGGCCATGGACTCCCGGCTGATCCTGTCGGCCAATGGCATTGGCGACCTGCAGCAGGCGCTGGCGCGGGCGGCCTATCCCATGGTCAACGTGCAAGCCATCAGCCTGTCCGGGCCGCGCGATGCGCAATCGGCCATGAAAGCCGTGCAGGAAAGCTTCTGCCAGGTGGTGCTCGACCCGCAGTTCGTTGATATCGGCGTCAGCCGCCTGGATCGCGAATGGCGCATCGTGCTGGCGCGCCCGTTGTTGTCGGCGCGCCTGGGTGATTGGCAAACCGAAGGCCAGAAACTGCTGAAACTGATCAACAGTGCCCGCGCCCAGCCGCGTCGCTGCGGCACCGAAGCCTTCGCCGCCACCACGCCGCTGGCTTGGAACGCCACCTTGGCCCTGGCCGCCGTCACTCACACCCGGGCCATGGCCAACAACAATTTCTTCGACCACAAGGACCGCGACAACCGCACGCCGGGCGACCGCGCCGAACTGGCTGGCTATCTGGGCCAATTGATCGGCGAGAACATCGCCGCCGGGCAGGACACGGCCCTCAAGGTCGTGGACGGCTGGCTGGCCAGCCCGGGGCACTGCGCCAACCTGATGAACCCGCAGTTCCGCGAATTGGGCGCCGGGTATGCGACCGATCCGAAAAGCGATGCGGGGATTTATTGGACGGCGATGTTTGGCACCCAGTAGTACCGGCACCGGCACCGGCGCCATCGCGAGCAAGCTCGCTCCCACAGGGCTCAGTGCCTCAATAGGGGAACGAGCCTGCTCGCGATTCAATGCCCCCCGAAGATCAACGACCGATGCACGCCTGAGCCCGCCCTCACCCCGTCTCCCACCGACAGCGCCACCGAGCCGAAGGGCATGGCCGCGTCGCCACAGGCGAACACCCCTGGCACGCTGGTTTCCCGGGTCATGTCGCTCTGGATGAAGGCCCCCATCGGCCCGTCCTCGAATTCACATCCCAGGGACTCGGCCAACGGACTGGCGACGCGGGTGCGAGGCAGGACAAACAGACCATCGATGCTCACCACTCGACCATTGGCCAACACCACGTCGGCCCGGTCGCCTTCGATGCGCTCGATGGGCTCGGGCACCATCGTGACTCCGCGTCGCTCCAGGCTGGCACGCTGCTCAGGGTCGGGCTCGAACACGCCGCGCGTGAAGAACGTGGTCGGCCCCCAGTCCGGAAGCATCAACGCATGGTGCAAGGACATTTCCGAGGTCGCCAGCACGCCGATCGGCCCTTGCTCCAGCTCATAGCCATGGCAATACGGACAATGAAACACGCTCTTGCCCCAGCGCTGCGCCAGCCCTTCCACGTCGGGCAAATCATCGATCACACCGGTGGCCAACAGCAGCCGGCGGGCATCGAAGCACTGCCCGTCGCTCGTTGCCAGGGTAAAGCCGTCCGCCACCTTGCCGGCATTGATCACCGTGCCCGATACCCATTCAACGGTCGGATAGGCCATCAGTTGGCGGCGCGCATCCTCGGCGATGTCCCCGGGAGCCCGGCCATCCTGACCGAGAAAGCCATGGGAGCTGGCAGCGAAGCGATTGCGACGCTGACCGGCATCGATCACCAATACCTTGCGCCGGGCACGGGCCAGTTGCAGGGCTGCGGACATACCGGCGTAGCTGCCGCCTGCGATGATGACGTCATAGCGCATGATCATTCTCCAAGAAAGGTTTCGACGGGTGCGGCGAAGTCACGACACATCGTAAGTTCCCTGAAAAGCGCCTGTCAACGATCTCGTAACTTTTACAATTACAGGCGATACTCACACCCGCCTCCGCCATGGAATACCGCAACGATCATGAGAACCGACACCCGCCTGTCCCGCATGCTGCATGTGCTGATCCACATGGGCCGCCACCAGCAATCCGCCACCTCCGATACCATTGCGCAGATGCTGGGCACCAACCCGGTGGTGGTGCGTCGGACCATGGCCTTGCTCAAGGAAAAGGGCTATGTCACGTCGGAAAAAGGCCATCGCGGCGGCTGGACCTTGAGCAAGCCGCTGTCGGAGATGACCTTGCTGGATATCCATCAGGCCTTGGGCAGCACGTCGATCTTCGCCATCGGCCTGTCCACCGATCATCCGCAATGCTTGGTCGAACAAGCGGTGAATGCGGCGTTGACGGATGCGTTCGATGAGGCCCAGGCGTTGCTGCTCAAGCGTTTGGGGGCGATTACCCTGGCGCAGTTGGCGGAGGATTTTGATCTGCGGTTTCGACAGATTTGCGCAGAGGACGGGGCTGACCTTTCGCGGATGGGGCATTGATGTTGGCGGGTGTACCGCCATCGCGAGCAAGGTCGCTCCCACAGGGTTAACCGAGCCCCAAAAAAACGCCGCTCAATGAGCGGCGTTTTTTTACCTCACCAGACAGCGTCCGGCTTACAGCGCCATGTCAGCCGCTGGGTTGGCTTCACGGGCTTCCGCCGGCTTGGCCGGTGCCGCTGGGGCGCCTGGCTTGCCGATGGCCGGTGGCGGGTCCAGTTGCAGGACCTCGCTGGTGTAGGCCCATTCCTGGGCTACGCGCTCAGGGCTATCGTTGAGCTTGGTGCCGTAGCTCGGCACGATCTGGTGCAGTTTTTCCTGCCAGGCCGGGCTGGCAACCTTGTCCTTGAAGACCTTCTCAAGCACGGTCAGCATGATCGGTGCAGCGGTCGAGGCGCCAGGCGAAGCACCCAGCAGGCCGGCGATGCTGCCGTCCTGGGAGGCAACCACTTCGGTGCCGAGTTTCAGGACGCCGCCCTTCTCTTCGTCACGCTTGATGATCTGCACGCGCTGACCGGCCTGCCACAGGCGCCAGTCTTCTTGCTTGGCTTCCGGGAAGTACTCTTTCAGGGCGTTGAAGCGATCTTCATCCGACAGCATCAGCTGGCCGGCCAGGTATTCGACCAGTGGATACTGTTCGATACCGACCTTGGTCATCGGCCACATGTTGTGGGTGGTGGTGCTGGTCAGGAGGTCGAAGTACGAGCCGTTCTTCAGGAACTTGGTGGAGAACGTTGCGAACGGGCCAAACAGGATCACGCGCTTGCCATCGAGCACACGGGTGTCCAGGTGTGGAACCGACATCGGCGGTGCGCCCACCGAAGCCTTGCCGTACGCCTTCGCCAGGTGCAGCTGGGCAACGGTCGGGTTTTCGGTGACCAGGAACGAACCACCCACCGGGAAACCTGCGTATTCACGGGCTTCCGGGATGTCGGACTTCTGCAGCAGGTGCAACGCCCCGCCACCGGCGCCGATGAACACGAACTTGGCGTCGGTCTCGGTTTCGGTACCGTCTTTCAGGTTCTTGTACGAAACGCGCCAGGTGCCGTCTTCGTTGCGGGTGATCTCTTCCACTTCGCTGGACAGCTTGAGGGAGAAGTTCGGCTTGGTTTGCAGGTAAGCCGCGAATTGACGAGTGATTTCGCCGAAGTTCACGTCAGTACCCAGGGGACTCCAGGTGGCCGCGACTTTCTGGCTCGGGTCACGCCCTTGCATCATCAGCGGAACCCACTTGCTGATCTGCTCGCGATCTTCGGAATACTGCATGCCGGCGAACAACGGGCTGGCCTGGAGGGCTTCGTAGCGCTTCTTCAGGAACGCGATGTTCTCGTCGCCCCACAAAAAGCTCATGTGCGGCGTGGAGTTGATGAACGAACGCGGGTTCTTCAGCACACCGTTCTTGACCTGCCAGGACCAGAACTGGCGGGAGATCTGGAAGGCTTCGTTGATTTCGATGGCCTTGGAGATATCGACCTTGCCGTTCTTGTCTTCCGGCGTGTAGTTCAGTTCAGCCAAAGCAGAGTGACCGGTACCGGCATTGTTCCAGCCGTTGGAGCTCTCTTCGGCAACACCGTCCAGGCGCTCGACCATTTCCATGGTCCAGCCCGGCTCCAGCTCATTGAGCCAGACGCCGAGTGTCGAGCTCATGATGCCCCCACCGATGAGCAAGACATCCACTTTTTTTGGCTCGGCGGCGTGCGTGGTCGCAAGACCCATCGCCATCGCCAGGCCCAGTAGCGCCGTGTGTGTTTTCTTCAACATGTGTGTATCCCTAGGATGGAACGCCATTCCGCCCTCCGGTCCTGATCAATGATAGACCACATCCACGGCCAGCAAAGCCAGGGGGATGGGATCGAGACGGACTGGAGGATGGACCTACAGGGCCGAGCAGTTCGTCGGCCTCTCGTTTATGTCTCTCCGGCGCTGACTTCTTGTAGGTCTTGGCTTCAGCTGGGTGAGGGACGCTGCGAAATGGTGATTATCGAGCTGGCATAGCCGCGCCCGATTGTCGCAGCGGGGGGAGTTTACATAAGGAAATAAACAGATCGAAGCGCATTTTTACATTCTTGGCAAAAACGCCGACCAAATGACAGCATTTTAATGGCCCTCGCGACGAATTCGTGTAGGAGCTGTCGAGTGTAACGAGACTGCGATCTTGCCCTGGCCGCTTGAGTCCTAAGCGGATGAATTAAAGGATCGCAGCCTCGCTGCACTCGACAGCTCCTACAGAGTATCTACAACACAAACCTATCCGAGCATCTGACTCAACACCGCCCGCAACTTGCCAGGCTTGACCGGTTTGTTCAGCAGCGGTGCATCCAGTTTGCGCAAGGCGCGGCGGCACTGGTCGCTGCGGTCGGCGGTGATGATCACCGCCGGGATCGCCTGGCGAAAATGCTCGCGCAGGTGCTTGACCACTTCACAGCCCACGACCCCATGATCCAGGTGGAAATCCGCCAGAATCAGCTCCGGCGCCCGCCCCTGCAGCACGTCAAGGGCACCCGCCTCGTCGGTGGCGGTCAACACGTCGCAGCCCCATTGCCCCAACAGCGCGGCCATGCTTTGCAGGATGCTCAGCTCATTGTCGATCACCAACAAGCGCCGCCCCGGCAGCGGGTTGCCGGCGACCGCCTGTACCGGGGCCAGCGACACGGGCAATGGTTTTTCGCTGGACAGCGGCACCTCGATACTGAACACCGAGCCCCGTCCCGGCCGCGAACGCACCTGCACCCGGTAGCCGAGGATATGGGCGATGCGTTCGACAATCGCCAACCCCAGGCCCACGCCTTTGCGATCCGCCGCCCGGCCGACGTCCAGTTGATTGAATTCGAGGAAAATCGACTCCAGGCAATCGGCGGCGATCCCCCGCCCCGTGTCCCAGACTTCCAGGCTCAAGCGCCCTCCCCGGCGTCGGGCCGCCAGGAGAATGCCGCCTTGGTCGGTGTAGCGGCAGGCATTGCTCAGCAGATTGCGCAGGATACGGCTGATCAATCGCAGGTCGGTCAGCACCGCTTCGTCGCCAAACCGCACTCGCAGCTCCAACCCGGCGGCACCGGCCACCGATTGAAACTCCGACACCAGCGGCCCCAGCAACTCATCCAGCCGATATGGCGCCAGGTCGGGCTTGACGGCGGCCTGATCCAGCCGGGAAATGTCCAGCAGGTCGGTGAGCAGGTCTTCGGCGCCTTCGAGCGCCTGGTGGGTGCGTTCGACCAGCACGTGCTCGGCGGCAGGCAGTTCGCGTTCACGCAACGTAGAGATCAGCAAGCGAGCCGCGTTCAGTGGCTGCAACAGGTCATGGCTGGCGGCGGCCAGGTATTTGTCCTTGCTGCGGTTGGCGGCCTGGGCGACGTCCCGGGCATCGCGCAACTGCTGTTCTACCCGTTCGCGCTGGGCAATCTGCTGCTGCAGGTTGTGGTTGGCTTCCAACAGCGCATCGGTGCGCTCGGCCACCCGCTGCTCCAGTTGGTCGTTGAGCTGTTGCAGGTGTTGCCGGGCCTGTTCCAGCTCATCGAGGCGCGCCGTCAGTTCCGGATAATGACTCTTGCGCGTCGAGTGATTACCCAGCCCCAGCAGTCCCTCCAAGGCTTTTTGGAGCTCGTCAGAGGGCTTCGCCATAGACGACCTCGACATCCCGCTGGCTCGACTCCCGAGGATTGGTGAGGATGCACGGGTCGTGCATCGCATGTTGCGACAGGAACGGGATATCCGAGGTGCTCACGCCGTGCAGGCCCAGGGTTTCGTGGAAACCGATGGTGTGCTTGAGGGCAATCAGGTGCTCCACCAGGCGGGTGCGGATCTCCCGGTGATTGAGCCCCCGGCAATCGATGCCCAGGGTCTCGGCAATCACCTTGAAACGCTCCGGTGCCGAGTTGTAGTTGAACGCCACCACGTGCTCCACCAATACCGCGTTGCACAGGCCATGGGGCAAATCGAGGAACCCGCCCAGGCTGTGGGACATCGCGTGCACAGCCCCGAGGATCGCATTGGAGAACGCCAGCCCGGCCTGCATGCTGCCCAGCATGATTTTTTCCCGCAGAGCGATGTCCGCCGGATTGGCGATCATCTGCACCAGGTTGCCATTGATCAGGCGCATGGCTTCCAGGGCATGGGGGTCGGTCAACGGGCCGTGACCGGTGGACACGAACGCCTCGATGGCATGCACCAGCGCATCGATGCCGGTACAGGCGGACAGGAACGGATCCATGCTCAGGGTGGTTTCCGGGTCGATCAGCGACACGTCCGGTACCGCCGCCTTGCTGACGATGGAGAATTTCATGCGTTCTTGCTGGTTGGAGATGATCACGAATTGCGACACGTCAGCCGACGTCCCCGCCGTGGTGGGTATCAGGATCAGCGGCGGGCTGGGCACGTTCAGGGTGTCGACGCCTTCGAACTCGAGGATATTGCGGCCGTGGGCAACGACAATGCCGATGCCTTTGCCGCAATCCATCGGGCTACCACCGCCCACCGCGACGATGACATCGCAATGGTTTTCCCGGTACAGGTCGGCACCGAGCATCACTTCCTCGACCCGTGGATTGGGCGAGACCGCGCTGTAGAGGCAGTAATCGATACCTTGGGCCTGGAGACTGGCCTCGACGTCCGCCACCCAACCGGCGGCGATGACCCCGGGATCGGTGACGATCAGCACTTTGCGTGCCCCGAAGGTCTTGGCGTAGTTGCCGACATTGTGCCGACAACCGGCACCGAACATGATTTCAGGAGAAACGAACTTGCGCAGCGGGCTGAGGCTCATCTTTTCAGTTACGTGGCTCATTGGTAAGCCTGTTGTTATTGTCAGGGGATACCTTGAGCCTAAAGCATCCCGCTGTGAATGCAATCAGACCAATGGGTAGCCCGGCCTGAATGTTCCAGGCCGGGCCAGCACTCATCGGTTGGCGAAGTACATCGTCACTTCAAAGCCGATACGCAGGTCGGTGTACGCGGGTTTAGTCCACATGGGTCTTTCCTCTTCTTGTACCGGGCGATTCCGGCAAGGTCATTAATGCACGCCACGCCTGGGGCTCGAATGCTACTTTCGAAGCGGTGGGTGGGGTGCGTTGGTAGCACAGGCCATTCGATCGTTCCCGCGCTCTGCGTGGGAATGCCTCAACGGACGCTCCGCGTTCGGCTTTTTGGGACGCGGAGCGTCCCGGGCTGCATTCCCACGCAGAGCGTGGGAACGATCAACTCTGCGTGGGAACGATCCCCCGTAGGTTAGAAGAACCCCAACGGATTGATGTCGTAGCTCACCAGCAGGTTCTTGGTCTGCTGATAGTGATCGAGCATCATCTTGTGGGTTTCACGCCCCACGCCGGACTTCTTGTAGCCACCGAACGCGGCATGGGCCGGGTACAGGTGGTAGCAGTTGGTCCACACGCGACCGGCCTTGATCGCCCGGCCCATGCGGTAGGCGCGGTTGATGTCGCGGGTCCACAGGCCGGCACCGAGGCCGAACTCGGTGTCGTTGGCGATCGCCAGGGCTTCGGCTTCGTCCTTGAAGGTGGTCACACCCACCACCGGGCCGAAGATCTCTTCCTGGAACACACGCATTTTGTTGTGGCCCTTGAGCAGGGTCGGCTGGATGTAATAGCCGCTCGACAAGTCACCTTCCAGGTGCTCGGCCGCACCACCGGTCAGCAACTCGGCGCCCTCTTCCCGGGCGATCTCCAGGTAGGAAAGGATCTTGTCGTATTGCTGCTGGGAAGCCTGGGCACCGACCATGGTCTCGGTATCCAGCGGGTTGCCGCGCTTGATCTTGGCGATTTTCTTCATCACCTCGGCCATGAACGGCGCATAGATCGACTCTTGCACAAGCGCACGGGACGGGCAGGTGCAGACCTCGCCCTGGTTGAAGAACGCCAGTACCAGGCCTTCGGCGGCCTTTTCGATGAAGGCCGGCTCGGCCTGCATGATGTCTTCGAAGAAGATGTTCGGCGACTTGCCGCCCAGCTCCACGGTGGACGGGATAATGTTCTCGGCGGCGCATTTCATGATGTGCGAGCCCACCGGGGTGGAGCCGGTGAAGGCGATCTTGGCGATGCGCTTGCTGGTGGCCAGGGCTTCGCCGGCTTCACGGCCAAAACCATGGACAATATTCAGCACGCCAGGTGGCAGCAGGTCGGCGATCAGTTCGATAAACACGGTGATCGACAGCGGCGTCTGCTCGGCCGGCTTGAGCACGATGCAGTTACCGGCGGCCAGGGCCGGGGCGAGTTTCCAGGCGGCCATCAGCAGCGGGAAGTTCCACGGGATGATCTGCCCGACCACGCCCAGGGGTTCGTGGAAGTGATAAGCCGTGGTCAGTTCGTTGATCTCGGCGGCCCCGCCCTCTTGGGCGCGGATGCAACCAGCGAAATAACGGAAATGGTCAGCCGACAGCGGCACGTCGGCATTGAGGGTTTCGCGCACGGCCTTGCCGTTGTCCCAGGTTTCTGCAACGGCGAGGACTTCCAGGTACTGCTCGATGCGGTCGGCGATTTTCAACAGCACCAGGGAGCGGTCCTGCACCGAGGTCTTGCCCCAGGCGTCGGCGGCGGCATGGGCGGCATCCAGGGCCTTGTCGATGTCGGCGGCGCTGGAGCGTGGGAATTCGGCAATGACTTCGCCATTGACCGGGGACGTGTTGGTGAAGTACTCGCCGTTGACCGGCGCGACGAATTCGCCGCCGATGAAATTGCCATAGCGCGGCTTGAAGGAAACGACGGCGCCTGGGGTTCCGGGTTGTGCGTAGATCATGATGGGGCCTCTGCCTGGTCGATGCCTGTCACGGGACAAGCGATAGGCCGATGGTAGAGAGCCCCGCAGGCCGGACGAATGCGTCGTTGGCAGGGGGGGCTCTCGTTATTTGGTCGTAGATTTTGAATTTCTGGGATGCGAGGACCAACTATGGGCGCGGTCCATTGTGGCGAGGGGATTCATCCCCGCTGGGCTGCGAAGCAGCCCCAAATTTTCTGCGAGCGCTGCGCACTCGAGCGGGGATGAATCCCCTCGCCACAAGGACCGCGCCCGGCCCGTTCAACTCAGCGTTTGGCCACCAACGCTTTCGGCAACTTGAAGGTCCAGAGCATGCCGCCCTGGTTGAAGTCTTTCACACGCTTGGCCACCTCGCCGCCCCACAGCGGCACCGCGCCGCCCCACCCGGACACCACGGAGACGTATTGCTCGCCGTCCATTTCCCAGGTGATGGGCGAGCCAAGCACGCCGGAGCCGGTCTGGAATTCCCAGACCTTTTCCCCGGTCTTGGCGTTGAAGGCCTGCAGGAACCCTTCAGGCGTCCCGGTGAACACCAGGTTACCCTTGGTGGTCAGCACCCCGCCCCACAGTGGCGCATAGTTCTTGTGGCGCCAGACTTCCTTGCCAGTCTTCGGGTCGATGGCCCGCAGTACACCGATGTAATCCTCGTTCAGCGGCTTGATGGTGAAGCCGGCCCCGAGGAACGCCGCGCCTTTCTTGTAGGCGATGCCTTCGTTCCAGATGTCCATGCCCCATTCGTTGGACGGCACGTAGAACAGGCCAGTGTCCTGGTTATAGGCCATGGGCATCCAGTTTTTCGCGCCGAGGAACGCCGGTGCCACGAACACCGAACTGCCCTTGGCTTCGCTGCCCGGAGCACCCGGACGGCTGGCCTCGTTGTAGATCGGCCGGCCGTCCTTGTCCAGGCCGGTGGCCCAGGTGATCTTGTCGACAAACGGGAAGCCGCGGATGAATTTGCCGTTGGTGCGGTCAAGCACGTAGAAGAAGCCGTTACGGTCGGCGGTGGCCGCGGCCTTGATGTCCTTGCCGCCTTCCTTGTAGTTGAACGAGATCAGTTCGTTGACGCCGTCATAGTCCCAGCCGTCGTGCGGCGTGCTCTGGAAGTGCCATTTGATGGTGCCGTCGTCCGGGTTCAGGGCCAGACGCGAGGAGGAATAGAGGTTGTCGCCAGGACGCAGGTGGGAGTTCCATGGCGCCGGGTTGCCGGTGCCGAACAGCAACAGGTTGGTTTCCGGGTCGTAGTAGCCGCCCAGCCAAGGCGCCGCACCGCCGGTCTTCCAGAGATCGCCCGGCCAGGTCTTGCCCGCCTCGCCACCGGAAATGCCATTCTCGACCGCCTTGCCGTCCTTGTAGACGTAGCCCATGTGGCCTTCCACGGTCGGACGGGTCCACAGCAGTTCGCCGTTCTTCGGATCATAGGCGCTGATCTGGCCCACCACACCGAACTCGCCACCGGCCACGCCCGTGATCAGCTTGCCGTTGACGATCAGCGGTGCGGCGCTGATGGAATAGCCTTCCTTGTGGTCGGCGACCTTCTTGCTCCACACCACTTTGCCGGTGTCCTTGTTCAATGCCACCAACTTGGCGTCGAGGGTGCCAAAGAACACCAGGTCGCCGTACAGCGCTACGCCACGGTTGATCACGTCGCAGCAAGGGCGGATGTCATCGGGCAGACGCGCATCGTACTGCCACAGTTTCTTGCCGGTGCGCGCATCCACGGCAAACACCCGAGAATAGGAACCGGTGAGGTACATCACCCCGTCCTTGATCATCGGCTGGGCTTGCTGGCCGCGCTGCTTTTCACCACCGAAGGAAAACGCCCAGACCGGACGCAGGTCCTTGACGTTGTCGGTGTTGAGGGTGGCAAGCGGGCTGTAGCGCTGGCCCTGGACGCCCAGGCCATTGGTCACGATCTGCTCGGGGTTCTTCGGGTCCTGGAGAATTTCCTGATCGGTCACGGCTGCAAGGGCCGAACCGGACAGCAGCATGGCGCTGAGCAGCAGGCTCACGGCGAAGGGTTGGCGACGTGCGGGATGACTCATGACGGCTACCTCTGCGGTTATTGTTATACCCGGGAAATTTTCCCGGTCTGCCACAGATTCTTGGCCTCGGGGCCGCTGCCAACAATTGCCCGCTGTGTTGAGTTTTCTAGTTCCTTGGTACATGTGGGGCCGTTGCCTGTGTCCACAATGCCTGCGACGGGCCCATTTGTGGCGAGGGGATTTATCCCCGTTGGGGCGCGAAGCGGCCCTTTATCTTCTGCTGACGATCAGGGTGGCTGGACTGGCTCATGGGGCTGCAAGCCCAGCGGGGATAAATCCCCTCGCCACAGGGGTGTGTCTTCAGCCTGGGTCATGGGCATCTACCCGCGTCATCACCGCCCGTTCATAACGTGGATAGAGATGGCTGACGCTACGAATCAACTCATACCGACTCAGGCTGATCCCGGCGAAGCGTTCGGGGATGGGGCTGCGGATCATCTCGGCCATGTCGTCGCCGCGGGTCGCGCCGTCGCGCAGCAGTTGGTCGAGCCAGCCCAGGTAATCGCGCATCTGCGCAAAGGGTCGGGCGTCAGTCGCCACTGGGCCATGGCCGGGCACGATCTGCTTCCAAGGCAAGGCCTGCAGGGTGTCCAGGTCTTTGAGCCAGACCTCCAGCCCCGGGCTGTTGGGGGTGGTCAGGGCCCGTTCGTAGAACACCAGGTCGCCGGCGAACAATACGCCGGTGGTTTCGTCGAGGATGGCCAGGTCGGCCCCGGTATGCCCGGCCAGTTGCAGCAATCGCAACCCATGATTGCCCACCTTGAGCACACCGGGCGTCAACACTTGGCTGGGCAGCACCACCTCGGTGCCGCGCATCCAGTCGCCCACCAGCCGGTACATGTTTTCCGCCATGGCATCGCCCTGTTGCCGCAGCAAGTCCGTGGTCCCGGCCAAGGCACCGATGGGCACGTCGCTGAACGCCTGGTTGCCCAATACGTGGTCGGGGTGATGGTGGGTCAGCAAGACTTGGATGACCGGCTTATCGGTGGTCGCCGCAATGGCCTGGCGCAGGGCTTCGCCGTAGCGCTTCGACGGCCCGGTGTCGATCACCACCACGCCGGCATCGGTGACGATGAAGCCGGTATTGACGATGTTACCGCCGTTGGTCTTGGCAAAGTTTTCGGTGCTGCCTTCCAGCAGCCAGGTGCCTTCGGCGATCTGCCGGGGCTTGAGTGAATAATCGGTGGCGGACCATGCCGGCAGGCACAGGCCAAGACAGATCAATAACAGCCAGCGCATGGCGCGTTCCTTCTGGTCAGGGAATGGCCGCCTCGAACGCGTTGCCGCTGTTGTCGCGCAGCATCAGGCGGGTCTGTCCCGGGCCTTGGATATCGAAGCCCAGGTTGGGGTTTTCGCTGACCGCCGGGAACAGCTCCAGGCGCGCCAGCAGCTTGCCGTCGGCGTCCAACAGTTGCGCCTGGTTGATAAAGAATTCCGGGATGCCGCTCACCAGGCCGTTGTCCATGGGGTGGGCAATTTGCAGGCGCAAGCGACTCGACTCCCCTCGCGGATACCGCCCACCCAGCACCTCGCCCAGGTGCTCTTCCCAACCCGGCTGGGTGCGCACCACGCTGGGCGCGGTACAGCCACCACCCGCCGCGTCGATCAGGGTCGAACCGACGTGCCAGAGGCCATCGCGGGTCTGCACGGCGGCCCGCAACGGCGTGGCCTGCTCGATACGAATACGGATCGACAACCAGGGCAGCACCCGCTCCCCCGGGTGGAAGTCGACGATCTTCGGCAACGGATTCAATTCGGCCCAGGCCAGCACCCGTACGACGTCGCCGGCAAAGGCCCGGGCATCGATTTCCAGTGGTACCTGGCGCGCGTCTTCGGCAAAGGGCGGTGCCAGCAACCGAACCCGCTCGTCGAACACGAACGGCGCGTCCCCCAACAATTGCTTGTGATAGAAGGCCCACATCACCGACGGCACCGGATCCTTTCCTGGCTCGACCGCCATCGCCAGCCACGGCAGGCACCACAACAGCAGGCCATACGCTCGCCAGTTCATCCCTGCGCTCCTATTGGTACATCTCGGGCACTTCGTAACGCAGGCCGTAATGGGCGTAGACAGCCTTGACGCTGCCGTCACGGATCAAGCCTTCCAGTGCCTCTTCCACCGCATAGGCCAACTGACGGTTGCTTTCATGCACCGCCATGCCGATTTCCCAGCGCTGCTTGCCCATGTTCGGATAGGCATTCTCCGCCAGTGCCAGTTGCGGATCGGCCGCCTCATGCACTTGCCAGTCGATTTCCCCACGCATGGCCATGACCGCGTCGACCTCGCCAGCCTGCATGGCCCCGAAGGCTTTGGCGACACTGGGGTAATGGCGGGTCTTGGCGCTGAGCATGCCGTTGAACACCGAGGTCAGGTAGAACGACGGCACGCTGTCGACCTCCACCCCGATAGGGTGCTGCTGGAATACCGCGACGCTGCCCACCGAATCCAGCCGGCGACGGTCATACGCCACCTGCCAGCACTCCTGCTGGTAAGGCCCGAACATCACCACCTGGGCATTTTCCAACTCACCCACGTCGTTGCGGCGTTGCACATAGTCGTGATCGTACGGGACGCGCATCATCAGGTCGGCCAGTTGCCGGTCATGCAGCGGACTGCTGCGCCAGATGTAGTCGCGCAGATCGTCATCGAGCTTTTCGCCGGGCGGCGCCCAGATCAGTTGCAGGCGCACACCCAGCGCATTGGCCAAGGACTGGGCCAGTTCGACGTCGACCCCCCTGGGCTGGCCCTGGTCTTCGAAGCTGTAGGGGGCGAAGTCCTTGTAGACCGCCACCTTCAGTTCCCCGGCGGCGATCATCTGATCGTAGCTGCGCACCTGGGCCTGAACCGCCTGGGCACCCAGCAACACGCAGCAGATTACCCAGGCGAACCAGCGCATGGCGATCACTCCTCGACGTGCACGCTGTCGAGATAGGTGCGCACGGCCCACAAGGCTTCCTGGCTCAGGTAATCGGCCATCTTCGGCATATAGACCCGACCGTCGCGCACCGCGCCGTGGCGTACGCGCTCGACGAACCATTCATCACCGGCTTCGGCTGCGTCCAACATGCGCAGGTCCGGGGCGATCCCACCGGACTTGGCTTCCAGGCCATGGCACGCGGCGCAGTTCTGGTTGTAGGCCGAGGCGCCGATTTCCACAGCTTTGTCACGCTCGGGAGAACTGCGGTATGGGTTCTGCGAAGCCCAGCCATCGCCGTCAAGCGGCAGGTTGGTGTCCTTGACCGGGGTCAAGCCTTTGGTTTCCACTGCCTGGGGCACTACGTTGCCGTGGGCCCACGCGGAGCCTGCGCCGATCAGCCCCATCAGCAGTGCGGTAGCGATGATGGCGTTGCATTTTGTTGTCATTGTTATGCCCTCTGGATTGCACGCATGACCTCTCTGCAGAGGCCGTGCCGTCATCTTAGGAACCACACCGCCACAGCCGAATGCTGCTTTGGTGGCCGCGGTCTAGTTCCTTGGTAGCAGGCCATCCGACGCAAGTCGCAAAGACAGGCGGTTCGGGAAGTCTTCCCGGCAAAGGCGGGACTTTTTCCGTATCGGCCAGGCACCGGCGCGACCCAACCTAGTCAGGCCAAAACCTTCACTGGGAACTGCCACCATGAGAATAAAAATGCTACCCGCCCTCTCCTCCTTGACTGTTGCCTTGCTGTTGGCCGGCAGTCTGTCGCTGAGCCCCTTGGCCAGCGCCGCGACGCCAGGGGTCAGTTGGGAAGACATTGCCAACGACCACCTGACCACCCAGGACGTGCTGCAATACGGCATGGGCACCAACGCCCAGCGCTGGAGCCCGCTGGCCCAGGTCAACGACAAGAACGTGTTCAAGCTCACCCCCGCCTGGTCCTACTCGTTCGGTGACGAGAAGCAGCGCGGCCAGGAATCCCAAGCCATCGTCAGCGATGGCGTGGTCTACGTCACCGGTTCCTACTCGCGGGTGTTCGCCCTCGACGCCAGGACCGGCAAACGCCTGTGGACCTACAACCACCGGCTGCCGGACAACATTCGCCCGTGCTGCGATGTGGTCAACCGCGGCGCGGCCATCTATGGCGACAAGATCTACTTCGGCACCCTGGATGCGCGGGTGGTCGCCCTGGACAAGAACACCGGCAAGGTGGTGTGGAACAAAAAATTCGGTGATCACGCCGGCGGCTACACCATGACCGGCGCACCGGTGCTGATCAAGGACAAGACCAGCGGCAAGGTGCTGCTGATCCACGGCAGCTCCGGCGACGAGTTCGGCGTGGTCGGGCAGTTGTTTGCCCGCGACCCGGACACCGGCGAAGAAGTCTGGATGCGCCCGTTCGTCGAAGGCCACATGGGCCGTCTCAACGGCAAGGACAGCACCCCGACCGGCGACGTCAAGGCGCCCTCCTGGCCCGACGACAAGACCACCGAAACCGGCAAGGTCGAAGCCTGGAGTCATGGCGGCGGCGCACCTTGGCAGAGCGCCAGTTTCGACGCCGAGACCAACACCATCATCGTCGGCGCGGGCAACCCCGGCCCGTGGAACACCTGGGCGCGCACGGCCAAGGACGGCAACCCCCACGACTACGACAGCCTCTACACCTCGGGCCAGGTCGGTGTCGACCCAAGTACGGGCGAGGTGAAGTGGTTCTACCAACACACGCCCAACGACGCTTGGGACTTCTCCGGCAACAACGAGCTGGTGCTGTTCGACTACAAGGACAAGGACGGCAAGGTGGTCAAGGCCACCGCCCACGCCGACCGCAACGGCTTCTTCTACGTGGTGGACCGCAACAACGGCAAGCTGCAGAACGCCTTCCCCTTCGTCGATAACATCACCTGGGCCAGCCACATCGACCTGAAGACCGGCCGCCCCGTGGAAAATCCCGGCCAGCGCCCGGCCAAGCCACTGCCCGGCGAAACCAAGGGCAAGCCGGTGGAAGTCTCGCCTCCGTTCCTCGGCGGCAAGAACTGGAACCCCATGGCCTACAGCCAGGACACCGGCCTGTTCTACGTCCCCGGCAACCAGTGGAAAGAGGAATACTGGACCGAAGAAGTGAACTACAAGAAAGGCTCGGCCTACCTGGGCATGGGCTTCCGTATCAAGCGCATGTACGACGATCACGTCGGCAGCCTGCGGGCGATGAACCCCACCACCGGCAAGGTGGTGTGGGAGCACAAGGAACCGCTGCCGCTGTGGGCCGGCGTGCTGGCGACCAAGGGCAACCTGGTGTTCACCGGCACTGGCGACGGATTCTTCAAGGCCTTTGATGCGAAAACCGGCAAGGAGCTGTGGAAGTTCCAGACCGGCAGCGGCATTGTCTCCCCGCCCATCACCTGGGAACAGGACGGCGAGCAGTACATCGGCGTGACCGTCGGCTACGGCGGCGCCGTACCGTTGTGGGGCGGTGACATGGCAGAACTGACCAAGCCCGTAGCCCAGGGTGGGTCGTTCTGGGTGTTCAAGATTCCGAGTTGGGATAAGGCGACCGCGCAGAAATAGCCCGATCCCACCTGAATCCTGATCGATACAACAATCCCCTGTGGGAGCGAGCTTGCTCGCGATGGCGCCGCGTCAGTCAACATCAATGCCGGCTGAACCACCGCCATCGCGAGCAAGCTCGCTCCCACAATTGCCCGAGTTCATGCCATGAGATGCTTGTCATTGCTGCTTCTGTTCGTTGGCGCCTTGGCCAACGCCGACGACCTCGACACCCCACTCACCCTCAACGGCTGCGTCATCGCCGAAGCCAGCCAATGCCCCGGCGCCAACCTGCGTGGCGCAAAACTGGCGAACCAGGACCTGCGCAAGATGAACCTCAGCGGTGCCGACCTGCGCGACGCCGACCTGCGGCACGCGCGGCTGGACCTGGCCAACCTCGAGAAAGCCCAGCTGCAGGGCGCCAACCTAACCCGCGCCAGCCTGCAACAAAGCAACCTGCGCCTGGCGGACTTCAGCGGCGCCACGCTCAAGGCGATCCAGGGCTGGGGGCTATTCGCCCAGGGCACGCAGTTCCAACGTGCCGACCTGACCGCCGCCTACCTTCAGTTCGCCCGCTTGTCCGGCGCGCGGCTGCAAGGTGCCAACCTGCAGGCCGCTGACCTGGAGATGGCCTGGCTGAGCAAGGCCGACCTCAAGGGCGCCGACCTGCGCGACGCCAACCTGCAGGAAGCAAAGCTCGGCGAAAGCAACCTGGAACAGGCCAACCTGAGCGGTTCTCGCCAGCACTATGGAAATTTCCAGGATGCGAATATGGAAGGCTGCACCGGCTGCCCGACTTCTTGGGATCAGTAAGGATTGCCACAGAACCCTGTGGCGAGGGGATTTATCCCCGTTGGGCTGCGAAGCAGCCCCTGGAGCAGCTCACTCAGTGAATCTGACACACCGAGTTGTCAGGTTTTGGGGCTGCTTCGCAGCCCAGCGGGGATAAATCCCCTCACCACCGTTGACCATCGCAGTGGAACCAGGGATTCACCCCGCCACCCGCACCACCCCCATATCAATCCCCAAGTGCACCAACTCGGCATGGGAGCTGACCTGCAACTTGCTCTTGAGCAACGTCAGGTGGTTGGACACGGTCTTGGCGCTGATGCACAGCTGCTCGGCAATGGTGCGCGCCGGTGTGCCCTTGGCGAGCATGACGAAGATCTCCAACTCCCGCTGGGTCATGCATTGCAGGCGCGGGTCGACATCCTGCCGGGAGCTGGCGCAGGCCAGTTGCGTGGCCAGGGACTGTTCGATGTAGGCATGACCGGCCAGCACTCGGCGTACCGCTTCCACCAACACCTGGGGCGCCGAATTCTTGGTCAGATAGCCCGCGGCGCCGGCGTCCAATGCCTGGCGCACCAGCGGCAATTCGTCGTGCATGCTGAAGAACAGCACCCGCAGTTGCGGCAGGCGCTGGCGTAGCCGGCGGGTGGTTTCCAGACCGCTGATACCGGGCAGGCCAAAGTCCATGATCACCAGGTGCGGCACCTGTTCCTGCACCAGGCTCAGCGCCTCTTCACCGGTGGCTGCTTCGCGGACCTGCAGGTCCGGCATCAGCGCCCGTAGCAGGCTGGCATAGCCCTGCCGAACCACCGCATGGTCATCCACCAACAAAATGTTCATCACGCCTCCAGGGCAATATTCAAGGCCAGCGCCCAACCGGCGCCAGGCTGGCTGATGATGCGCAACTCCCCGCCCAGGCTGCGCGCCCGTTCGGACATCGAGTGCAAGCCCACACCGGCGCGCGGTGGCTGCGTCGCACCGCGGCCGTTGTCGCGCACCAGCAAGCGCAGGCGCCCGGCGCGATGTTGCAGGCGAATCCTTACCTGCGTGGCACCGGCATGCCGGGCAACGTTGGTGAGTGCTTCCTGCAACAGGCGATACAGGTGGGTCTTGTCCGATCCGGACATGGGCGGCAAGGCTTCGTCGATCCGCAGCTGACAGGCGATGCCCTGGCTGGCCTGCCATTGCCCGGCCAAGAGCCCGATGGCTTCGCACAATGGCAGGTGCTGCAACACCACCGGGTACAAGTCATGCACCAGCGCCCGGAAACCTTGTTGCAAATGCTCGCAATGGTCTTCGAGCTGGCTGACGGTCTGCTCCAGCACCGGCGGCTGATCCATCACCAGGCGCAACAGGCAGGCGCGGGCACGAATGCCGGCCACGTATTGGCCCAGGTCGTCGTGCAGGGTCTGGGCCAGCCGGGTGCGCTCCTGTTCCTGCACGGCCAGCAAGGCCTGGGTGAGCCGGGCGTTATCGGCCTGGGCCGCGGCCAGGGCGGCGGTCATGCGATTGAAATGCCCCGCCAGTTGCTGCGCTTCCGGAACACCTTCAATGCCCAGGCGCACCTGCAGGTTGCCGGCAGACACCTGACGCAGTGCCTGCAGCAATTCATCGAGCAAACGCATACCCCGGCGTACCGCCCAGCGGATCACCAACAGGCTGAGCGACAGCGCCAAGGCGCAGACGTACAACAGTTGCACCAACGAATCGAGAATCTCGTCGATTTCGTCCCGCGGATCGACGGCAATCCAGGCCCGCCGACCGTCAGGCAACGCCACCACCTGGGCCGCGGGGCCGTCGTCCAGTAGCTGGCGGCCGAGCCAGGCTTTCATCCCGTCTTCATCCGCGGGGAACCGTTCCCCAGGGGAAAGCCAACGGACCCGCACATGACGCAGGCTGCCGGTCAACCGCGGCTGGAGACTGGCCGGGTCGCGCTCGGCGGTTTCACGCAGGTAATGCACCACCGACTCGGCCGATTGCAATTCTCGCTTCACATCGGCTGTGGCCTGGTGCAACAGCAAGACGGCACAAGCCAGGGTGACCAGGGCGAAGAAGGCTGACACCCAGAGGTTGATGCGCCATAGGGCCGACATGGCTAGTGCTCCAACCCTGAATTGATACCCCCACCCTGTGGGAGCGAGCTTGCTCGCGATGACGGCGGCACAGCCGATACCGAGGCCGACTGAACCAACGCTATCGCGAGCAAGCTCGCTCCCACAGGAGGGGTTGGAGAGTTCCAGGCTTGGGGACGATCCACCCCGATCAAGCTCAGGATCAGCAGCAACGTCAGCAGCAGGGTCTTGAGAATCCGCATGGTCTGTCCCTTCCTGGGCAATGACGATGCCTTGCATCCTAAAACCCCGGCTTCCAACGCGAGTTACTACCTTGGTACTGCCCCGGCGGTACTTTCTGCATATTTCCCCAGGGCCATAGCCTTCCTATGCTGGCGCTACCCGCAATGGAGGACGTCATGCGCCGGCTCGTCAGTTACGCCCTGGTTTTTCTGCTGGCAGCGGCGACCGCTCACGCGGGCGATGCCACGCCGTTGCAAGTACGCATCGGCTACCTGGGTTATCGCCCCGACCCCGGCCCGCTGTTATCCAATGTCATTGCCGAGCCTGCCGATGCCGGGCAGCGCGGCGCCGAATTGGCGATCATCGACAGCAACAGCACCGGGCGCTTCCTCAAGCACGACTATCGCCTGGACAGTGCCAGCGTCGACACCCCCGAAGCCCTGCTCCAGGCTGCCCGCGCCCAACACGACCAAGGACTGCGGCTGTTCGTGGTCAATGCACCGGCCGCCAGTCTGCGCGATCTCAGCGCCGCCCTGCCCGACAGCCTGCTGTTCAACGCCGGCAGCCCCGACGACAGCCTGCGCACCACCGATTGCCTGGGCAACGTGCTGCACAGCCTGCCCGATCGAGCCATGCTCGCCGATGCCCTGGTGCAGTTCAGCGTGGTGCGCAAATGGCAGCGGGCCCTGCTGATCGTCGGCCAGACACCCGAGGACCAGGCCTATGCCACTGCATTGCGCCGGGCCATGAAACGCTTCGGCATGAAGATCGTCGCCGAGAAGGCCTGGCAGTTCGACAATGACCAGCGCCGCAGCGCCCAGGCCGACATGCCGCTGTTCACCCAGACCGCCGAATACGACGTGGTGCTGGTGGCTGACGAGCGCGGCGACTTCGGCGAATACCTGCCCTACCAGACCTGGTACCCACGGCCAGTGGCCGGCACCCAAGGGCTGACGCCCACCGGCTGGCACAAGACCGTGGAAACCTACGGCGCGGCGCAGTTGCAAAAACGCTTCGAAGCCCTCGCCGGGCGCTGGATGAACGACCGTGACTTCGCCGCCTGGATCGCCGTGCGCAGCATCGCCAGCGCCGTGAGCAAACTGCGTCAGACCGACCCGTTCGCCCTCCGCCAACTGGCCCTCAGCGACCAATTGCCCCTGGACGGCTTCAAGGGACGCAAGCTCAGCTACCGGTCGTGGAATGGCCAACTACGCCAACCGATTCCCCTGGTCCAGCCCCGGGCGCTGGTCAGCACCTCGCCCCAGGACGGTTTTCTGCACCCCTCCAATGAAATGGACAGCCTGGGCTATGACCGGCCCGAAGTGAGCTGCCGTTACCCCTGATCGATAACAACAATAAGGAAAACCGCCATGCGCCGCCCGCTGTTCAAACCGGCCCTGCTCTGCCAAGTCCTCGCCCTGGGTGCTGTTCTGCTGGCTGCCGATCCCGCCGCTGCCAGCATCGCCTGGGTCTCCAACGAAAAAGACAACAGCCTGAGCCTGATCGACATGCAGAGCCTGGAAGTCATCGAGACCTTGCCCGTGGGCCAGCGCCCCCGCGGCCTGTTGCTGTCCCATGACAATCGCCTGCTCTACATCTGCGCCAGCGATTCGGACCGGGTCCAGGTGATGGACGTCGCCACCCGCAAGATCGTCAAGGAGTTGCCTTCGGGCAAGGATCCCGAGCAATTCGCCCTGCATCCCAACGACCGTTGGCTCTACGTGTCCAACGAAGACGATGCGCTGGTGACAGTGATCGACACCCATACCTCCGAAGTGCTGGGCCAGATCGGCGTGGGTGTCGAGCCCGAAGGCATGGCTGTCAGCCCCGACGGCAAGTGGGCGGTCAACACCAGTGAAACCACGAACATGCTGCACTGGATCGACACCAGCACCCAGACCCTGGCCGACAACACCCTGGTGGACCAACGGCCACGTTTCGTCGAGTTCAATCGTGACGGAACGCAGCTCTGGGCCTCGGCGGAGATCGGTGGCACGCTGACCGTCCTCGACGTCGCCACGCGCCAGGTGCTCAAGACCCTGACGTTCCAGATCAAGGGTGTCCACCCCGACAAGGTGCAGCCGGTGGGCATCAAGCTCAGCGCCGACGGCAAGCTGGCGTTCGTCGCCCTGGGTCCGGCCAACCATGTGGCGGTGATCGACGCCAAGACCTTCGAAGTGCTGGATTACCTGCTCGTGGGCCGGCGCGTCTGGCAACTGGCGTTCACCCCGGACCAGAAGCAACTGCTGGCAACCAATGGCGTCAGTGGCGATGTCTCGGTGATCGATGTAGAGAGCCGCAAAGTCCTGAAGTCGGTGAAAGTCGGGCGCTACCCTTGGGGCGTGGTGGTCACGCCATGAACGCCCTGGAAGTCAGCGACTTGAGCTTTGCCTATGGCCCGCGCGAAGCCCTCAAGCAGATGAGTTTCAGCCTGCCCGCCGGCCGTTTCGCCGCGCTGCTGGGGCCCAACGGCGCCGGCAAGTCGACGCTGATCGCCCTGCTCACGCGCCTGTACGACCTGCAACGGGGCGATATCCGCGTCGGTGGCCACTCCCTGCACAAGGCGCCACGACCGGCCTTGCGCCAGTTGGGCGTGGTGTTCCAACAAAGCACCCTGGACCTGGACCTGAGCATCGAACAGAACCTGCGCTATCACCTGGCGCTGCATGGTTTTTCGCGGCGCCAAGGCAGTGCCCGCATCGATGCCGAACTGACCCGCCAGCACCTGACCGAGCGCCGCCACGAGCGGGTGCGCGACCTCAATGGCGGCCATCGACGCCGGGTGGAAATCGCCCGCGCCCTGCTCCATGAACCGCGCCTGTTATTGCTGGACGAACCCAGCGTCGGTCTCGATCCGGCCAGCCGTCTCGCCCTCGGCCTGCACGTTCGGCAACTGTGCAGCGAACAGGGCATCAGCGTGCTCTGGACCACTCACCTGCTGGACGAAGTGCAACCCGACGACGACCTGTTGATCGTGCACCAGGGCCGCCTGGTCGCCAGCGGCCAGGCCGACGCGGTGAGCCAGGAACACGGTGGCACCCTCGGTTCGGCCTTCAACCATTTGACCGCCTCGGGAGTCCGGCCATGAACGCGTACTGGCACTGTTTCAGCGGCATCGTGGTGCGCGAATGGCTGCGCTTCGTGCTGCAACGCACCCGGCTGCTCAGCGCCCTGGTCCGGCCGCTGCTGTGGCTGCTGGTGTTCGCCGCGGGCTTTCGCGCGGCGCTGGGCATCGCCATCATCGCGCCCTATGACACCTACATTCCCTACGAGGTGTACATCGTGCCGGGGCTGGCCTGCATGATCCTGTTGTTCAACGGCATGCAGGGCTCGCTGTCGATGGTCTATGACCGGGAAATGGGCAGCATGCGCGTCCTGCTCACCAGCCCCCTGCCCCGGGCTTTCCTGCTGGCGAGCAAGTTGCTGGCGACCTCACTGATCTCGCTGTTACAGGTCTACGCCTTTCTCGCCATCGCCTGGCTGTACGGCATCCAGCCACCGACCATGGGCCTGCTGCTGGCCTTGCCAGCCTTGCTGCTGGTAGCCCTCATGCTCAGCGCCCTGGGCTTGTTACTGTCCAATGCCATCCGGCAACTGGAGAACTTTGCCGGGGTGATGAATTTCGTGATCTTCCCGATGTTCTTTCTGTCCTCGGCGCTGTACCCACTGTGGAAAATGCAGGAAGCCAGCCCCTGGCTGTACTGGCTTTGCGCGGTGAGCCCGTTCACCCATGGCGTGGAATTGGTGCGCTTTGCGCTGTATGAGCAGTTCAACCTCCTGGCGATGGCGGTATGCGTGGGGTTGACCCTGGTGTTCGCGCTGCTGGCGGTGTGGACGTTCAATCCGCAGCATGCGGCGTTGCGCAAGGCCAATTGATCCTGCCCCAGCCCAATATCCCTATGGGGGGAACCCTGTGGGAGCGAGCTTGCTCGCTCCCACAAGGGGTCTGCGCAGGGCCCCATGGCTAAAATTACTACTTTAGTACCGGTTTTCCTGTCTATGGTCGCATTCACAAGACCTCGACCCTGGCATGTAATGGGCGCATAACAAAAAGGATAAATCCTATGCCCCGTTTGCTGGCGATCCTCTTGCTGGGCCTGGCACTGAATGTCGCCCAGGCCGAGACCGCGCTGTTTTCAACGCAGGGCTACCGCATCGCCCAATACCGCAGCCCGACGCCCGCCACCGTCGACGGCGCCCAGACCCTCGACACCCAGGCCCTGCAACGCCTGCTCGGCCAAGCCTCGCCCCCGCTGCTGATCGACGTTTATCGTCGTCCGTGGGTCCAAGGGCGTTTCATCGACAACGAACCCCACGCCAACCTCCCCGGCAGCTTGTGGCTGGCCAATACCGGTGATGGCGATCTCGACCCGACCTGGCAGGACTACTTCAGCCATCACCTGCGCACGGCCACCGGCGGGCGGCTGGATCTACCGCTGGTCTTTTATTGCCGCGCCGATTGCTGGTTGAGCTGGAACGCGGTAAAACGCGCCGCTGCCATGGGCTATAAGCAAGTGTACTGGTATCGCGATGGCCTCGATGCCTGGGAGGCGGCCAACCTGCCCCTGCAAGCGGCCCGCCCCGAACCCTTTCCCTGATTTTGCAAAGAAATGCGCAACTGCCCTGCCCCACACGACAATAACGAGGTGAATGGCCATGTATAAAATCCTGATAGCCGACGATCACCCACTGTTTCGCGAAGCCATCCACAACGTCATCAGCGACGGTTTTCCTGGCAGCGAGGTCATGGAAACCGCCGACCTGGACAGTGCCCTGGCATTGACCGCCGAGCACGACGACCTGGACCTGATCCTGCTGGACCTGAATATGCCCGGCATGCACGGGCTCAATGGCCTGATCAACCTGCGCAACGAGGCACCGACCATTCCGGTGGTCATCGTCTCCGCCGAGCAGGACAAGCAAGTGGTGTTGCAGGCCATCACCTATGGCGCGGTGGGTTTCATCACCAAATCCTCGCCACGCTCGCAGATGACTGACGCCATCGAGCAGATCCTCAACGGCAACGTGTACCTGCCGCCGGACATCATCCGCACGCAAAAGAGCCCGGTGGGCCGGCGCCTGAACGAAACCCCGGCGTTCCCGCCGGAACTGCTCCAGGCCTTGACCCGTAAGCAACTGCTGGTGCTCGAACGCATGACCAAGGGCGAGTCGAACAAGCAGATCGCCTACACCCTGGATATCGCCGAAACCACGGTCAAGGCCCACGTCTCGGCGATCCTGCGCAAGCTCAACGTGCACAACCGGGTGCAGGCGATCCTCAGTGCCGGGGATATTGATTTCGGGGCTTATCTGCGGCGGTGAACCGGTCCCCCCTGTTTGGACCGGGGGACATGGTTAACACTTTCCTGTGGCGAGGGGATTTATCCCCGCTGGGGCGCGAAGCGGCCCTAAAACCTGACAATTTAGTACGTCTGACAGGTCCTGGGGCTGCTTCGCAGCCCAACGGGGATAAATCCCCTCGCCACAAACGGTGTCCGGCTCAATGGTTCGGGAGCTGGCCCAACAGGTGACTCATCGCAATCTTGAGCTTCATCGGCCGCACCGGCTTGTGCATCAGGGTGTGCCCGCGCTCGCGGATCTGCTGCTTGAGTTCGTTGCTGTAGTTGGCGGTGATCATCATCGCCGGGATCGGTGAGGCCCGGCGTGCGTTGATCCGGGCCACGGCATCGACGCCGTTCTGATCGTGGTCCAGGTGATAGTCGGCGATCAGCAGGTCCGCCTCGGCGTGGTAGTTGTCCACCTGGCGGGCCAGATCCTGTTCCGACAGCGCGGTCACCACCCGACACCCCCAGCCCTCCAGCAAGGTGCGCATGCCGGCGCAGATCGCCGCGTCGTTATCCAGCACCCAGACCCGTGCCCCACGCAGTCGTTCGAGCATCGGCTCGCTCATGTCCAGGCACGGCAACGGCTTGGGCGCGGTGGCGCTCAGCGGCACGTCGATGGCGAACATCGAGCCCTTGCCCGGCCAGGAGCGCACCTGGATCCGGTGTCCGAGGATCCCGGCAATTTTCTCGACAATCGCCAGGCCCAGGCCCAACCCACGGTCCTGGTTCGGGCGCTGCACGTCACCGCGCTTGAACTCCTGGAATATTTCCTCCAGGCGGTTCTCGGCGATGCCGATGCCGCTGTCCCAGACTTGGATCGACACGCGCTGGCGATGTCGGCGACAGCCCAGCACCACCCGCCCGCTGGGGGTATAGCGAATGGCATTGCTCAGCAGGTTACGCAGGATCCGCGCGAGCAGTTGCATGTCGCTGCGCACCAGCACCGAACAGCCGACAAAATGCAGCTCCAACCCTTCGCTGCGGGCGATCTGGGCGTATTCGGCGGCCAGGTTGTCCAGCAACTCACTGAGGCCGAACGGCGCGACATCGGCCTTGATCACCCCGGCGTCCAGCTTGGAGATGTCCACCAGGGTGCCCAACAGGTTCTCCACGTCCTGCAGCGAATTGCTGACGTTGCGCACCAGTTGCGCGTTGGCGACCGGCTCACGGCGCTCAAGCAAGGCACTGGTGAACAACCGGGCAGCGTTGAGCGGTTGCAGCAGATCATGGCTGACCGCCGCGAGGAATTTGGTCTTGGACAGGTTGGCCTGCTCGGCCTCGCGCTTGGCCTCCCGCAGGCGCAACTCCACCCGGCTGCGCTCGTCGATCTCGCGCAGCAACTGGTCATTGAGTGTGGTCAGTTCGGCGGTGCGCTCCTGGACCCGCTGCTCCAGGTTCTGGTAAGCCTGGTGCAAGGCTTCGGCGGTGCGACGGCGTTCAGTGATGTCGCGGATCAGCACGAAAATCCCGACCACTTCGCCATTGGCCAAACGGTTCGGCACGTAGGAGCGCAGCATGTAGCGCTCCTGGTTGTTGATGTTGGTCTCGGCGAATTCGAACGTCACGCTCTCACCCGCCAGCGCCCGGGCCACGTAGGCTTCCAGGCGCTGGTAATGCTGCTCGCTATGGGCTTCGCGCAGGCTCTGGCCGAGCATCACGCCACGGGGCCAGCAATACCATTGCTCGTAGACCTTATTGGTGAACTCATAGACCAGGTCGGCGTTGAGGTAGGCGATCAGCGCCGGCACATGGTCGGTGATCAGCCGGATCCAGCGCTCGCTTTCGCTCAGTGCCTCGGCGTGCTGGTAGCGCTCGGTGATGTCGGTGAAGGTGTTGACGTAGCCACCGGTGGGCAACGGATGCGTGCGAATCTCCAGCACCCGGCCATCGGACAGGCGCTGCTCGCATTCGTGGATCAGCCGGCCGTTGCTGTCGCGGCTGGCCGGGGTCAGCAGTTGCAGCTCACTGTCGGCAATCACTTCGTTGAACGGCCGGTGGGCCGCCACCGGCGCCAGGCCGCTGAGCTCGAGGAAGCGCCGGTTCCACAGCTCCAGCACGCCTTGGGCATTGACCATCGCCACGCCCTGGGACAGGTTGTCCACCGCCCGCTGCAACAAATGGGATTTCTGCGCAATGGCCTGCTCGCGGCGCACGGTTTCGCTGAGCTTGACGTCGGTGATGTCGGTAAACAGGATCACCCGCCCGCCTTCCTGGGTCGGCCGCTCGCTGACTTGCAGCCAACGCCCGTTCTGCAAGCGATACAACACGTGCTCGTCGGCCTGGCCCCGGGGTTCTTCGCTGAACAGGCCGTTGGCGGTCATCAGGCGCTTGACCTCGGACAGGCGCATGCCGGCGATGATCCGTACCCGGCTGTTGGCCCAGAAGGCCTTGAAGCGGCTGTTGAACAGGACGATGCGTTGCTGCTCGTCGAACAGCACAAACGCGTCGGAGATGCTTTCGATGGCATCGATCAGGTGTCGATGGGCGGTTTCCGCCCGCAGCCGCGCCTCGCCCAGCAAGTGATTGCCGGCCTTGAGTTCGGCCATGGCCTGGTTCAGGGCATCGGTGCGCTCACGCACCTGCTCGGCCAGCACCACCGAGTGTTGAAACGCCGCATAGGGGTCGTTGCCCCGGGTGACGCCGGACTCCACCCGCTCGATCAGCGCCTCGTTGATGCGCCGCAACTTGCGGTTTTCGTGCTGCAGACTGGCGAGCTGAGCCTGTAGGTCAGCGATGGCCGGGGACGCGATGTCGGGCAATGGCAACTCCGGTGAACGTCTGGTTGATGTGCATGCCATTGAACTGTTCTCCATAGGTGTTGAACCCCATCACCCGTTGTTCCCGCAGGAACTGGCCGATCTGCTCCAGGCCGCCACGATCTTCCAACTCCAGGCGCCGGAGGAAGCAATCGCAGCCGATGGTCAGCAGCAAGTCGCCGAGGCGCGCCTGCAAACCGTCGAACAGCGTTTGCAGGTTGTGCAGCAAGGGACCGGGAGTCATGGCGGTGAGGACAATGCCGGTCTCCACCGCACAGTAGAAACTCAGGCTCAAGTCCGGGTGCACCTGCTGGATCGCCCGTACGTAGTACTGGTCATTGATGCGCACGGCCAAGGGATGGGCGGCGAACACCCGGTAGTCGAGCGCGCTCACCGGCACGCCGATGTGCCTGGCATACTCCTCGGCGGCGGGTTCGGCGTTGAGCTCATAGACCCGTCGCGAGGCGCTGTCCGCACCGGTCACTACCAGTTTTTCCTGGCGGGGCAGGATGTGATGGGTGGTGAAGACTTCGAATTCCAGCCAGGTGTTGATCAGCACCACCACGGCCGCGCCACTGTGGAATTGGCCTTCGAAGTAGACGTGGGTGTGGGTCAGGTAGTTGTCATCGCCGGCCGAACCGCCGAAATGCGGGATGTCCCCCAGGGCGGCGCTCAAGGCCGCCAGCACCATTTCCTCGCGGCTGGACAAGCCATCGAGCAGGGTCAAGGCGAAACTATGGCCCTTGATCGGCGCCAAGGCGTTGCTGCGACAACCGCTGGCCAGGCGCTCGACCATTTGCTGGGCGTCGATCAGGCTGAAGTGCTCCATTTCCCCGATCAGCTCGGCGGCAATGGAAAAGTGCCGATGATCGAAACCCACTGCCGTCACACAGTTGCGGCCGTAGCCCTGGGGGGTGATTTCCCCGGCGCTGGTGCAGCCCACCAGGCGAATCCCGCCGAAACTCTGGGACAGCGCCTGGCCCAGGGCCGGCAAGTCGTATTCGGCTGAACAGAAAAACAGCACGAACCCCAGGTGCGGGTGCAACAACTGCCGCGCCAGCGCCTGGGCCACCTGCTGGACGTCGCTCGCCTGGGACATGGCGCTCACCACACCCTCGCTCTGGGCCTGCTGCATCGTCGCCTCCGGCGGGTGCGTGATAGGAGCCCTGAGTGTACGAAGCTGCGGCGGCGCGACGAATGCTACTTGGGTAGTGGGTGGACGCTTCCATGGGATGAGGTTGATGCGCAATGTGGCGAGGGAGCTTGCTCCCGCTCGGTTGTAGGAGCTGCCGAAGGCTGCGATCTTTTTGATCTTTCGCTTGAGACTCAAGCGTTTGGGGAAAGATCGCAGCCTCGTTGCACTCGACAGCTCCTACAGAGCCCAGCGGGAGCAAGCTCCCTCTCCACAAAGGCGGTTCGGCATACAAGCAACATTGCCAGGTATCAGTGACTCATCGGCGCCATCGCGCTTGCCTGCCCCAGCAGTTTCTGGTCGATGTCTTCCAGGCGCAGCACCCGACCGCCGGTATCGCTGGCGAGTTTTTGTGCCGCCTGGGGATCGGAGAACGAGGCCAGTACCACGCCCATGGCGCCTTCGAGCTCACTGCCTATGACGAAGTAGGCGGTGCGGGCGTCGATCAGGTGGGCGTCATCCGGCGTAGCCCAATGACTGCGGCCCATGTCATGGACATACAGTTTGACGTCGGCCCGATGGTTTTCCGGTGCAGCCACCAGCCCAGCATCTCCGCTGGCGAGCAGAACTTCTTCACGCCCCCTGCCCCGACCGCCGCGCCCTTGGGCCCGGGAAAGTCAGTGATGACCATGCCGCACACATGGCACTCGTCACTGGGATGGAACGCCAGCGCCAGGCACACCAGTAACCCGGCCAAGAGGCGGCCTGCCTTGAAGGACACCTTAGGATCTTGGCGATCATGGTAAGCCCCCCCCTGCGCGGCCCTTGATTGAAATCAACTTGAGGACATGTACTCCTCCGACCCAGCCAAGCCGCGCTCGCCGCAATCAGGCGGCGTGTCCAAGTGAACCACCGGTCGCCGCGCACTGCTTAATTTAAGCGGGCACTGCCGAGAAAATGCTTGCGTTCACACAACGCAGGGAACTGTTTGTAACAGTGGAACCACTTATCGATTTGACAAAGGTGTGGATGTGTAGCCCTTCGGAATGGACGCAGTTCCATTCATCGTCAAGCCGGAGAAGCAGCCCAACCTGATAACTGCATTACATCGACGGAACAAGGTGCCAACTTCGGCTGTTGTAACAAAGACTTAACATGACTAAGGGCTTGTGGATGAAAATTTTGATTGTCGGTGGCGGAATCGCCGGTTTTTCCATGGCCAGGGCGCTTGAGCTCAAAGGCTACCAGGCAGATTTGGTTGAACGCCGCCCTGACGAAAGCTGCGGTGACTCAGGACTGTTCCTGCCGGGAAACGCTGGCCGCGCACTCAAGCAGCTGGGCCTGCTCGACCGTGTTCAAAGTGCCGCCGCCTTCATCCGCACCCAGAGCATCCTCGACAAAAACGGCAGGCAGTTATCTGTGACACAGACCCAAGACGTGTGGGGATCATGTGGGCCCTGCCTCTCGCTGCCTCGCGCCGAATTACACGGCATTCTGCGTCAATCCTTGTCTCGGACTCAGCTACGTTTTGGATTGGCGGTAGAAGCAATCGAGCAATCAGCCACGACATGCCAGGTGAACTTTTCCGATGGCTCATCCGCCACTTATGACATTGTCATCGGTGCTGACGGTATTGGTTCATCGGTACGCGGCATGCTGTTTCCGGCGATCAATCCGACCTACGTCGGCAATGTCAGCTGGCGTTTCATAACGCGTAACACCACGGCAATTGATAGCTGGACGGCGATGCTGGGTCATCGCAAAGCGTTGCTCGCAATTCCGGTAAACGCCAATGACATCTATGTATACGCCGATACCGCGCTCGCCTCCCAGGACATTCAGAGCGCAACTGCGCAAGCATCGCTGCCAACGCTGTTCAACGATTTTTCCGGTCCTATTTTGCCGCTCATTACGGAGATACCTGCCGGCACCCTGGTGCATTTCAGCAAAATAGAACAAGTCGTCATGGACGATTGGGTAAAAGGACGTGTTGTGCTCATTGGAGATGCGGCTCACGCAGCCTCACCGAGTATGGCGCAGAACGCGGGCATGGCGCTTGAGGATGCGCTGGTATTGGCAGCGTCTATAGCCGCAGCAAAGAGCCCAGATGGCGCGCTCGCGACTTACACCGCCAGACGCAGACATCGCGTTGAATGGACGCAAAAGCAATGTGCAGCCCGGGATAAAATGCGAGCGTGGCCGACTCCGATGCGCAACGCTGTCCTCAAAGTGCTCGGTAACAGATTGTATGCGCGGAGTTACTCGCCTTTGGCGGCGCCCCTTTGACTGAAGATTCGGGGCAACGAATGGCTGATCGACATGGGAACCCGCAGAGAATCTGGAACCACTCATTGGATTTAATACTGAGGAAGTGATCACAATGGGTGGTAACTGTATTTCCCGCGTGCGCAACAATCATATGGACGCCACCACGGTAGATCCATCACCGCCCCAGCCGGCTACCGATGGCCCCGCGGCTCATTCAAACAATGCGCAAGATACCGCAAGAGACTCATCATCAATACGACCGCATGCCCCTGCTGATCATCCACGCGCGTCACTCTTGACGGGTATTCAGTTTGAGCATTCATCTGCAGCCCACTCACTCCGGCCCAGCCCTTTGGGCAATGTTCCGCCAGAAATGCTTCTTGAGGTGGCCAGTCATTTGCCTGCGAAAGACAAGGCTGCGCTCGCCAGCACAGCGCGCGCCTATCACCAGACCTTGCCCACCGCCGGCCAGGAGCATAAACAATTGCAGCAATTGTTCCGCCAGTTCAATGCTGGTCATGGACGCGCTGCCCCCCAGGCAATAGACGATGCCTTGGGGTTATTAGCCTCCCCCCTACACCCTGCAGATCATGAAAAACTGAGTCGCCGCCTCGCAACCTATTTGCAACGCCAACTTTCAGAATTAAGCACCGGCACTCGAGACGTTGGGCACTTGAAAAAAACGATCGAGCAGTCTCTAGCATTAATTGATACTTCACCCCATCAAAGCATGGGCCTCGCGAGCGCAATTTCGCCGTTATTGAATCTCACACGTACGCCGGCCTTGGCCACTACAGGCTTGGCGGCATCAAGCAAATTGCGCGATGTCGTCACGTCGGCCCAGCCGATGAGAATGACGACGACAACAAAAGACCAGATGGCCTGGACCTTGAGGAATATGAACCTGCATGGGTTGCAACACCTACCCGAACAAGAGCGAGGCGCCGCGCTCGAGCAACATGTAAGCGCAATGGAGAGCTTATATGCAACGAGCTACACCCCCTCGTTGCCGATGATCAACCCGCTATCTTCCGCGATCCGACAAGTTGCTTCGCTGCCAGCCCCACAGCAAGCGGGTATTGAGGCCAGACTGGATCAACTTCAACGCTGGGCTAGATAGACAGATCGGATCACATAAAGGGCATCTGAGGCTGGAAATACAGGGTGGTGCCTATCACCCTGGTGCCTTACATTTAGTCAGGTGTTTTACAGCGTTAAAAATGCCCCGCCATTTGCTGCGACAAAAAGCGCTTGGCATAAATGCCAAGCGCATGCTCATAGCCCTGACTACAGCCTATCGACATCATCCGAGACGCGTGAAATCAGACGGGATTCTCCGTCGCACCGCCCCCCTCTCGGAGTCTGCGATGCTCCAGCGCGCGGTCCGTTATTTCTCTCGCCGTAGTGACAGCGCCTCGCGCCAGCGCCTTGCCGGCCTCTAGAGTTGCATCAGCAACTTCCTGCGCTTTGGCGGGAACGTCCTCTTGCAATACTTTTACGGCCGCATTGCTGAGGGGCTCGGTTGCAATACTGGCCACCCCATAGGAACCAAAAGTAAGCGCCGACATGGCGAGGTTGACCGTGTGGTCTACCGCAGCGACCTCTCCTGGCCCCAGACCTTTCTGGGTTGCCAGATCTCTGGCCGCATCGCGAGCCAGCGATGCCAAACCGAAGCCGCCACCCAGTACGCCCAAGTTGGAGACCAGACTTTGAAAGGACAACGCGCCACTCAAAGCCTCTGCCGTACCGGTCACGACGTCCAGGGGAAGCTTGGCCATACGCTTGGCACCGTTTGCCATCGGGCTCAGTGCCGTACTTTCTTTCAGCGCTTGATATTGGGTCTTCCAGTCGGTACGGCCTAAAAGATAGGCGGGCCCGGCACGATGGGCCTGCAAGTCGTTTTTGTTCATAAGATGGGCATAACCTGCGCCGGCAGCCAAACCTCCCGCTGAGGCGATCGCCGTATCAACCGCCGAGGCAGCCTTCGGTCCGACTGTGGCATTCATGACGCCCGCTACCCCCAAGCGCACAGCATTGCGAGCACTGAAGGTCTGCCAGGACAGCGCAGCCTCCCCAGCGTTACTCACCCTGGTTTGCTCCTTTTTGCTGGTCAAGGCTTGCTGCATCACCGGCTCCAAGGTTTCCGGCGGCGGCTTCAGCCAATAAGTGTCGTGCGTGGCTCTCGCCAGCAGACCACCGCCTACTGCATCCATCGCACCGGAAAAAGAGCCCGCCACAAAGCCGGTCAAGGCTGGATTATTGGCAACATGAGCCGTCACCTCAGGCACCTTGTCCAAAACAACCGAGGCCGCCGCAAAGGGCACGGAAGCCACCGCACCTTGTATCGGAGCCGTGACACGATCCATGCGCGCCGCCTTGTCGAGCAACGCCTCGAGCGTCTCCGGCGTCTCTCCCATTTCCTGCAATTCAACGGCGCGATCATGAATCAAGGCATTGATGGCCTCATGGTTCTCAGCCGTCCTGTGGGGTTCGAACAGGTTGTTAAGTTTGTCCTTCAACGCGGCCAGCTCTGGAGAGTTGTCGCCATTAACAGACGATACGTCCCCGCTTCGCTCCAGATGCGTTGATCGAGCATCGTTAACGTGATGGCTCTCTAGTGTGCGCAGTGGCACGGGGGAGCCGGCTCTATTGATATCCATGAGGTGCTACTCCTTACATGCGGGTTTATGTTCTGCGCAAACGCGACGTGTCTATCAGCCAGGCAGTTGGCCTCTGCCGCTCGCAATGATCTCGGCGAATTGCAATACATTGGCCGGATAACCGGGATCCCCTACCCCTCCGGTATCCGCCAAATCGTTGCGATTCACCTTGTCGGGACCGGAGTTGTAGGCGCGCAGCCCTGCGCCGATGTCGCCACCGAAAGCATTGGTCTGATCGCGCAAATAGAGGGCCCCCGCCATGATGTTGTCGCGGGGGTTGTTGACGTCGGCATTGCCAAGCAGCGCCGGATTGTCCCTCTTCAATTGAGCGAAGGTGTCGGCGTTGACTTGCATCAAGCCAGCGTCGGTCTTGCCGTTGACATTGGTGCTGCTGGAATTCAGGTTGCCTCTGGACTCAGCCCATATCTGCGCTGCTATCACGTTGCCCGGAACACCCGTAGCATTGGAGGCATCCACGATATCCTGGCGATACGGCTCCAGTTGCGCGGGCAAGTGCAACCCACCCTGACCGCTCAAGGCCGGACTGCCAGCCACACCACCGGCCTGGGCATTGTTGACGCCACCGCCAGGGGCGGCAGAACCACCCGGTTGCGCCATCAACGTGTTGTGGGGTTGCCCCCCTGGCTGGGCAATCCCACCTCCCCCGCCTCCTTCCTGTTGATTCATCAAGGAACGGAGCCACTGCATGATGGCCTTCATGATGACTTCCATCAGTTGCATCATCAGGTCGGTTTGCTCGGCATCACTCTTCTGTGCAGACACAGGCCGGTTAGACACCTCAGGAGGCGGGCCGAAATTGATCGGTCGCTCGGGGCGAGCCGCGAACATATCGCCTGCCACTGCGGGATTTGAACCGCCGTGCCGACTAAACCGCTCATTGTGGTTTTCAGGCGCAGGGAGCGTGTCGGGGGTGGCGCTACGAATGGGAGAGATAGACAAGCTCAAAATCAATGCTCCAGGTTCGCGAATACGGTGACGATCGGTTCGAAGGCGTAGTGCTCAGGCAAAGCGGTTTGATGTGCGGACTGCGAAACAGGGCCGGTATCGAACAATCGCCTCATCAGTCGAGCAAACTGACGTTTGGCTGAAGGCGATTTTTCGATGAGCGCTCTGGTCGTTTCCTGCAACGCCAACTCAATACCGGTTGGCCTGAATACAAGCAATGTTCGGCTGCAAGCCAGGTTCGCGCGCACATTTCCGGCGCTCACTGATGATGTCTCGAGTGTCCAGTTCGGAACCCGTGCAATAGCCTGTCCGGCCTTCGAACTGTCATCAGGACCCTGGATGTAAGCGATGCAAACTCGCATACCGGGCACTCCGTGAAGATGGGATCTAAATAATGCGTGGAGCCAGAGGCGAAAGAGGTTCCCTGTTCTTATCGCCGCGGCGCAGATTCGCCTGGGCTCAGTACTCGCTGGAGACTCGCCGCTTGAGTTGCTCGCGGGCCCGCGACAGGCGCGAACGCACCGTGCCAACCGGTATATCCAGCCGAGCGGCGGTCTCCAGGTAATTACCTTCCATCTCCATCGCGACCCGAATCACCTCCTCCATATTCGGCGGCAAGGTTTCCATCGCACGAAAGACTCGCACCAGCTGACGCAAGCCACTGACCTCGGATACAACATCGCGACTGTCGGCCATCTCCAATACGCCGCATTCTTGCAGGTCGTCATGAAACGGCTGGTTGTAGAGGCGCCTGAAATGGCTGCGAATGAGGTTGAGCGCGATGCCGCAGAGCCAGGTCAGCAGCAGCGAGTCGTGCCGAAACTTGTGTTCGTTACGTAGCGCTTCGAGGAAGGTTGCCTGGAGCAGATCCTCCGCATCATCAGGGTTCGCGACCTTTGCCCTGATAAACAACCGCACCTTCTGCACCATCCTGCGATCGAGCTGACGAAGGAGAGAAGCCGGAGCCGGATACGTGATCGAGTTGATTACACACATGGACAATAACCATTTGAAGGTAAGTCCGGCTGTAAGAGCGATATGCGTGCCAACCGTTTGCGCGATCTAAGCCACTGTTCTTCATGAAGATTTTTTTAAGTTTTTTTCTGTTCGTGCAATCTTTTGCATAAACCGATCGAAGTCGTCGCGCATTTATGCACGCCCACGCGAAAGCGCTGACTTCAGGAACCCGATGGCGGGTTTGCGCCACTCACTGCGCATGACTCTTTGCATCGATGCCGTCCCATGAAAATCCCCGGTTTCACCCCAGTCGCGATTCATTCGGTCAATCCGGCAAGCGCCCGCCCAGCGTTATCCGCTACGCAGACGGCGTCGCACATCGCAAAAGACCAGGGCACCACGCCACAACAGGTGGCGCGATTCACCTCCGCATTGATCCAACAAAGCAAGGAGCTCAGCCAGCGTGAGCTGGTCATCGGCGGTACCGTCTTGCAATCAAAGGCGATGAAGCTCGGTGAGCTTTATCAGATGCTGATGGGCAGTAATGACAGAAGGCTGGATGAAGCAGTGCGTACCCTGCGCCAGACCCTGAAACGTCAACGCTCTGATGAGTCGATGCTTGGCCGGGTGCTCGCCTTCGCTGGCGGGGACCCGGCCAAAGCGCATGTCATGCTGCAAGCCGCAATGAAACAAGCGCATCACGAGGGTGCCAGGGATGAGCACCAGGCGCTATCGGATCACGCCAGCGCACTCAGGCAGCGCCATGGCAACAGAGCCCGCGCGGGTGTCAATACGGCCCGGGCCTTTTCCAGAGCGGGGCTGGACTCGCAGCGACGCAAAAATCTGCGGGAGCTGTATTACAACGGCGTCGTAGGCCAGCCCACCATAACCAGCCTCATCGACACGCTACTGGGTCAAGAGGATGGCGAAGCACAGTTCGAGCCGACCTTGCGCGACCTGCGTCGTGCCATTGCCGACGACCTTGCCTCAGCCAATCCATCGAGCCCTCGCCAGCAATTACGCACCCTGATGCATGGCGTGAATACCGCCAGGCATGTATCAACTCTGCTTAAAAGCTGCGAACACCTGCTCGGGCGCATGCGTGACAAGAACCCGCAACTGCAGGTGAGCGCACCGACGTTTCTCAAACACTTGCTCGTACTCTCAGGCAAGGGCATGAACCTGCAGGAAACCTTGCAACTCACGCAATTTATCGGCGGCGCGCAACTCAAGCATCAGTTGTCATTTCTCAACGGCCTGCGCCCGATGCTCCAACAGCTGCCTATCTTGCTGTGGCAAGACCTCAAGTCCCGACAGAATGCCTTGGGGAACCTGTTGTTGCTGATGGCCGAACTCACTCAGCAAGAGCAAAACCAGCTCAAGGGGAACCTGGCCTGATGAATCTGATTATCGACCTGCTAAACCGTCTGGCACTCGCGGCGATGCGCCGCTCAGAAGTCGTCGGCGCGTTTATCGTGCTGGCCATTGTGTTCATGATGATTACCCCGATACCCACCTGGCTGGTGGACATTCTGATCGCGGTGAACATCTGCATCTCCTGTCTGCTGATCATGTTGGCCATGCAGTTGCCTCGCCCACTCGCCTTCTCGACGTTCCCTTCGGTACTGCTGATCACAACCATGTTTCGCCTGGCCCTGTCGATTGCCACGACCCGGCTGATTCTGCTGGACCAGGACGCTGGGCACATTGTGGAAGCGTTCGGGCAATTCGTGGTGGGCGGAAACCTGGCGGTCGGCATGGTGATTTTCATGATTCTGACAGTGGTGAATTTCATGGTCATCACCAAGGGTTCGGAACGGGTGGCCGAAGTAGGCGCACGCTTCACGCTTGACGCCATGCCCGGTAAACAGATGTCGATCGACAGCGACTTACGCGCCAACCTCATCAGCGTCCACGAGGCCAAGCGCAGGCGCTCGGAGCTTGGCAAGGAAAGCCAGCTGTTTGGCGCAATGGACGGCGCAATGAAGTTCGTCAACGGCGACGCAATCGCCAGCCTGATCATCGTCGCAATCAACATGATTGGCGGTATCACCATTGGCGTCATACAACACGGCATGACTGCCGGCGATGCCGTGCAGCTGTATTCGGTACTGACCATCGGCGACGGCCTTATTGCACAGATCCCCGCGCTGCTGATCTCCGTGACGGCCGGCATGATCATCACTCGTGTGCCGAACGAAGATGCCGCCGGGCCGGCCAATATCGGCCGTGAAATTGCCGAACAGATCACCAGCCAGCCCAAGGCCTGGATCATCGCCTCGGCAGCGATGCTCGGCTTCGCCGCCATGCCCGGGATGCCGACCCTGGTGTTCATCACGATCGCCATCATCTGTTGCGGCGGCGGCCTGTTGCAGATCAATCGCGCCAACCCCAAGGGCAATCAAGAGCAAGCTGCCCCGACAACCCCGGAAAATAACGGACAGGAAGACCTGCGAATGTTCCTGCCCAGCCGCCAGTTTGTCCTGCAATTTCATCCCAGCCAGAGTCTTGAGCGGATCGAAGCCCTGGTTAGCGAGATTCGTCAACGGCGCAATCGCCTGGTGGTGAACTTCGGGCTGACGCTGCCCTCGTTCATCATCGAACACCAGGCGCATCTGGAGCCGGATGAATTCCGCTTTACGGTGTACGAGGTTCCTGTACTCAAGGCCACGTTCAGCGAGACCCTGGTGGCTATCGATGGCTCCTCACAAGCCATTGAGAACGACCAGCAATACAGCAAAGGCAGTTCGGAACGGCAGGAAAGCCAGTGGATCTGGGTACCGGCCGATGCTGAACACCTGCACAATTGCGACGTGGAAATTATCAGCCCCAGTACGCTGATTATCGAACGCATGGAGCGCGCGCTGCAGATTTGCGGACCGCAATTCATCGGGCTGCAGGAAACCAAGGCGATCCTCGGCTGGCTGGAAACAGAACAGCCGGAACTGGCCCAGGAGCTGCAGCGCGTCATGCCTCTCGCGCGTTTTTCTCAGGTACTGCAGCGGCTGGCTTCCGAATGCGTGCCCCTGCGCGGTATCCGGGTGATCGCCGAAACCTTGATCGAACATGGGCAACATGAGCGCGATGTCCTGGCCCTCACCGATTATGTACGTATCGCCCTCAAGTCGCTGATCTACAACCAGTATTGCAGCCAGGAGGGATTGCTCGTCTGGCTGTTCACCCCTGAGAGCGAAGGCATCCTGCGTGACAGCCTGCGTCAGACGCAAACCGAGACGTTCTTTGCCCTGAACAGCGAATCCAGCCTGATGCTGGTTCAACAATTGCGCATGGCTTTCCCGCAGCGATCGTCAGAACGTGCAGTGATGTTGGTCGCCCAGGATCTGCGCGCTCCGCTACGCACGTTATTGCAGGACGAGTTCCATCACGTGCCGGTGCTCTCCTTTGCCGAGATTACCAATGCCTCCGAGGTGAAGGTCCTCGGCCGTTTCGACCTGGAAAATGAATTTTTGCCCTTGGAAGACGACTATGCGGCTTGATGTCGAGTGCCTTCGCGATGTTTGAACTACGAGTATTGAATGGGCTGCACCAGGGCGCTGCATTGCCGTTGGTTGGCGACCAATGGCTGATCGGCGCCAACGACGACCATGATCTGGCGTTATACGACCCGGGCATCGCCTCGCTCCATTGTCGGTTGAGCAGAACCGAGGAAGGCTGGAACCTGGCGGCCGAACAGATGCCGGTCAACGACGACGAAGGGCGTGCGTCAAACGCTATCACATTGACGCCGAACCAACCGTTCGCCGTCGCAAACGTCTGGCTGTGCCTGGCATCCGCCGAAGAGCCCTGGCCTGACGTACCGGCTCTGGCCACGCCTGCGGATGCCAACGGCCAGCCGCCTCAGTCGTCAGCGTCTCCCGCGCGTAAATCGATGCCAGGCGTGCCCTCCTTGAAGCTGATATCGGCGGTGATCGCTGGCGTGGTCGTAGGCCTGGTCGGTGGCGCCTGGGGCCTTAGCCAGTCCGAAGCCCCGCCGAGCACCGTCAAGGTTACCGCGGCCAAGGCGCCTCAAAGTCCGGCGCAACCCTCCCCGGCGCCTGCTTCCGCCCAATCCTCCGGTAGCACCAGCCTGAAAGATCGGGAACAGATCCGCCGGCTCCTGACCACTCAATTGGCGGAACGCCTGCTCACAGAGGTCACCGTCGAGGAGCTTGACGAAGGGTTGGTGCTCAAAGGCAACCTCAAGGAGGAAGCGCTGGAGGTCTATCAGCGAATGCTCAAGAGTTTCAAAGAGCGCTACCCCACCACGGTCCCGATGGTCGATCAAGTCGGCATCGTCAGGACCAGCTTGCCGTTCACCTTGGTGCAAATTATTGCTGGCAACAATGCTCACCTGGTGACCGCCGACGGCCTGCAGATTTATGTTGGCGACGTGGTGCAGGGCCTGCGTTTGACGCGGATAGATGAGCACAAAATCATCTTTGATGGCGACCAGCATATCGAGGTGAGCTGGTGACCGATGCGCTTGAACAATGGGCTCGACAACAGCGCGCGCGGCTGGCCAGTTGTTCGGCCGTGCGAGTCAGCGGCAAGGTTTCGGCGGTGAGCGGGATACTGCTGGAGTGCCAGGTGCCTGCGGCCAAGATTGGCGATCTTTGCGAAGTCAGCAAGGCGGACGGCAGCTCAATGCTGGCGGAAATTGTCGGTTTTACCGATCAATGCACACTGCTCAGTGCCCTTGGCCCCCCTGCCGGCATTCAAGTCGGGGCCCGTATCCAACCGCTTGGGATGGCGCACCGCATAGGGGTGGATGATCAGTTGCTCGGAAGCGTGCTCGATGGTTTTGGTCGACCGTTGCTGGGCGACGGCCTCGGCGCCTTTGCCGATGTCCATGATGGTCGCAGCACCACAGCTGTGATCGCCGATGCCCTGCCGCCGATGCAAAAACCACGCATCAGCAACCCGCTGCCCACCGGTATTCGCGCCATCGACAGCGCCATCCTGTTGGGCGAAGGGCAGCGTGTCGGATTGTTCGCCGGAGCGGGCTGTGGCAAGACCACGCTGCTGGCGGAGATGGCCAGGAACATGGACTGCGACGTCATCGTTTTCGGCCTGATCGGCGAACGGGGACGGGAGCTGCGCGAGTTCCTCGACCATGAACTGGATGATGAACTACGCCGGCGTTCGGTACTGATCTGCGCCACCTCCGATCGCTCCAGCATGGAGCGTGCGCGCGCCGCTTTCACCGCCACCGCTATCGCGGAAGCCTACCGCCAGCGCGGCATGAAAGTGCTCTTGCTGATTGACTCGCTCACCCGTTTTGCCCGTGCTCAACGCGAAATCGGCATCGCCGCCGGGGAGCCGATCGGACGTGGCGGCCTGCCCCCCTCGGTCTACACCCTGCTGCCGCAACTGGTCGAGCGCGCGGGCATGAGCGAGAACGGCTCGATCACCGCCATCTACACCGTGCTGATCGAGGCCGACTCGATGAACGATCCCGTCGCCGACGAAGTCAGGTCGTTGCTCGACGGGCACATCGTGCTGTCGCGCAAGTTGGCCGAGCGTGGGCACTATCCGGCCATTGACGTGTCCGCGAGCATCAGCCGGATCCTCGGCAACGTCACCAGCCGCGAGCATGTCCAGGCCAATAATCGCCTGCGCCAGTTGATGGCGGCCTACAAGCAGGTGGAAATGCTCCTGCGCCTGGGTGAATACCAGGCCGGTGCCGACCCGGTCACTGACCTGGCGGTACAACTGAACGACAGCATCAACCGCTTCCTGCGCCAGGACCTGCGCGGGCCGGTAGCGCTCGAAGAAACACTCGCCCAACTCAATCACATTACCTCGCAACTGGTGGACTGACCTTGGACGAAGATCTCGATATGAACCCGGAGCGCCAGGCGCTGGAGCGCGTCATCGGCCTGCTCGGCCCTTTGCGTCAGCACCGCCAGGCCAGTGCAGAACGTGCCCGTGCGCGCCTTGCACGGGAGGTGGCGAGGTTGCGCGAGCAACTGCTGGCCAGCGAACGCTCAATGAACCAGGAGCGTACCAATCAGAAGCGCAAGCGGCGATCGTTAGCCGATACCCACCTGCAAACCACGCTGGAACTGGCTGATATCGACCGCTGGCACGAAAAGGAGCGACGCATGCTTGATCGCCTCGCCCAGATCCGCCAGGACGTCAGCCAGTTGCGCTTGCACATCGAAGCGCAGGAGCAGTCGTTGCAACAAGCACAGTTGGACGCCAAGGCACGGCAACGCGCGGTGGAAAAACTCGCCTGCATGAGCGAGACACTCAGTGAGGAATAAGTGAGACATGACTGCCCCCATCAAGCACACGCCACCCCAGCGCCCTGCTCCACAGGCACCTGCCGCACCTGCGGCAAAACCCACTGCCGCGGCATCCACGACGCCGTCGAGCAAAGGTACCGAGGTCCAACGCAACCGTCCGGTCGAAGTCAGATCTGCCAACGACGGCGTCAGGCCACTGGACGCCGATGCGATGTTGTTCATGCAGATGCTTGTACCACCACCGCCCGCCCATTCGGACGACCAGGGCAGCTCGGGCAATGGTTCGAGCTCGTTCTCTATGTTCGCGCCGCTCGACGGCATACCGACACAGTTGATTGATGAGCTGGCGCTGCAGTTGCCGCAACACGGCAACCGTCCTTTCAGCGCCACCCTGCTAATGCCCAATCTGGGCAAGGTCCAGATTCGCGCCCAGAAACGAGACAGCCATTGGGATATCGAGCTTGGTCTCGAGCGCGCAAACGTCCTGGAGCGATTGACCAAGCATCATGGCGCCTGCCAGCAAGCATTCGCCCAGGCGCTGGACCATGACGTCGAGCTGAGATTACAGCCGACGGGGCCCGCATGAAAAAACTCAGCCTGCGACGCCTGACGAGCACGGCCGCAATGGCCTCCCTGGCCTTGGGGCGCGGCCGCTTCCTGGAGTTCACCAGCGGAGCTGAAAAGATACGCATGACGCTCGGCCCGCTGACACCCTGCGGCGCCATTGCCGATGAGCGCTGGATAGGCTTGTCCAGCCGACACGGCCCCCTGCTGTTGTCGAACGCCGATGCGCTGCTGAGTCTGTGCGGTGAAGTTCCCGTGCTCACCGTCGAGCCGCCGCAAGCGTGGTATTGGCAGTTGATCAATCAACGGATGGCGCCGGTGTTGTCCGACCTGCTCGCACCGTTGGCGCCACTGGCCGAGGAGCCGGTACTGGATGACCGCTGGGATTGTCGCGTGCTCATCGAGCGCAATGGCGAGAAAGCCTACGGAACGCTAAGCCTCGGCGCCGAATCACTGCTGCGAGTGCTGAATGACGCACCGTGGCGATTTATCGAACAAACCGTGCCTGAATGTTGGGTCCTGACTCATCCGGTCATCGTTGGGCGCATGGATTTGCTGGTCAATCAGCTGCGCTCATTACGTCCAGGCGATGTGCTGTTGCCTGCCGAGGCAGTCTTCGATGTTCAAGGTCGAGGAAACCTGCACCTGGGCAACCAGCGCTGGGCGGTTTGTAGCGAAGACCGGAATGATCACTTACAGCTCAGGCTGATTCACGAAGAAGGCTCCATTCATGAGCAATGAACCGCAGGATGAAGAACCGTTGTACGAGTTCGACAATAACGATGAGTTGGCGGCCCAGGAAGCGAACGACGACCAGCAGGAACGGCTCGATTCGGCGCAGCCAGACGCCCCCCTCCCGCAGGAGGCTGCAACGCAACCGCCATCGCCCTTGTCCGGCGTGACCCTGGCGTTGACCGTACGGTGTGGCGAAGTGAAGCTGAGCCTCGAAGCGCTCGGCCGGCTGGCGGCCGGTTCCGTGGTGGATGTCACGGGCATGGCACCGGGGGCAGCGACGTTGTGCCATGAGGAGCGGGTGGTCGCCTACGGTGAGCTGGTAGACGTGGATGGACGCTTGGGTATGCAAATCACTCGCTTGGTATTTGATCAATGATTCTGGATGGCATGAACCCGATCATGCTCGCGCTGTTTCTGGGTGCGCTCTCGCTGATCCCGTTGTTTTTGATTGTCTGTACCGCATTTCTGAAAATCTCCATGGTGTTGCTGATAACGCGCAATGCCATCGGCGTTCAACAGGTTCCGCCCAATATGGCGTTGTACGGCATTGCCCTGGCGGCGACGATGTTCGTGATGGCTCCGGTGGCTTATGAAATCCAGCAACGGGTGGCTGAAAATCCTTTGCAGATAGGCACTACCGAACAACTTCAAGCCAGCGTGAACACGGTCATCGCCCCGCTGCAAAACTTCATGAGCCGTAACACCGATCCGGACGTGCTGACTCATCTGGTCGACAACACCCATCGTATGTGGCCTGCGGAACTGGCCGAAAAAGCCAGCAGCAAGGATCTGCTACTGGCGATTCCAGCCTTTGTATTGTCGGAGCTGCAGGCCGGGTTCGAGATCGGTTTTCTGATTTACATTCCGTTCATCGTCATTGATCTGATCGTGTCCAACCTGCTGCTTGCGCTTGGCATGCAAATGGTCTCGCCCATGACCATTTCGCTGCCGCTCAAACTACTGCTGTTCGTCCTTGTCCAGGGCTGGACGCGGTTACTCGACAGTCTGTTCTATTCCTATCTGTGAGGCTGCCGTGGAAGCGCTGGAGTTGTTCAAACAGGGCATGTACCTGGTGGTGATTCTTACCGCGCCACCGCTGCTGGTCGCGGTGCTGGTGGGCGTATTGACGTCGCTCGTGCAAGCCTTGATGCAGATTCAGGACCAGACCCTGCCCTTTGGTATCAAACTGGTCGCCGTGGGCGTGACCCTGGCGGCGACCGGCCGCTGGATCGGTGTTGAATTGATCCTGTTCATCAACACCGCGTTCGACCTTATCGCACGCACCGGAGGCGCCGTTTGATGCCATTCAACGCCGAGTATTTGTTCGAACTGATGCTCGGTATCGCGTTAGCCATGGCCAGGATTCTACCGTGCATGATGCTGGTGCCAGCGTTTTGCTTCAAATACCTCAAGGGCCCGCTGCGTTATGCCGTGACCTGCGCGGTTGCGATGATTCCAGCGCCGAGCATCGGTCGGGTGTTGTCCGGACAACATGAAAACTGGCTGATGATCGGCGGTTTGTTACTCAAGGAAATGATCCTGGGCGTTCTGTTGGGGTTACTGCTGTATATGCCCTTCTGGATGTTCGCGACGGTAGGCGCCTTGCTCGACAGCCAGCGCGGCGCCCTCAGCGGCGGTCAGATCAACCCATCCCTCGGGCCCGACGCGACGCCACTGGGGGAGTTGCTGCAGGAAGTGCTCATCATGCTCGTCATCCTGTCCGGCGGCCTCTCGCTGATTACCCAGGTCATCTGGGACAGCTACATCATTTGGCCGCCCACCGCCTGGATGCCGATCATGACGGTAGAGGGGCTGGACATACTGCTTGGAGAGCTGAACAGAACCATGCAGCACGCATTGCTGTACGCGGCGCCATTCATAGGCCTGTTGCTGCTGATTGAAGCCGCTTTCGCCATCGTCGGTCTTTATGCCCAGCAACTGAATGTTTCGATTCTGGCGATGCCGGCCAAGAGCGTTATCGGTTTGCTGTTTCTGCTCGTGTATCTGCCCACGCTGCTCGATCTGGGTAACGCCGAGGTCGGACGCTGGTTCGATTTGAAATTTCTGCTGAACCTGTTGGTGAAAGTGCCGTGAGCGAAAAAACCGAAAAGGCGACGCCAAAGAAAGAACGCGACGCGAGGGAAAAAGGCCAGGTTGGGCAGAGCCAGGACCTGGCCAAACTGCTGGTGCTGATGGTGGTCAGCGAAGTCTGTCTGGGCATGGCCGAGGAAAGCATGACGCGCCTCCAGCACCTCACCGAATTACCCTTGCGACGACTGAACGAACCCTTCGCCAGTACTGCCGTTGAGCTCAGCGGAACGGCGCTGTGGACACTTGTTTCCTTCATCGTGGCCAGCGTCGGCGTGGCGATTCTGATACGCCTGGCCGGTACCTGGATGCAGATCGGATTTCTCTTTGCGCCCAAGGCCCTGAAGGTCGATCTCGGCAAGCTCAATCCAATCGGCCAGATCAAGCAGATGTTCTCTAAACAGAATCTGATGAACCTGCTGTTGAGCGTCCTCAAAGCGCTGGCCATTGCGGTCATTCTGTATGTCTCGATCATGCCCATCCTGGGCAAGCTGGTGCTGTTGGCCGACACCGATCTCGTCACCTACTGGCGCTCGTTGCTGGAGGTATTTCGGAACATCTTGCGCAACACCTTGGGCCTGTTGCTGGTGATCGGCATGGTCGACTTTGCCCTGCAGAAATATTTTCACGCCAAGAAATTGCGCATGAGCCACGAAGACATCAAGCAGGAATACAAGCAGTCCGAGGGCGATCCGCACGTCAAAGGCCATCGTCGTCAGCTGGCGCACGAACTGCTCAACTCCGAACCCAGCACAGCCCCCCGGCCGGTCGAGGATGCCGACCTGCTGTTGGTCAATCCGACCCACTACGCGGTGGCACTGTTCTATCGACCAGGCCAGACACCTTTGCCGCTGATTCATTGCAAAGGACAAGACGATGATGCACTGGCGCTGATCAAGCGCGCCCAGGACGCCAAGATTCCGGTGGTCCAGTGTGTTTGGCTGGCACGTGCGTTGTACACCGTTCGCACGGGTCGCCATATACCGCGCGAAACCCTGCTGGAAGTTGCCCACATCTATCAGGTCATTCGCCAGCTTGATGAAGTCACCGAGGAAATCATCCAGCTCGAAACCCACTGAGCCACCATTGCAGTCATAAAACTTTAATACCGGCGCGCTTTAATGGTGGTCAAAACTTCTGGAAGTCTACCCCATGCCTTCGTCGAGCTCGCGCTTCCAATCCCCGGGATCGATCCCTCTCCCAGAGCAAACGAACACGTGGTTATTGGAGGCCGCTGAGCGGCTCGGCATTCCCTCTGCGCAGGCACGAGCGTTCTCCCGTAGCGCCCAACTGTCGTTGCCGGGGCTGACCTTGCAATTGTCGCTCTGGCAGACGTCGCCTGTGCAGCAGTGGGTGGTGTTGGCTCTGCTGCCACGCCCCAACGGTTTGCCGGTTGAGGTCTGGAGCGAGTTGCTGCTGCGGTCCAATTGCGCCATATCGGCAATGAGCAGTAGCAGCGTGAGCCTGAACGACAGCGGTGACGCCGTGCTCGTGCTGCGCCTTATCTCGCAGCCGCAACATCAGCGTGAAATGCTTGCCGATGAGCTGAGCCATCTCTTGTCCGTCGCCGAAAGCCTCGTGGCGGGTGCCACCGCACTTCAAGATAACCAAGGCGGCGCACCCGGGCCCGTCACCACGGCACCGAGGCAAGATGAGCGCGCGGGGCAACAGGCGCAGGCGGCGATGAATCGGGAATGGCATCGTCCATTACTGATCGCTGCGCTGCAGCACTTGGACATCGCCGCCCCACCCTTCGAGCAGATATTGACCGTCGGCGTGATCCAGGCCAACGGCCGTGCCTATGAAGTGATTGCCGACAGTGATCACCAACATCTGCTGATCAGTACGCCGCTGCCAACTTCGCTGAACACGGCGACGCAACGCGAACGCGCATTACTGGCCAACCTGCACCTGATGATGCTGACCCAAGCTGCCGTGGTCCTCGCGCCACACGGCAGCGCGTTACAGGCGCGCTGGAACAGCACGGGGCTGGACGGTCAGGCATTTGCCGAATGGCTGCTGGACTTCGGTCAACTGGCCGAGAGCTTCATGCAGACCCCGGCCATTCGCCCAGCAAGGAACATCCCATGGACCCGATAGCCCCAAACCTGGGACGTATCCTGCCAACACCGCAAATCGAGCTGCGGCATCGACATCCCACCGCTGATATCAATGCTTTGGAGCGCGGCGAGGCCCCCGTTCACCTGCCTGATTTCACTTCGCGCGCCCGCGCGCATGTGACAGGCCTGAGCCAGGCCTTCCATCGCGACTATCTGGCGCCGGCAGGCAGAGCCACAGGCGCCCTCTGGGGAAGCGCCAAGGAACACGGCGTGGCCCTGGGCAACAAGGTCGGACGCGGAGCAAAGCTCGCGTTGAGCGACAGCATGGCTAATTTGCCTTCCGGCCGCACAACGCTTGCCGCTGCGGGCCATACTGTCCAACAGATGGTCAACTGCGGAGCGCCTACCTATCTTCGCGAGTTGGCGTTCATGCATGCCTACAGTGCACTCAACGAGGGGCTCGCGAAAAAAAGCCCGGGGGGAATGCTGGCTTTGCAGGCCGCTGTCTCATTGGCGACCATTGCCACCCAGCTCTACGTACGCCAACCGCGCCTGGAGCGTCTCGCCGCCGACTCCAGCGATGCGGTGCGCGGGCACTTCGCCCTCAGCGAAGCGAAATGGAACGCTCTGCCGCCCGATAAGCAAGACACACTGCGCCTGCAGATGAAGCGCGATTCGCGCAACATCACCCGCAACCAGGTCGTCGCCGAGGCGCTTTATCTGGGCATGGGCGCCATGGGCGCCGCGCGTGGTGACGGTGCGCTGAGCGCGAGGGTTTTGGCCACTCAGCTACGCGACGTGATTTATGCTCTTTCTCGCGAAACCATGCAGGCCACTTTCAGCATGACCGCCCCCCAGGACGACACCAAGACCTACGGGGTCGACGAGGATAATATGCCGACGCTCGGCTGGGCCTACGGTGCCATGACCTTGAGCATGGGTTTCATGCTCGACTCCATCAGTGAACAGGTCTTGCCACCGGGCCAGACGTTGACGAGTCCGGCACTGCTCGGGCCGGATCAGCAACCGCTGTTGGGCGAAGCACTGGCCGCTTCCATCCAATCCCTGGCCGGCACGCGCGCGGCATTCAACACCGTTGTCGCAACCCTCGACAACCATCTGCAGCGGCATTTCGACACGCGCCAGGTTGGCACCAACCAGGAGTTGAAGCCGAGCCTTCCGCTCAAGGATTATGGCCGGGTCTTGGACCAATCCCCCGCTCGAGTCGCCTGGGCCAGCCTGGCTGGCGCAATCAATATGGCCACCGGCGAAGCACTGCGCGGCAAGGTTCCGCCCGCCCTCTCCGGCTTTCTCGGGAATATGGGGACCGCAGCGGCGATGGGTTTGGCCTATCGCACCGTCAATCAAACATTCCAATCCCACGCGAGTGTGCGCAAGGCCGTCGACAAACAAGCGGCGACGGCTGCTGCCGGGCAACAGCAAGCTTGAACCGCAACGCCGCGCCGCGCGGTCGACAGTTCAAGCGTCGCAAAAGGAAGGGAAACTGCGCCAGCAATCGCTACTGGCGCAGTGGCTGGACGGTCATTCCAAGGGGCTCAAGCCTGCCAACAGCAATTGATGTTGGCAGATATTATCGAGCACCGCGCGACCATGGGAGGATGACGGCACCGCATGCCAGACGACGAAGTCGCGGTGGGCATCGAGAAACAGAAAATAGTCAGGGAACAGGTAGGATTGCGTGAAGCGTCGCTCCAGCGCCTCACGCAGTTGCTGGGGCTGCAGCGCACGACTGTCGATGTGCAACGCTATACCCCAATCATGGTGCTCATGGCGACTCACGAAAGAAACACCCGCTGCTACCGGCCATACCGCTGTTTGCCCAGCAGCTACCCGTTCGTAGAACTCCGCTTTCCCCGAGACTTGTATCATGATGCTCAATCCCGCAGTGGCACGACAGTATAGTCCGCGGTGTCCTGCGGATTTTCCAGGCCAGTACGCATGTCCGCCGGCCACCAGATCACCAGCTCCCGGTTATTGGAGTCTGGACGGTCGCAGGACCGTCCAGAACAGCCGCCCCAGGTCGTCGAGCAACCGGAGAGCATCACACACAGAAGGCCGAACGCAGCCCAGTTCATCTTGGTCATCGAGTTGCCTCCTTGAGTAATGAGTCGCGAAGGGGCGCGTTGCTCTTGAGCGACTGGGGATTACGCACCGCGACATAGACTTCGCTTTGTTCCCCAGGCTGCAACCAAGCGCGAGGCCATGCACTGACACCCAGCACCCAGCGCCCACCACAACTGCTTTCATCAATACGCAGCGGTTTATCACCCGTATTGCGCGCGACCACCACGCCAATGCTCCAGGCGTTGCGCCCATACCACTGGCTGCGATCGGCGTCGATGACCAGGCCCTGTTGCGGCGCGCATAAAGTGGCCGGCGTGAACAAAGGCTCGTTACTCGGGGTAAAACCTGTCGGTTGCACATCACTCAACAACTGAGTGAAGGCGCGCTGAATATCAACGCGAGTGGGTTGTCCATCGCCATGGCGCCCGTCGATCCGCTGGGCGGCGGAATCGATATCTTCCGGGTTGCCGCTTTCGACATAACGTGCCGGGTCAATCTGGTTGCCCACCAGCCGAGGCGTAAGAATGAACAAGCGCTCTATCTTGTTGGTGCTGCGGCTGCTGGACGTGAACAGCAATTTGCCGATGAGCGGAATGTCGCTGAGCCACGGGATTTTGCTTACCTTGTCGCTCGACTGCAGAGAATGAAAACCACCGACCACCAACGATCCACGCTCGGCGATGACCGCCTGAGTGCTGACGCTGCCGTTACGCACGCTGGGTTTGGTGCCATCAAGCAGCGATGCTTCGATTTGTCCGTCCTCGATATCGAGGATCAACTGCACCTGCGTCTTGCCATTGTGCTGCATCGAGCGCGGAACTACTTGCAGGCTGGTACCGGCAGTAATCGGCTGGATATCGGCAACACGCTCCCCCGTCGCGGTGAGGAACTCGGTCCGGCTGAAATCAATGACAGCGGGCTGGTTCTCCAGGGTGAGGATCGAAGGATTGCTGATCACCGTCGCCGCCCCCTTGGCTTCCAGCGTGCGGACCGCCAGGGCGAACCGCCCGGCGTTTTCGGCCGACAGCGTCGAGCTGCCTGATTCAAGCAAGGACCCTCTGACGTTGGTCCCTCCGGCCCAGACATTCCAGTTGCTGGACAACTCGTTCAACTCGTCGCGGTCGATATCGTAGATCACCGCGTCGATTTCGATCAGGTTGCGTGGCACATCAAGCTGCTTGACCAGGTTCTCGTACAAGGCCCTGCGCTTGGGGGAGTCGTAGATCAGCACCGCATTGTTGCGTACGTCGGCTGCGACCCGTATCCGCGACCTGCCAGCGAAGCCGCCCTTGTTCTGAGCGCCGCCGCTGGTGCCGGCAATCACGCGATCCAGGGTTTGCTGCAACTGATCATCGGCCAAGCCGCCAAGCAAACTTGGCGTGCCCGCGAAGCTGCTGGCGCTGCTCGCGCCAGCTCCCAGTCCCGCGCCTTGCAACACGTTAAAGACGCTACCTGACCCGCCTTGCGAGCGGCTATCCAGCAGCTCCTTGAGGATCGTGGCTACCCCTGAAACGGTCAGCTGTTCATCACGGTAACTGATGGTGCGATCGGCAGCGTTCGCGTAACGCAACGGTAAGACCACGACGTCTTGCTTTTCCTCGGGCCTGTCGACGTTGCTGCTGTAGTCGCGAATGAACTGAACATACCGCGCAGGTCCGCTGACCAACACCACGCCCTCATCCGGCAGGACTCCCCAGCCAAATCGTGAATCGAGCAAGCCGAGTTCAGTCAATGCGCCCTTGAGGTCGTCAACGGCGTCCGGGGATACCTCGATTCGCTCGGTTATCTGGTCACGGGCCGGGCTGACATACAGGGTGTTGTTGTAGACGAACCATTGGAACTGATGCTGCTGGCTCAATCGATCAAGAAACGCCTGCGGGCTGTCCGCGCGGATACGCCCCTCGACGATACCTTCAATGGGGTCCATCTCAAGGTTGACGCCAAACTCTCGGGCAAATGCTTCAAGAACGCTTGAAAGCTCAGTCTGTTGCGCGTCGAACGCATAGGCCGTTTGTTTCCACGCTGGCGGTATCGCCGCGAACGCCGGGGCACTCAGTCCCAATAACAGCCACGGTAACCACCGGTAGGCCTTACGCATATCACACTCCAGTGTGCCAATTAGTTGCTAGACGGGACTCGGCCGAAGGCGAATCAAATAAGGTTTTATGCATCAGGCTGAGCATGGCTGCGCGCTGATTGGCCAAGGTCTGTAAGACCTCCAGCAAGGCCTCGACCGAACTGGACGAGGCCATCCAGTGCACCAGCACCAGACACTGGCTTTGCGGATCGGTACCCAGTGCCCCCGGACAACGGCACGCAACGCTCGCCCCTCCCTGCCCCAGGATGCTCATCAGTCGATCAGGAGCGCTGGCATCAAACGGATCCAGCACGTCGATGCTGCAGCGGATTCCTCCTTCGACCCAGGCAAGCTGCACATTCGCATCGTCAACCCAGCAATCCAAAGGGGCGACCGAACAGTCATCGAGCCACCGGTTCAGTCGCGCGCTGAAATCACTGAATTCCATCGATGATCGCTTTGGTCATGCTGTGATGAGCGCGCATCCCTTCACCCAAGACAACGGTCGTGATGCCCATCGACTGGGTCGCTTGAACGAACGCCCTCATGTCTTCCAAATTGCCGCTTTCAGCAACATTTATGGCTGCTTCATCAACGCTGTCACTTGCATTGGAAAAGTTGTTTTCCAATTGATTTTGGAGGGACTTAAAATTGATCATGCGTGCAACTCCCTGAAATTTACCCAACATGGGTGGCGCCAATGCTCTTGGAGGTTCCAAAAAGAATAATTGGAGTCAAACATGCGTGGGTATATTGAAATATTATGCACTCGCGGCCTGAAGCGAACGCCGCAAGTCGTCCCACTCAACGGCGTATTCGCCGGTTTCGGTGCTCAGGCGAATAGACTGGACCGCCATCGTACTGTCCTCCCTCAACTGCCACAGGGCCGAGGAACTGTTGGCTGCCAGCCAGGCTTGCACCTCAACAAAAAGTTCGGGATGGCACTTCAAAGTGGCGCTACTCAACGGATATGCACAGGTTGCTACTAGATGGTCCAGCAGAATCCTGATGCGTTCCTTCGGAGGGCATTCATCGAACAGTCTGCCGATAACGACATTCAACAACTCGCGGCACACCTCAACTACACCCTCCCTGCATTGTTGGCGTTCTGCCTCTAACGCTTCTAAAAAACCACTGGCCTGGGTCCAAAACTCAGCCAGCGCTCTATCCAGAGACTCTTGTCGCAGGGTCTCTGCCTGTTGCAGCAGCGCATTGGCGTCAGCACGCGCCTGCAACATCACGTCAACAGCTCCCCGATAGTCAGCGAACTGCTCGTGACGAACGATTAACTCGCGTCCAAGTTCAAGATCGCCCAAGGACATACTTCGACGAATCAGCATTTTCGACACTCAATCTGCGCGCCTGTCATACCTGAACCCTCCACAACACCGACCGCCACAGCGCATCAAGTTTGCGTGCGGGAACATTAAAAGCAGGCTCCAGCGCCACTTGGGGCGCCCACGACACACGCAGGCGCGACCAGTATCGTTCACCCAGCCACCCCCCAAGCATCGCGCGCGAGTCAGTGACATCAGCAGTCAACCACAGTCCTGGTCGCAGCGCCTTGGCTATGCCACGGCACCACGACCACTGCTCCTCCGACAACTCATCATTTCTCACCGCAAAACAAATTGCGTGAACCAGAGATAAAGCCTGCAGACGTTGCTTTTCTGTCAACGACAGCCATTCGATAACGTTGGGCTCTGGCTCGGGCGGCGCAGATGGGACAATGCCCAGTAAGCTGAGCAAGATGCCGTGTTGGCTGCGGCAGATTTCAATGCACACATCAAAATCAACTCCATTTCTTTCCCATACACCGGACCTCCACTCTGGGTGCATCCAGCGCCACGTACAGCACCACCATCGGACCCACTGCTCATCGGTCATAGCTGCGCGGGCAAGCCGGCTGTCCGGCGCCTGGCGCGCAAGCGGGTAAGCAATGCTTGGCGCCAGTCTGGACGCAACATCAGGACCGAGACACCTGCCGCAAACACCAGACCCAAAGGCAACGCAATTACCAGCCCCCACCAAAAGCCTGCATCCTTGCTATCAATGAGAAACGGTCCGAAGGACACGAGATGCTCAGGGTCCTGAAACTCCATAGATGGCACGAATACAATCGAAAATTTCTTTGTGGAATTGCTCTCCTGGCTCATCCCCGGGATGCTGCTGGCAACCATTTGCTGAATGCGCCCACGGACACTGTCCGGATCCAAGGCCGACGCTGCATACTTAATAAACACCGATGCAGATGCCGGCTGAACGGGCTCTCCCGGCGCGATTCGCTCGGGCAAGACGACATGTACGCGGGCCACGATGACGCCGTCGATTTGGGACAGCGTTGATTCCAACTCTTGCGAAAGCGCGTAGATGTAGCGAGCGCGTTCCTCCAGAGGCGTGGAGATGACCCCTTCCTTTTTAAATATCTCGCCCAAACTAGTCCGGGTCTGATGAGGCAAACCAGCAGCATCCAACACCCGCACCGCCCGATTCACATCATCATTGGCAACGATTACGGTTATGCCGGCCTTTTCTATCTGCTTACGCGCGGCTATGTGTTCCTGTGCCAGCCTAGCGACCACTGAGTTTGAATGCTGCTCTGTCATACCACTGAACAGTACGGTGTCGTCGCTGCAGCCGGCGAGCGCCAAGGAGGCCAAGACCGTTAGTAATCCGGGTACTTTCACGAGGAACCTATTGCAAATTGGTCAGTTTATCGAGCACTTGCGCGCCTTTACTCACCACCTTGGTGGTGAGCGCCGTTTGCAACGAATATTGGGAGAGAGCACTATTCATTTTCAGCATATCCAACGGATCGGTTGAAGATGAAGCGGTCTTCATCGCACGCTCAGCCTGATGCGATAACTCGGTTTGACCGGTTAGACGCTCCGAGATCACACCAAGCAGATTACTTGCCAGACCACCTGGCTCTTGATTGCTGCGCACTGCGCTATTGAACAAATCCACATCAGCCTGAGCGGGAGCGGAAACCATCTCCAGCTCATGGTCAGGTGTGACACCCCTGAATGAATTGACGTTGGAAATGGTCACCGGTTTTCTCCTATGGAACATAGACGATGGAATATCAAACTTTCGCTTCAGGGCTCACGTTATGCTAGCGCGCATCACATCAAGGACATTCTGAGCGGCATGAGAAGCTGCTTGCCCTCCTTGATTCACCTGAGGGCCGGTTTGCGTACCAGAAGCAATTTCTAATCCCAACTGCAACCCTTGCTGAAAGATATTCATTCCGTCGTTGCCTTTTAGCATCTGGCGCAATTGCTCCAGATCACTCATGCCACCTCCCGAAAGCGAAGAACTGCTACCAAGGCCACCTTCTCCGCCCTCCATCATCCTTTCAGCGCCCGGATAGTCGGTTCTACTCGCTCCGGCCCCCATGTGTTGAGAGACTTGTTCGAGTGCCTGTTGAAATTTGGCAGTTTCACCCCTGGACAAGTAATTATCTTCATCCAGCTCTTTACTCCATGAGCCGGAATCTGGCGCTCCAAAGGCAGCCTTGTTCTTGTCCATATAATCGGCCACTTGCTGAAGCAGCGGCTTGTCAGCATTGGAAAATGTCGTGCCATCGCCTTTGGGCTGCAGTGCGTTATTCAGCGCGGATTGGCCCAACCCACTCATAACCTGACCCATGAGTTCTTTACTGTCCCTGCCGCCGGCGCTGGTAACAAAATTGCTACCCATCTTGTCTTTAACGATATCCATCAGGGCATTCTTCAAGGTCTCTTGGGGCTTCGACGCCATCCCCATAAGACCCAACCCGCCATTTTCGGAAAGTTTTTCGTGCACCATCTTGCCCAGCGGACTATTAAAATCGGGCTTCCCACCGGACATTAGGGAGTTGGCAAGCTCCGAAACTACGCCTGACAAAGAAGGCGAGATGTTTGATGAAACGTCGTGTTTAGGTTGAGAAACACCAGAGACACCTACCCCACCGACAGCCGATGCTGCAAGGCCTATAACAGAATTCAGCATTTTTAAGGTTCTCGCTAAAGGCTACCCCCCTTTTTATTACCGCAACACTGAAAAAAGGAGGGCAGATCGTTAGTAACTGATGGCCTTAGCCTGGCCAGCCATATTGGAAATAGACTTGCTTGCCGCGTCAGAACGAGCGGAATCGATAGCGCTCGCTGTATTCAGTCTCATAGTTTGCATAGCCGCCTCGCCCTGCAACTTAATCAATCCAGCCTGTTCCTTATCGTTGCGCTTCATTACATCCAACTGGGCGGCCATTGACTCACCACCTGATGCTGCGTTAGTCAACTGACCTTGCGTAGCGGCGTTAGCTTTAACGCTATTGGCTTCCTGCTTTGCACCTGCAAATGCGTTGACACCCATATTTGCAGCACTACCCAGCGTATTAGTAATGTTGCTAAAAGGATTGCTTGAAATACCTGGCATAATAACAACTCCTCATACTCTAGCGGATTTGCTAGGTACCAATGGGTGGGAAGTTGTTCAAATCAGGTTCCAGATTTTTTTTCAATCATGGAGGTCTTGCCAAATACGTCCAACGACTTTATTCGGTGATAGAGCGTTCGACGTGGTATGCCTAACTCCAAGCTCACGGCATCAATGGAATGCCCGTGACGCTTGAGGGCTTCCTGAATAAGGATCCGTTCGATAGCCCGCATTTGCGCCTTGAGCGTGCGCCCCTCGATCTCCGCGCTTGAGCCAAGGGTCAACGACGGCAGTCCCAGAACAAATCGCTTGGCCGCTGATTTCAACTCGCGGATATTCCCCGGCCAGGGATGACCCAAGAGCGCTTGCATGAGTTCGGGCGATATAGCCTGAGGCTCGCACCCCAGGTCTTGCGCAGCCGCGGCCACGAACTGGGAAAACAGCGGAACGATGTCTTCGCGACGGTCACGTAGCGCTGGCAACTGGATCGTCAGCACGTTGAGCCGGAAATACAGATCGCGCCTGAACTCGCCCCGATCCACCAGCTCGGCCAAGGGCCGCTGAGCCGATGCAATCACACAAATATCCAACGGAATGACCGTGGTAGAGCCCAAGCGCTCAATCGCTCGCACCTCAAGGACACGCAGCAACTTGGCCTGCAGACTGAGCGGCATGCTATCGATTTCATCGAGGTACAAAGTCCCGCCCTGCGCAGCCTCGATGTAGCCCTTTCGCGAGCGGTTAGCCCCGGTGAACGCACCATTGACCACACCAAACAATTCACTTTCGGCCAATGATTCCGGGATTGCCGCACAGTTCATCGCGACAAAGGCACCCTTGCGCCCGGACATCGAATGAATCCGCTGAGCCAAAGTGTCCTTGCCGGTCCCCGTCTCTCCAGAGAGCAATAGATCGACGCCAAGCAGCGAAGTACTTTGGGCGATGACCTTGATATCAGGCGCTTCAGCAATGTTGTCAGGTCCGCAGTAAAAGTAATCGCACACACCCATATAAACCCCGTGATCGGCACTACTTCATACGCCCTCCCGCTGCAAGCACGAGGCGAAGCATGGCCATAAGCTGCGCGATCATTAGTTATGATCGCAGGTCGGACAGACCCGCTACACCAAGCCTGACGACTGCACGCGCACTGCGCTTACAGTCCATTTATTGATCAAATTCCACGGCAGATCCAAAAGTGCGTGTGTGACGCGCGCTGCGATCAGTTATTCCATCGAGCGTAGGAGATATTTTTTGAAACAATTTGAATGACCACTTGGCACTATCGTACCGACCAGTTTTCTCTGGTCGCTGTCAGCGCTTCTTCTTGAAAGCCATTCAACAACTAGTGCTTTAGGGCGGCAGAGAATACCGCTCACCCAAATCCTGTCAATCGCCGGCGGTCACTTTAATGGCATTACTTCACAGTTCGGATACAACGCGGTTTGACCGGAGCCCTCGAGAAAGTTCGATAAACATTTTACGGCTTGGCGTTATTTTTTTAAAAAACATGGAACCTGCTCGACGGCATGCACCACTCAGTACTTGAGACAGTTCAACACAATAAAAAAACAACTGTTTCACCTTCAAACAGCTCAGAGAATAAAAAATGAGTAAAGAGCGCTACCACCGTTTGGTTACTGATATCTGTCAGCTCTGTCAAATCCCTGTGACTGCGGTTGACTTCGATCTGGTTCAGCTAAACGTGAAAGGCATTGCCTTCAATTTTGCCAACTTAGCCGATACCGTCATGATTCACGCAGACTTCGGTCCATTACCGGATCGACGCAGAGATGCCATCCTACTTCAGCTTATGAATGTCAATTTTCATTTATTCAACGGGGACCGTTCCTGTTGCTTTTCACACAACGACGACACCGGCCAAGTACAGTTCAGTTGCACAGTCGAGCTGACCCAGATCGGCGCACCTCAGTTCGTGCAGTTGCTGGGGCATATCGCTGAATATGCGCAATCATGGCAGCACTGCTACTTTCTCGATGAAGGCGCAAAACGCGATCCCTCGGCGCGCACGAATCTGGGGGGATTATGATAGGTCTGACGCTACCCGCAGGAAATTTTCCCTTCACCCCAACACAGTCCACACTTGGGACAAATATCCCCTTGACGCCCACTCGTGCTCGTGCGCCCGTCAACAACCCAGCCCCCCAAGCTCATCAGCCGCCACAACCTGGACAGCCGTCCCCCGCGCTAGCCAGGGAGGCCGCGTTGTTGGCACCCCGACTGGGGCGGTCCGGCTTTGACGTCGCGATAGCCAAGCAGCGCATGGTTCTGGAAGGTAAGTATTTACAGGAGCACCCTGGTACTCCTTACGCCGATATAAGTGACAAGCTATTTGCAAGAGCCAATGGAAAAGCGCCCGAATCCATGACTGGCCGCTTGCTGGTCGACGCCAAGGAGGCGCAACAGACGCTGATCCGCGAGTTGGAACAGCTGACGGAGGATCCACAACAACCACCGGACCTGGAGGCTTGCCGCAACGTGCTGACAGAGGCTGTGCGCGCGCAAACTGATTTACTTGGCGCACACGTCGCACTCTATGACCAGGTATTGACCGACCCACAGCTATCGGCCGCCGACCGACAACACATAGAACGTAGCGAAAACGCCTTCTCACTTCATGCCCAACAGACTGTGAACTCGATCCCGGGCGCTTTAAAAACAGCCTTGACCAAAGCAGACGCAACAGTCAGCGCGCTGAAGCAATTGAAACAACCGTCAGAGGACTGGGAAAGCATCAGCCAGATGCTCGGTGAATTGGTCGAGCACACATCAATCGATGGCGAGTTCAAAGATGCACTGGATAACGCCAAGCTTCCGGCCAGGCTTCAGCAGCTCCATCAACACAACGACGGCTGGGGAGCGACTGCCAAGGCGGTCGTCGCAGGCGCCGTGCCACAAATGCTCGCGTCGGGCCTGGCGTTCGGCTTCGCGCGGGCGGTCGTGGAGTCAGCGGTTCCCAACCTCAAGGCCCAGGCATTCGCCACCGCCCCCGTGATGGCGGCGGCACATGAGGTAGGGGTCAACCTGCTCAAACCCATGAGTCAAGAGATGCTGGGCGGGTGGGCGCTTAAGCCGGTGAAAGCGTCAGAGGTCATTCCAAACCCGAACCCCCGGGTTATTGTCGATGGCGAGCTCAAGCCCCTGCCCGCAGAACAAAAAGACGCCGCCATGCAGGAGGTTGAACAACTGCGCAGTCGCCATCTCAACGCCCAGCAAGCCAACAAGAATGGAACCGGCATTGGCGAGGCTGAAGCCTTCGGCGCGTTTGGCCTGGCACAAGGTATTCGCAAAGGCATAGGGCTAGCCAAGCCGCATATTCCAGTAGATCAATTTGGGCCGCGCACGCTGGCCTCCATGGCGGGCGGCCTGTTCATGGGAGGTGTGCAATCGGGTGCGCAGCTACGCAGCAGCGTTCCTGATCGGCGCGGGCGCGCGCTGCCGACCCACACCTTCAAGGACGTCGACAAACCTTTGGCGAATCGCTTGGCGAAAGCGGCTTCGGACGCGGTGCTGGCCAGCGATCCGAGCAATCCCGAGGTCCGTCAAAGCCTGTTCAGTAAAACCTACGGTTCACTCGTCGGGTTGGGCAGTGCAATGGCGGTCAGCTCAGCGGCGCGGGCCTTTGGCTCAGACACACCGGCGCAGCAGTTCGGCCAGGTACTCCTGGCTGCGTTGGGCTCGCCGGCGCTACTTATTCCGGCCTATGCAAGCTTTCAGGCGGGCGCGGAAACCGAGGCCCATCAGGCGGCGCTTGAAAAGGAGCATAAAACGCAAGAGTTGCCCGGGCCGGGCGCCCCCGCTCAAGTACCGGCGTCCAACTTCCCACGCACACAAACGGCAATGCAGAACATCCGGTTGCCCGACCGGGCCGATTTACCGCACGGGTCCATGCCGGGAACATGGGGCAGAGCTGCAGAAAATACCTACCATCGTGTCCGAGGGGGATTACAAGTCGCGTCCCAGGTTCCGACGGAGCTCACCGAGCTCGCCATCAAGCAAGTTGCCGCGCGCTTGGGTGAGGACTCTGATGACGTGGCGGCCCCACAACCACCAGGAGCTTCTTCGCAAAAGTGACGCGGCTCGATAGCCTCCGGATAACTGGACACTTCAGCCGGCAGACACATACCCCTGGCGCTGCCGGTTGAAGTTTTATTGACGCCCTGCTCATCTCCCACGGCGCCAGGCTGTCCACATCGATGGACGTGGTTCAGGAAGTGTTTCGAAGGTGCAGCGATGACGTCCTACGCTAGAGCGCGCATCGCTCTTGCAGCAGGCACCGGGCCAGGGTCCGAGCGGCCGACAGAATCCGCTCGACCTGCTGGTCCATTTCCACATTGGACAGCCCATCGAGACTCAGCTCAAGGACCCGCAGCTTGTGACCACAGACCGACCCCAGCCAAGCGAGGCTTGGGATCGCTTCGACTTCGACATCCAACAAAAAGCAATTTGGACACACAGGGCTTAGCAACTGCCTCGCCTGACCGTGAGAAGGCGTCCCCGATTGCGTCGGCTTCGCCCCTGACTGCAGCCAGTCGCGCATCAATTCCGCTGGACGATGGACCGCCAGATACGCAACCTGATCCCAATCGTCCAAGGCAATGTGCACCTGATCAATGATGTATTTGGGTAACGACGCACTGATGACAATAACTACCCCGACATCCGGCGAGGGCTCCTTGATCCAAGCTGCTGCTTGTGACATCACATCCATCGCACCCACTCCCATTAATCTGCACCTATTGCACTACCTGATCCCGGAGAGCAAACCTGCCGCTTGGCCGGATACCGATATTAAAAACCCGCTGCACCCAGCCGCACATCGGCGTCCATGATGCGTGACATTCAATATTACCCACCCGCTCATACGGCGCCAGGTGCCGTGGACGCCGCATATTCCGCTCTGAATCAGATCAACCCGAGGCTCAGTGCTTTGAGCGTGGCCGCTGCGCGTGTGGTGCATTGCAGCTTGCGGAACATGTTTTCAACGTGAGTGCGCACCGTACTCGGGCTGATTCCAAGCTGACGCGCTACTTCCTTGTTGCTGCCGCCCTTACTGATGCAGCGCAATATTTGTGCTTCACGCTCGGAGAGCGGGTTGCTGTTTGTTCTGGGTTGGGCCATGGCGCGAGTTCCTTCGGCGCTCAAGTCGGGTGGCCGCGGTGGCTGGCTGCGCAATGCCTCCAAAGTCAATGTTGCAACTCGCAGTCGATAGCGAATCAGCCCTGAATCGCTTTCGAAGCCGCGGATATAGCCGCGGCCATCGAGCCGATCATAAGACTGGACCAATCCCTGAGCCGCCCACGAACGTCCATCGTGCTGACCGCAGGCACCGACGGTCCAATGAGGCACCCTGGCTTTCTTTGCAAAACCGTCATCTGGAAGCACCCCGGGAATGAGCCAGATATGATGAGCCGCCATGGCGTGGCTCTCGGCATCGCTTGACAGGCAACTAAAACCGTTCAGGTCCATCATGCTCAGCTCCCGGTTTTATTATTCACGTTTTGTCGACAGGTCCGCTGCTTAAGCTTAAGTATATTTATCAGAAAGCGTGTTGCATATTTTCACGAAAACACGAAACAATATTTCTCTATCCATCATATAAACTATTTTTGTTTCATATAAATCGATCCAAACACAATAAAAGCAATAACTCGCTGACTCAGGAATTTTTCCGACCACGCGCAAGCACACCTGCCGAGACCGAAAATACGGTCATCCAGGCCGTTCAGAAGGGCCAATAACTTCGGTCCTCTTCTGCGCCCGGATCGAGGACGCAACGCACTTCCCTCGCAACGCTCGTCACCTCTGACGAGATTGAGTTTCACCTCCTGCTACCGAGCCGACGGAAAACATCCGTTGGAACCTTTTGCCCGCCTGCCGTCACTCATTGCCCAACAAACAAAACGGCAGTCGATTGACCCGTCATCGTGCCCGGCTTCATCCATCAATACCCTAGCGAGATTCACCGCATGTTCTCCCCTGCAATGATTTTGCCCCTCGATCGACGCTTGAATCTGGCGAGCGATACCACACCGGCCAAGGAACCTCGCTCATGCCTATGAATCCCGAGCTGAAAAAGCATCATTTCGATTTTATCGTCTGTGGCGCGGGAACCGCCGGCTCCGTCGTGGCCGGACGGCTGGCCGAGAATCCCGAGGTGCAGGTGTTGCTCATCGAGGCAGGAGGCAGCGATGACCACCCCCACGTGCTGGAACCGGGGAACTGGCCGCTGAACCTGGGCACCGAGCGCGACTGGAACTTCGTAGGTGCCGCGAACCCTCATCTCAACGACCGGAAAATCCCACTGAATATGGGCCGCGGCTTGGGTGGCGGATCCAGCGTCAATGTCATGTTGTGGGCTCGCGGCCACAAAAACGATTGGGAAGACTTCGCCGCACTCAGTGGCGACCCGGCGTGGAACTACACGTCGGTCCTGAAAATTTATCAACGCGTGGAAGACTATCGGGGCACCTGCGATCCGGTGCGTCGCGGCAAGGGCGGACCGGTTCATGTCGCGCCTGTGCGAGACGCCCAACCGATTGCCAACGCCATGATCAGTGCGGCTGCCGGCATGGGTATACCGGCTTTTGAAAATCCCAATGGCACCATGATGGAAGGCCGCGGAGGTGCGGCCTTGAACGATCTCATCGTCAAGGATGGCCGGCGCAACTCCATCTACCGCGCCTACGTCGCTCCACGCTGTGGTCAGCCCAACCTCACCGTTCTGACCGATACGCTTGTCAGCCGCGTGCTGTTCAGGGACCAACGCGCCATCGGCGTGCAAACCATAAAAGATGGGCAGACTGAGTGCTTTTACGCCGATCACGAAGTCATTCTTTCGTTGGGGGCGGTCAACACGCCCAAGGTCCTGATGCAATCAGGCGTGGGACCGGAGGAGGAACTGCAGCGCCATGGTATTCCCCTCGTCCAGCATCTCCCCGGCGTTGGCGCCAATCATCAGGACCACGTGTCCTTTGCCGTTATTTTCGAGTACGCGACACCTCAACCAGTGGGTTATGGCGGCTCGGAGGCCACGCTCTACTGGAGCAGCGAAAGCGCCTTGCATCTCCCCGACATGTTCCACTGCCAAGTTGAATTTCCAGTGCCCAGCGCAGAGACCGCCTCACTTGGCGTTCCCGCACATGGCTGGACTATGTTCGCTGGCCTTGCCCACCCGGAAAGTCGCGGCCGGGTCAAGCTCAGCGGCCCGAATGTGACCGATGCGCCGATCATTCAGCCCAACACGCTGTCGCATCCTACCGATCGGCGCAACGCGCTGGAAAACATTCGTTTTGTCCAGGAATTGGGCGCGCAGGCGCCCTTCAAGGGCTTGATCAAACATGAAAGCCTACCTGGAAAACTCAACACCCAATCGCTCGAACATTACGCTCGCAACGCTGCCGTTACTTACTGGCACCAATGCGGTACGGCAAAAATGGGTCAGGACGCGATGTCCGTGGTCGATAGTCAACTGCGCGTCTACGGAGTCCAGGGCCTGCGCATCGCCGATGCCTCCATCATGCCCCATGTCACGAGCGGCAATACCATGGCCCCGTGCGTCGTGATCGGCGAGCGGACCGTGGAGGCTATACGGTCCACTTACGAGTTTTGAGCGTCAGCAGGCGCCGGTGACTCTGCTCAAGCCAGCCACTCGCTAGGGCTGCTTCGAGCCGAATCCCGCGGGAGAACCGGGCCTCGCTTGAATTCAACACGGGTGCGTCAACCCATCCAATGAGTTTTACCACGGTCCTGATCATGATTTCAGATATACATAAAAAAACCAGCGCCGCGCGCTGGACGGGCAGAGTCCTGGGCGCTCTGGTGGTGTTGGCGTTACTTGCCGACGCCGGTGTGAATCTTTTCGCACCCCATGTCCTCGCAAAAAACATGGAGCTGACCGGATTCCCTGATCACCTCTCCTCTGTCATTGGCGGCATCATCCTGGTTTGCGCGGTGCTCTACGTGATTCCGAGAACCGCCGTATTGGGCGCGATACTGGTGACAGGGTTCCTGGGTGGTGCCATTTGCACCCATTTGCGCCTGGGGGAATTCGGCTCTGCTTCGCAGGTCATCAGTGCGCTATTGGGCATTGCGGCCTGGGCTTCGCTTTACCTGCGCAGCAATGCCGTCCGTTGCCTGCTGCCGTTGGTTGAAAGCAAAGGGCGGAAATCACGTTTCTGAGGGCCAGAGATCATGGACCCACGCGTGCGATTGCATTGACCCGCCGATCAAACAGCCGCGCAGGTCCAGTCATGAGCTCCTTTGGTTGGCCGCATCCAGCCAATTTTTGACGCGCTCTTTCGGGCGCGTTTTTTTTCGGTGCCATCGGCCGAGCGCCTGGCAAAGGAAGCAGGTACCGATTATGGAGGCGGCAAGCAGGTGATCATGGGTGCGTCAGGCGGTATTCCACTCGGTCGCCCTAACCTTCAGGAGCAAATTCCCGAGGTTTGCGGAACCCACATGCCTGAAATCGCCACCTATTCGAGAACTAAAATTATGGAAAGCAGATGGAATGAGTAGCTTAGGTCCGGTTCAATGGAGCCCAACATTCAGCTTTACCCCAGCAACAGCGCCTAAGGCTGAGCATGCCACGTCAGTTTCCGCCCGCCCGTTGACTGAGGTTGTTCGCGACGATATCGATAAAGTCAGCCAGCAAACAGGCATCTGTGGGAAGCACTTGCACCAGCTCCATGACATCGCTCGGAAGCATCGATGCATTATCGCTTTCCGCCCTGTTGATCCACACAACGCACAGCTGATCGAGATGGGCTATCCCACCAAGGGGCTGAATATAAAAGGGAAGAGTTCCATGGTCGGCCCGCTGTTCGGTTTTATTCCGGCAAATCAGCAGCTCAGTGGAAAAGGCAACACGACATCGGCCGAGACGGAAAAAGCGAATCTTCAAATCGAAGAGTGCGTGGCGAACGGCCATGCGGTTAAGGTGCCTTTGGAACTGCCAGCGGCACGTATGGATTACCTGAAGCAACATAATTTGATAAGACCGCTTGTTCCACCTGCGTTCGCAAGCACCAAGGAGGATGGTTCCGCGTTTAACTTCACTGCTGAGAAAACAGCAAACGGCACCTATCGAATAACCACGGACGGTCAGGCTGTTGAGGTGCTGGCACCGAAGGTTCAACCTCACGGCAGGCCTGCTCTTCCCTTCACCGCTGACTACGACTTGCTGTTTTTGATGCCGCAATGGGATGACGTCCCACAACAGAGTCAACGACGAGGCTCGGTAAAACCAGCCGCGCCAAACGAGCAGCCCGCTGATCTTGGCATTGCCCATATTCGATCGAAATATGAAAATATCGCCGCCAAAGATATGGCGGGGGCCGCCCCGACTGTTGATTATGTCACCCGCCTCGAGGAACGCGTCATTGACGACATCAACCACGCATTGCGCGGCGAGTTGAAAACACATCTGAATGTCGATGATCCATCAGACTGGAATCTGGTTCATCATGGCTCGGATGAAGGCAATCCAAGCACAGACATGCACAGGAACCTTCCAGCTACCGTCATTGCTCCGCAAGCACTGGGAGAATTTGGCGCCATTGCAGTCATACCTGACAAGGTCACGTTAAACGATTTCCTGAAGGAGGCGCGTGACGCTCACCCAAGCGATCATACAAGCTATGTGCTGGTCGGAAACAGGCGTTGGTTTGATGACGAATTAAAGACTAACGTCGCCAACCGCAGTCAAGAAATCATGCGCAAACTCAGTAGTCAGTCGTCTACCCTATCAACCCCTGACACTCGTCGCGGGAGTACAGCGTCCGGCCAAGACAGCCGGCGTGGCAGTCATATTTCCCAGTCTGATCTGGATTTATTGAAAGTGGTTGCCGAGCACCGGCGAATTCAGTCCGGCGGATAGACCGAGTAGATCCTCGCCGACTTATACGGTGCACATTTATCGGGCTGATGTGGGAACCGGCATAACACTATTGACCACTCATCTGATCGAACCAATTGCACAAGCGCATGAGGAGAAAAATCAAATGATATCGGGTGCAAGTAGTTCTTCTGTGCTCCTTGGTCGCTTGCGGCATGGGCAAGCCATCGAGTCTGCCAAGACTTCGGCTCAAACCGAGCACATCGCTAAACTTTCACCCGCGCATTCTTTCTGAAGAAGCACGACATTCCCTCGACGAGTTTCGCGAGCTGTCCTCCCGACGTTCCTTCGTGGCCGCCGACGGTGGTGAGCCAGTTGCCTTGTAACCACCCATAGTCCTGCGCAATGGCTCTGCAACACCATCAAGAACAACAGGCACCCGCCAACCGAGTCGCTTCATCACCGGATAGAACAGCGCCTGTCGAGCAATCGCCCTTGAATAAACCCGTACTGCCTGTCACATATGAGCAAATGGATCGCTGGGTCGCCTCGATACAACCGACGCTTCTGGAAGAAGCCTTCAGCAGCATCATTGGCATCTTGCGAGGCGGCGCCCCCTTGGCGTTGATGGTCTCGCATGCCACGGGCGTAGAACCGGCCTTTTTGCGTTATTACCGGGCGGATCGAAGCGTGATCTGGGACTCATCGGTCCCGCTCCCTCCACCGGGCAGCAAAGTGCTGCTCTGTGAGGACATCGCCGGCACCGGGCATACCCTGAAGGACTGCGTGGCGTTTTTGCAGCAGCGGGGTTTGAAGGTCAAGATCTTCACTGTCGGCTTCGACGATCTAAGCGGCATTCGCCCTGATTACGGGCTGGACGGGCGAGGATATTTCTTGCAGTTCCCTTGGGAGCGCCAAGCCGTTACCCGCGCTTATCGCGATCGCTGGAACGCCACAGGTGGCGGACGTACCGGCAGGATGGCCCATGATCATGATTACGACGTGTACGCCATCGACCTCGACGGAATACTGCTTCCAGATATCCCGCTCCAACGTTATGCGGCTGACTTGAGCGCGGCGCTTGACGAACGCGACCGCCTCGCGCCCTTCAAGCAGCTGCCGCCCCTCGAGCGGGTGAAGGCGATTATCACCGGGCGCCCGGAGATGGATCGCGTTCGTACTCAAGCCTGGCTAAGCCAACACGGCCATGGCGGGACACCGCTGGTCATGAGAGATACCCGCTCGTGCAACGACAGCCCAGAACAGGTTGCTCTCTACAAAGCCCGGGCATGCGTACAGTTGGGGTGCACGCACTTCGTTGAAAGCGACCCGACACAAGCAATCCTGATCGCGCAGCAAGCGCCTTTATTGCGGGTAATCTGGTGGCACGCCGGGTGCGGCCGGGGAAGATTGATCGGCGCGGCAGATTGGAAACACGGCGCGCCTGGGGCACAATCCTGAACGTGAAAATGGCGAACACGCCGCTGGTTATCACCGAGGACCGACAAGCCACCCACCATGGCGTGACCGATCCGCTGCTTCACGGCGATCGGGTCAGCCTGGCCCTGGCATCACCCTTCGTTTGCCGCCCGACAGCCCAACGTCGAAGAGGCGGCGGGATCTCCCTTGCCACAATTGCTCACTCGGGCACCAGGTTCGCTGATTAACGTTCAGCGCAAACCATAGGAATAAATCCCCAGGTCATTGTTGTCGAACCAGTTGCCCATGGCCCAGATCACCCGATCCTGCTCTGCTTGAAAACCGAGGATGCCCAGGTAACCGCCGATGGCGAGGCGCTGCCAGGAGCGGCCCCAATCCTGGGAATAGAACACCCCATCGGCGGAGATGTTCGCGTCCGACCACCAGTAGAGCCAGCGCGGTGGATGGTGATTGCTGGTGGTGTTGATCAGCAGGGTGTTTTGCCCCATCCAGAAGTTGCTGCCACGCACCTGACTATCCGAACCCAACGGCGCGAACACACTGGGCAGGTCGCTCAACGGCGTCCAGGTCAGCGCGGCGGTATCCAGTTCGGCGACCACATCTTGCCCGCGAGCCCCCTGGTCGATCAGTCCAATCACCCGCCCGGCATCGTTTCGTAGCAGCTTGCTCACGAACAGGTTGTCATGGCGCTGCTTGTCCACCACCTGCCAGTGCCCTCCCTGGGCCTGCAATCGGGCCCGTGTCGTGACATTGACCGCGATATTGTGGCTGACGCCATCGGGATGGCCACCCCAGAAGCGTTGGGACGCCCAGATAAAGGCAGTCTGTGCATTCAGTTGCAGGACATGGGTCTGGACTTCCCCATGTTCGCCTGCGTTCGTGCTCCAGTCAGTGATGTCAGGACGTTTGCCACGGGCGTATTCGGCGGACACCAGCAGCGACTCGGGCGCCATTATCGGCGAGCTGTTCGCACCGCGATCGGCCGAGTAAAAGACGCCGGTGGAAACGGCTGTCGGTTTTTCCTCATCGCTGTCTTCATCCGCCACGTCCGGTGGGCCCACGGCCCAGACTTCATTCGAGCCGTGGAAATAGGGAACCAGGTTCCAGGCCAACGAATCGGCCTCGGGAAACCAGCCCTTGGTCAACCACGTCCAGCGTCGGCCTTGATCATCACTGCGAAGGACCACGGTTTGATCGGGCTCATGGGTATTCGCCGTTTCAGGCCGACGCAGGCCCGTGAGCAGGAATACACTGCTCCCGTCGGGGCTCGTCACGAGACAAGCGGCGCCGCTGACATGGGCCACGAGCTGAAATTGCCCTTGGGCATCCAGGCGGGAAATGAAGGAAGTTTCCTTTTCGGCACGAGAGAACAATCGGGCAAATGTCTCGGGCTCCCCCGACTCTTCAGCCTCAGCGGGCTTGCCATAGACCACCGCATCCAGGTCCACGACATCAGCGGACGATTCAAGGGCCTGGGCCTCTTCCTCCAGGCGTCCCACCAGCCAAGTCCCCTGCGGAGTCACCGTCACGCCTGTGCAATACTGGGTCATCGCGCGCAAGCGGGTATCCTTTACGGCGCCCACTTGCTGCTGATCGGGGTTGTCGCCACCCCACTCCAGCTTGGCACTGGTGATCATCCACATGTACCACAGCGCCGCGCCGGCCAGCAGAGCGACAAACAGTCTAGAGAACAGTTTTGAACGAGGCATGGGGAGGTCCGTATCCGGGGGGAAACTGCGAAGCTTTTCTCATCTCTTTTGTCCGGAGTAAATTTTTATCGCACGAGAATGGACGAACCCGGTCGCATAATTGTCAACGCTGTGACCCAGGTTCCATTCTCTGCGTGACGCCGCTTCACCTGAAAGCCCCAACGCGTTAAGCAGACGCCCACAAGGAACGCCCAATGCCCGCAAGCTCCGGCCCCGCCACCGCCTCTCCATTGCCGCAAACCACCGGTTTCGTCCGGGTGCGTGGCGCCCGCGAACACAACCTCAAGAATGTCGACGTGGACATCCCTCGCGATGCCCTGGTGGTATTCACCGGTGTATCGGGTTCCGGCAAGTCGTCGCTGGCTTTCTCCACGCTCTATGCCGAAGCCCAGCGTCGTTACTTCGAATCCGTCGCGCCTTACGCGCGGCGCCTGATCGACCAGGTGGGCGTACCGGACGTGGACAGCATCGAGGGCCTGCCACCAGCAGTCGCCTTGCAGCAACAACGCGGCACCCCCAGTGCACGTTCATCCGTGGGCAGCGTCACCACCCTGTCGAGCCTGATTCGCATGCTTTACTCCCGCGCCGGCAGCTATCCGGCCGACCAACCCATGCTCTACGCCGAGGACTTCTCGCCCAACACGCCCCAGGGCGCCTGCCAGGAATGCCACGGCCTGGGCCGGGTCTATGAAGTGACCGAAGCCTCCATGGTGCCAGACCCATCGCTGACCATCCGCGAACGCGCCGTGGCTGCCTGGCCCATGGCTTGGCAAGGCCAGAACCTGCGGGACATCCTGGTGACCTTGGGGTATGACGTCGACATCCCGTGGCGCGACCTGCCGAAAAAGCAAAGGGACTGGATTCTCTTCACCGAAGAAACCCCTACCGTCCCCGTCTACGCCGGACTGACGCCGTCCCAGACCCGCACCGCCCTCAAGCGCAAGCTCGAACCCAGTTACCAAGGCACGTTCAGCGGCGCCCGACGCTATCTGCTGCACACCTTCATGCATTCCCAAAGTGCCCAGATGCGCAAACGCGTGGCGCAATACATGCGCGCCAGTCCATGCCCGGTGTGCGAGGGCAAACGCCTCAAACGCCAGGCGCTGACCGTGACCTTTGCCGGCCTGGACATCGCCGAGCTGTCGCACCTGCCGCTGCTCGAACTGGCCGAGGTGCTCAAGCAGGTCCTGGCGCCCGACTACCTTGCACAGGCCGAAGAAACGGGAGAAGTGCTCAGCCACCGACAAACCCGCGAGGCCCGTGAGCAACGCGCCGCCAGGGGCGACAATCCCCATGCGGGCGGTCCCGACGCCCGCCACACACCCAACCTCTCCCTGGAAAAACGCCTGGCTGCCCAACGCATCGCCGCCGAGTTGCTGGAACGGATCACCACCCTGATCGACCTGGGCCTCGGCTACCTCGCCCTGGAACGCAGCACGCCGACGCTTTCGTCCGGCGAATTGCAACGCCTGCGCCTGGCGACCCAGCTCAATTCCCAGTTGTTCGGTGTGATCTACGTGCTCGACGAACCCTCTGCGGGCCTGCACCCGGCCGACAGCGAAGCGCTGTTTGGCGCCCTGCAACGCCTCAAGACAGCGGGCAACTCCGTGTTTGTGGTCGAACATGACCTCGATACCATGCGCCGCGCCGACTGGCTCATCGACGTGGGCCCGGACGCTGGCGAACAAGGCGGCAAAGTCCTCTACAGCGGCCCGCCGGCAGGCCTTGGCCAGGTGCATGAATCACGCACCCGCGCCTACCTTTTTGGCGAAGAACACTCTGCGACACGCAGCCCACGAGTACCCAAGGATTGGCTGCGCCTGGAAGGCATCACCCGCAACAACCTCGATAACCTGAACGCGACCTTCCCATTGGGTTGCTTCACCGCCGTCACCGGCATCTCTGGCTCAGGCAAATCCAGCCTCGTCAGCCAGGCCCTGCTGGATCTGGTCGGCGCGCACCTGGGCCAGGCCAGCCCCAACGCCGAACCCGACGAGCAAAGCCTGGAAGACGAACCGGTGCAAACCAGTGCCGGGCGCATTGTTGCCGGGCTCGATGCGGTCAAGCGGCTGGTCCAGGTGGACCAGAAACCCATCGGCCGCACCCCGCGCTCCAACCTCGCCACTTACACCGGGTTGTTCGACCACGTGCGCAAACTGTTTGCCGCGACAGAGCAGGCGCAGGCACTGGGATTCGATGCCGGGCGGTTTTCCTTCAACGTCGCCAAGGGGCGTTGCGAAACCTGTGAAGGTGAAGGCTTCGTCAGCGTGGAGTTGTTGTTCATGCCCAGCGTGTACGCCCCCTGCCCCACCTGCCACGGCGCCCGCTACAACCCACAGACCCTGGAAGTTCGCTGGCAAGGCCTGGACATTTCCCAGGTGTTACAGCTGACCGTGAACCAGGCACTCGAGGTGTTTGCCGAACAAGCGGCGGCCAGGCGTTCGTTGCAAGTACTGCAAGATATCGGACTGGGCTACCTGCGCCTGGGCCAACCGGCCACGGAGCTGTCCGGCGGCGAAGCCCAGCGGATCAAGCTGGCGACGGAACTGCAGCGCAAGGCCCGGGGTGCAACCTTGTATGTGTTGGATGAGCCGACCAACGGGCTGCATCCCCAGGACGTGGATCGCTTGCTGGTGCAGTTGAATCGCCTGGTGGAGGAAGGTCATACGGTGATTGTCGTGGAACATGACATGCGGGTGGTGGCGCAGAGTGACTGGGTCATCGATATCGGCCCGGGGGCTGGAACCCAGGGCGGAAACGTGGTGGTTTGCGGGGCTCCGGAAACGGTGACGAAATGCCAGGAGAGTCGAACGGCAACCTTCCTGAAAAGGGCTTTGCACGGTGAAAAATAAAGGTTCTTAATGTTTCTCGCTGTTGCGAAAAAGCTGTCTATACTGTCCTCCAGTTAATCGTTTCAGTAGTCGTAATTAACTACAACCTCAGGGGTAAAGGGCTGAGGTTACACCGGCAAGGACGCAAAATGACATCATCTCAATTGAGAGAGCAGGCATTACACGGCGGCATGAGGGGTTATTATCGCGCCCTGAAGCGAACCCCGATGAACTGGAAAACCCCGCCCCATACTCCAGCCCCTTTCACAGCCCCGATAGCGGTCACCAAGCTGCGTGCGGGTGTGGCTGCCAACGCTATAAAACTTCCCTCCTCCGCTTGGCGAATATCAACGTGAAGCCTTTGCCACATACAGGTAGTCACATTAATATTTTTCGAGCGCACTCACTATGCTCAAGCCCATTTCAAGCCACCTGCTCAATTTAATTCAAGAGGTGGAGAATAATATCCCAGGAAAAAGCCACGAAGAGTACACCGAGATACTAGGCTGGATATTCTCGAAACTTGGGCTTGAAAAGTTTGCTTATGTTCACTTGGAGCCCATGTCCTTCGACCATTCAAAAGTCTCCATCCACAGCAACTATCCCGCCGAATGGGTGGACACCTACCGCAAGAACTCACTGCACAAATCAGACCCTGTGATGGCCAACACAGCCATTACTGCCATTCCTTTTTTCTGGGATGAAATCCCACAGGAAATCGACAACAATCCGGAAATATTCGATCAGTCCGCATCCTATGGCATCAAGCAAGGGTTCACTGTTCCGATTCATGAGCCCGGCAGATCGTTCGGCTCCGTTCACTTCTCTTCGGAAGAAAATGATCCCGATTTCCCAATCATTGTCCGGGAGAACATATTCATCATTCAAACGCTCAGTATCATCGCCAACCAGCACCGCCCGGTTGAGACCGTTGTAGAGAGCCCGCTCAAGCTATCACCCAGGGAAATTGAATTCCTGCGTTGGCTTGCGCTTGGCAAAAACTATAAGGAGATCGGTTTGATCATGAATATCACCGAACGGACAGTGAAATTTCATGCCAAGCAAATGACTGAAAAAATGGAGTGCACCAATGTCAAGCAAGCCATGTTCAAAGCGGCGCAGTTGAACCTCATCTAAAACGTTTTACGTTAACGCTTTCCTACTACCCCATTCCCACTCGATGCCCTCAACCTCAATACCAGGGCACACTCAGACGAAATTCACCTGGGATGCGATATTGAAAAGCATACCGCAGGCGAACAACCCAATCACCAACGAAATGGCTCGATTTAAAAATCGTCCCGATACAACTGCATGAAATTTTCGACCACAAAAAGCGCCCACTGCAATCCACACAAGCCCTACCGGAAAAATAATGGCTGTAAATAGCAGAATGAATGACAGCCAGTTATCCAGCGACAGGAATGTGCCCGCCGGCGCAACGAAGGAAACAAAAAACAACCCCTTGGGATTTGTCAGCGTTGCCACAAATAAATCCGGAACGGTAATACCCGTCGCCGCCCCAAGCGCATGGTCTTTAACCGAGAACCAAAGTTTCAAGGAAATATAAAACAAAAAACACACAGCAAAAATCTTGGTAGCGATCACCACCCACGAGTGATCGGTCATCAGCAAGTCAATGAACACTCCCCACATCGACATCTGAATAACGTATGCCAACCACTCGGCTGCGACGAAGCGCATCGAACGCGTGTTGAACCCTCTACTGATGCCAGCTTGCAACAACAATGAATTCGTCGGTCCCGGAACCAACAACACGGTCAACAACGTAAGCGCAATGTAATTCATAGCATCCATCCATATCAGAAGCCTGTACGGCTCATTTTCAGGGGCAGATCAATCCATCATCTTTCCACATGACTTCAAGCGCAGTGACATGAAGTCAACCATTCCAGTCATACGAGGTCATACGACTAACTCAAATAGAGCAATCACACTAGACCAACATCAATTTGCCACATACTAAACCTCACTCACCAACCGATATCCCTCGGATTCACATCCGATGAATCAACCCATGAAAGAAAGTCATCCTACCCATTGCTAGATGACCGTTTGCTTACAGAGGCTGGACTCTATCTGAGCGCGTCAATTTTTTGAACAGTCGAATATCAATCAGTTACGATGGGTATTTTTATAATCGTCAAAAAAACAATAAATCAAGCTTAGTTCGACTCATGTAAACCCACTCGACCAACACCTATTTGCCATCATGCCGCACCTATACTTTTTTGGATTCGCAGCGATACAAATCCACAACTAACGAGCTCACCAACAATTTATAAGTCGCGCACAAAATCGGGCCCACTAATTAGGCTGGACACTCTATAAACCAAAGACTGTACTTTAGGACAGTTGAAATACCTTAGTGCAAAGTTAACAGTAGCTTCACCTGCAGCCAAGAAGTCGTATCCATGAACTACTCCTCATGCACCTATGGATTTTCCGGCGTATCCACCAGCATCGCAAGCTACTCAAAAATCTCCCTTAACACCCTCGAACAAATACTGTCCATTCGCAAACTCGCTTTCATCGATCGAAAGAAGTGGGACATTGAAAGTTATCAAGGCAGCGATTATGAGTGGGATGAATACGACGACCCCGACGCGATCTACATCTACGCCCATGAAAATGACCGTGTCACCGGCTGTGTTCGACTACGCCCCTCCAGCAAACCCACGTTGATGAGCGGCCCCCTGAGCTTTATCCTTCCAACCGAGAAAACCAGACCGCACTTGGGTCACTGTTGGGAAGCCACAAGATTTGCACTTTCAGCCAACAATTTCCCTACTGGAAAACTCACCCGAGCCAATGTAGACATTCGCACAGCGGCACTTTTCCTGTCAATGATTAAGTTCGCCCAACAACAAAAATTTCACGCATATGAAATCGTCGTAGACACCCTGATGGAAAAAATCCTGAAACGTTCTGGCTGGCCAATTGAAAGACTCAATACGTCATTAGGATCGAAAGGAGAACACATAATTTACGGCACGTTGCCATGCACGCTTAAAACTTATAACGAGGTCCTCAGCAAGAATGCCATCAATAGAGAAACGGTACTAACCACGCCCCTCATGACACACCGCTCGTCAGACACACTCCATAAATCCCTGGATATTGCCCAGATACTCCCCGCACGAAATATTCCGGCAAAGATACCCAAGCATACTGAGCTGCAGCTTTAATCAAATAATTGGATGATTTTGGAGAAAGGATGAACCTACAACGATTATTCCCGCACGTTGGTAAAGTCATTGCCAGCACAGGCAGTCGCAATTTTCCGCGTATGCTCCACGACCTGATACTCACGGAAATACCCGTGGACGCAACACATATTACCGAACAACGGATCGGCACAAGTAATATGTCCGAACCCAGCACCTCTAGCATCGGTTGCGTCGGCCTGGACAATGCTTGCGTCGGTGCGCTCATGGACACGCACACCGCCAAGCCCTTTTTCCTCGCCGACGACATACTCTTTGAAGATGCGGCATCGCAGAAAATACCCAACTTTTCCCGCTGCCTGCTTAAATGCGAGCGCCCAGAAAAATCCCCGGGCCACAGTACGACTACACAATTACATCTGTCGACCCGAAAGAATGGTCGTCGTTATGTGCTGTCCATCTATCGATCGCCTCTTTCAAAGGGATTTACCGCACAAGAACATGCACTATTGAAAGATTTTTCCTGTCTTTTATTGCCCATGGTCGAGGAGCACGTGGCAGCCCTTGTTCCGCCGGAATCCACTCGGCAAGACCCTTTCCTGGCATTGGACGCTTCGGAAAACGGCGGCATGGAAGCACTGCGCCAAAGGTTCGCCGATCGATTGCTACTGTCGGGTTTGAGTCTATCTTCTCGCGAAACGGAAGTGTGCGTAGGTTTACTGGCCGGACGCACTGCCCCCGAACTTGCCGAACAACTGAACCTGAAGGTCAATACAGTTGAAAGTTATCTGAAGCGCGCGGCCATAAAGATGGGGATTGGTGGGCGTCGTTCGCTGATCCGCTGGATGCATTCGATGGATGCCACACCGGCTCACATGGAATGGAATGGCAATAGCCCGATCCAACAAGCCGTATAAACCTACCCCCAACGATTGCTCGTTCACTGACCGAATCGAGTATTTGTTGGGGGAATATTGTTTTCCCCCTCAAACCTCTTCTACCGCACCTTCCTCCCTGGGCGATCGAGTGCGACGCTTAAGCCATTCAAGCGCATCGTCCACGTAAGTGAAAATCACCGGTACCACCAGCAGGCTCAACAACGTCGACGTCAGCAAACCACCCATGACCACCACCGCCATCGGTTGCCTGAAACTCGGGTCCTCGCCCATTCCCATCGCCGTCGGCAACATCCCGGCCCCCATCGCAATGGTGGTCATCAGAATCGGGCGGGCACGCTTGTGGCAAGCATCCACCAACGCATCGTATCGATCCAAGCCATAGTCGCGGCGAGCCATGATGGCGTACTCCACCAACAGAATGGAGTTCTTGGTCACGATGCCCATCAACATCAGCAAACCGATGACCGATGACAGGGAAAAACTGAAGTTGCACACCAGCAAGGCCAACAACGCGCCACCTAGCGAGAGCGGCAAGGCCGAAAGAATCGTGGCCGGTTGCAAGAAGTCGTGGAACAACAACACCAGGACTGAATAGATACAAAACACGCCGATGGCCATGGCCAGGCCGAAGCTGGCGAACAACTCCGTCATCAGTTGCAATTCGCCCTGCTCCACCAGTTTCACTTCGGCTGGCAAGTTGCGCATCACCGGCAGTTGGCGGACCTCGGCCATGACCTCACCCAGGTTGCGACCGTTGAGCTCGATAGACAGGGTGACATTGCGCAGGCGGTCCAGTCGGCTGATTTGCGCCGGCCCGCTGCCCATGCTGATGTCGCCCAACGAGGCCAGGGCGACCTGGCCGTCTCGACCGGTTACCCGCAATTGGCTGATCGCCTGCAAGTCATCGCGCAATAGCGAATCCATGCGCACCCGCACGTCCACCTGGCGCTGGGATAAATTGATCTTGCCCAGTTGCGAGGAGTATTCGCCGTAAGTCGCCATGCGCAAAGTATCGGCGATGTCCTGGCTGGTGATACCCAATTCCGCTGCCCGGGCAAAATCCGGCCGCATCTGGATTTCCGGTCGTTGCAAGGCGCTGCTGGACGAGACATTGCCGATCCCGCGCAACTCACGCAACTGGGGTTCAAGGGCGCTTGCCGTGCGCTCCAGCAGATCGCCGTCATCGCTGGCAAGCACGATATTGAGCTTCTCTCCGCTGCCATCGCCGCCAACATTGATGCGTACTCCCGCAAGCGTGCGCAACACCTGGCGCATCTGCGCTTCGACCTCCACCTGCTTGCGATCGCGTACATTGCGAGGCGCCAGCTCCACCGTCAGGATCGCATCGCCGGCGCCAGTGATATCGCCAGGCCCGGCGCCCGAACTGCTGGCGGTCCCCACCGAGCTGAACACATGCGTGACGTCGGGGAGTTCGCGCAGCCGTTCGCTGGCCTGCAAGGCCATCGCGGTGGTGTGTTCCAGTGTCGTTCCTGGCGGCATCTCCAATGTTATCTTGCTGCGGCCGGTGTCCTGCGCTGGCAGGAAGCTGGTGGGCAGCAACGGGACCAGCGCCAGAGCCCCGACGAAGCACAGGCCGGCCAGGCCCATCGTCGTCTTGCGCCAAGTCAGGCTGGCATGGATCCAGCCCAGGTAGCGAGTCATCAACGGGCTGTCATGGTCGGCTTCATGCCTTGCCTTGAGGAAATAAGCCGCCATCATCGGCGTCAGCAGCCGCGCCACCAGCAGTGAAAACAGCAGCGCCGCCGACGCCGTCACGCCGAACTGGCGGAACAGCTTGCCGGCGATCCCCCCCATGAACGCCGTGGGCAGGAACACTGCGACCAGGGTGGCCGTCGTGGCGAGCACCGCCAGACCGATTTCATCCGCGGCCTCGGTGGCAGCCTGAAGCGGGGTTTTGCCCATGCGCAAGTGTCGCGCGATGTTCTCGATCTCGACGATGGCATCGTCCACCAGCACACCGATGACCAGCGCCAGGGCCAGCAGGGAGACGGCGTTGAGGGTGAACCCGGCCAGGTACATCACGCCAAAGGTGGGGATGATCGACAGCGGCAGTGCCGTGGCGACGATGAGCGTGGCGCGCCAGTCCCGCAGGAACCACCAGACCACCAGCACCGCCAACAGCATGCCTTCGTACAGCAAATTCATCGAATCGTGATAGTTGGCGAGCACGGCCTTGACCGTGTCACTGGCTTCAACGATCTGCACGTTGGGATGCTGTTTTTCAAACGCGATCATGGCCTTGCGTACGTCATTGGCGACGCCGACATCGGAGAACCCCAGGGAACGGGTGACCTGGAAACCGATCACGGGCCTGCCATCGCGAAACGCCCGGGTGCTGCGTTCGGCGTGGGTGTCGCGAATGTCGGCCAACTGCCCCAGGGCGAGCAGGCGACCGTCGCCGCTGGGAATGTCGATGGCACCGAGGGCCGCCGGATCGTCAATGGCACCCAGGGTCCGCATGGCTTGCTGGCCACTGCCCAGATTGCCCTGGCCACCGGAGTTGTCCTTTTGCATCGCCCGTAACTGGTTGGCGATGTCCGTGACGCGAATACCCAGGCCCGCCATCAGGGCCGGGTCGAGATTGACCTGGACTTCCCGGTCGACACCGCCCATGCGCGCGATCATTGCCACCCCGGGCACCGCCAGCAGCTGTTTGCTCAGCTCATTGTCGACGAACCACGACAACGCTTCTTCATCCAGGTTATCGGAGTCGATGACATAGGTGAGCAATGCCGAGGCGCTGGTGGTCAGCCGGGAAACCGAGGGTGTGTCCAGGCTCGCCGGCAACTGCGCCATGGCACTGTCGACCGCGTTACGCACTTCGTTGAGCGCCTCGTTGCCATCCTTGTCGATGTCAAAGCTGATGCTGATGTTGACGGCACCATCGGTGATGGTCGTCGTCACGTGCTTGAGCAGGCGCAGGGACGTCAGCTTGTCCTCGATCTTGCGCGCCACTTCCGTTTCCAGTTGCTCCGGGGCCGCGCCCTCCAGCGAGGCGCTGATCACCACCACTGGCAGGTCCATGTCCGGAAAATCCTGGATGGCGAGTTTCTCGAAACCCGACAGCCCAAAGAGCGTCAGCAGAATGAACAGCATGACGGCCGGGACCGGATGGCGGATCGACAGGGCTGAAATGTTCATGGCTGGGCGACCTGGGATTGAACGAGGGTCACACTCGCGCCATCGTTGAGAAACGCACCGCCAGCACGCACGATTCGGGCAGGCTCATCGAGGCCGCTGAGAATCTCCACGGCCTGATGCAAGCGTCGGCCGACCACCACCGGTCGCTGGACCACGCGCATGTCATCATTGAGCGTGAACACATAGGAACGCCCGTCCCGCAGGATGACGGCAGTGTCTGGCACCGTGACGGCCTCGCGGGGCGCCAGCTCGATCTGGCCGCTGGCATACATACCGGCCTGGGCGGCGCTGTCGGTGGGCAGGGAGACATACACCAATCCCCGGCTGGTCTTGGTATTCAACGTGGGCGATACCAGCCGCACGCGCCCTTCCAGGCTCTGGCCATCGGGCAACGTCATGCGGGCGACCTGGCCAGGCTGAACCTGGGCCAGTTGGCGGGCATCCAGCTCGGCCTGCCATTCGATGCGGCCGTCGCGCACCATGCGAAACAGCTCGTCGCCGGCGGAGAGCACCTTGCCAAGCAGTGCCGTGCGCGCCGAAATGATGCCATCGTCCACGGCGAGGATGCGGGTCTGTCCGAGCCTGATCCGCGTGCTCTGCAATTCGGCGCGGGCGCCGGCGAGGTCAGCCTCGGCGAGCGCGACCTTGATCCGGTAGTCTTCACGTTGTTGCTCCGACAAGGCCCCGCCTTGCCCGACGACCCGGGCCCGACGATCATTGGAACGGGCCTGCTCCAGGTTGGCGCCGGCCTGGTCGACGAGCGCCTTCTGCTTGTTCTCTTCGGCAACCACCGTTTCGCTGGCCAGCGTGGCCAGTAATTGGCCTTTCTTCACCCGGCTGCCCACATCGGCCTCGATGCTGGCGATGCGCAGGTTGCTGGTCTCGGCATTGATGACCGCTTCCTGCCAGGGAGCGAGCGCGCCATTGGCAAACAGTAACTGTGGCCAGACCTGGCGTTGCGCCTGGACAACTTCCACGCTCAAGCTGCTGACCCGGGGGGCGGCCTCCACCGGTTCAGCGCCCCGGCGAAAATAGATCAACGCCACCACGATCGCGCACACCGCGATCGCCAACGCGAACTTGCCTGATCGCGACCTCACGCGCCGTCCCCGCCCGATGCTCGACTTCGCGCCAGGGGCTGACCGGCTTGCCAGCCGCCCCCCAGTGCCTTGTACAGGGCGATCCAGTAGCGCACTTGATTCTGCTGCAAGGTGATCAATTCAATCTCGGCTGTCAGCGCCTGGCGGCGTGCGGTTTCCCGGTCCAGCAGGCTGACATTGCCGGCCTGCCAACTGCGGTCGATGGCCTCGAAAGACTCCCGGAAACCTGCGGTCGAACGCTCCACATCCGACTCCCGGCGCCGTGCCGCATCGAGACGCACCAGGGCCTGCTCCACTTCCATTACACCGGTGCGCAGCGTTTGGCGATAGACCGCCAGGGCCGCGTCATACGAGGCCTTGGCACCCTTCTCCGCCGCGCGACGCTTGCCGCCGTCGAACAGCGGAATCGACAGCACCGGGCCCAGCGACCAGGAACGGTTGCGCTGGCCCACCATGGTTCCCACGGAAATCGTCCCGGAAAGACTCAGACTCGGCAGGCGATCAGCCTGAGCCACGCCGATCTCGGCATTCGCCGCTGCCAGTTCGCGCTCGCCGGAGGCGATGTCCGGGCGCTGGCGCAACAAGTCGGCCGGAACCTGCTGCACGTTGAGTTCTGCCGGCTTGGGCAGTTGCGCTGGCGTGTGGCCCAGCACGTCCAGCAGTCGCCCTTCATCACTGCCTGTCAGTGCCACCAGGCTCTTGAGCAGCACCTGGCATTCACTCTGCTGCTGGACCAGGGCCGCGGCGCTGCTGGCGGCACTGGCATCGGCCAGCGCAGCGTCGGCGGAGGACGTGAAGCCCGCCCCGAACGACTGGCGCGTCATGCGCGCGGTGTCTTGTTGTGACTGGGCCTGGTCACGGTAGGCCAATACCAACTTCTGGCAGCCACGGTATTGCACGTAGTAATCACCCACCTGGGCCGCCAGGGAAACCCTCGCGTCATGCCAGTCATCCACCCGTGCTTCGACGCGGGAGTTGGCCGCTTCATTGTTGCGGCGCAACTTGCCGAACAGATCGAGTTCCCAGGCGGCATCCATCGTTGCAGAGGAGCCTGAGCCCCCCAGGCGCTGCGAACCGGTCTGCTGCCCACCTCGGCCACCGGACAGCCTACCGTCGAACTTGGGCAAGGCATCGGCGGCGTCACTGTCAGCGGTCGCACGGGCCAGCGAGATATTCGCCCAGGCCTGGTCCATGGACGGGCTATCGGCTTCGGCCAGGCGCAACAGCTCGGCCAATGCCGGGTCATCGAATTGTCGCCACCAGTCGGCCAACGCGGCCACGGACGCGCCATGGGGCACCGGCGCCTGCCACTTGGCGGCGATCGGGACGTCCGGCACCCGATAGTCGGGGCCCAATACGCAGCCACTCAAGGCCACCGCACACAGTGTCACCAGCAATATGCTCTCTGGAGGCTTGAAGACATGCATAGGGTTCTCTAGGGGTGTCAAAGGTGAAAACAGCAAGGCACCCGGCACCGGCACAACTCAGGGAGATGGCGGATTATTAACGATGGCTTGATGAGGCTCGTATGGCCGTTATTTAACCTTGTGCCCGTTCCGATGTCTGGCGTGGAAATTGGGGACAGGTACCGGCAGGAAAACTCGCGATAAAGACGGAGGCCTGTTGAAATGAGCCCGACCTGCCCAGTAATGGCTGCACTTGCTGTCGAGCATGAATGGCCCCGCTCGGTTCACGTTCCATAGCCAATGGATGATCGAATATGGAAGCACTCACTTACCTCGAAAACATCGAGTCGAACGCACGTACCTATGCGCAGACTTTCCAGCGCCTGTTCGTCAGCGGCAGGGGCATGCGTATCAAGGATGCCAGCGGCCAGGAGTTCCTCGATTGCCTGTCGAACGCCGGGACACTGGCACTGGGACACAACCCGCCCGAAGTCCGGGACGCGGTGATGCGCTTCCTCGACAGTGATCACCTGCAGCAGGCACTGGACCTGGCCACGCCGGCCAAGCATGCGTTCGTGCAGGAGCTGTTCTCGATGCTGCCGGCGCAAATGCGCGACACCAGCAAGATTCTCTTCTGCGGGCCCAGCGGTTCGGATGCCGTCGAGGCCGCCATCAAATTGGCCCGCCACTACACCAAACGCTCGCCATTGATGGCGTTCCACGGCGGCTACCATGGCATGACGGCCGGCGCACTGTCGGCGATGGGCAAGCTGTCCCCCAAGACCGGCGATGGCCTGATTGCCCAAGGTACGCACTTTCTGCCCTTCCCCTATCGGTTTCGATGCCCGTTCGGCACCAATGGCGAGCATACCGATCAACTGTCCATCGACTACATCCGTACCGTCCTCTCGGACCCGGAAGGCGGCATCGCCAAACCGGCGGCGGTCATCGTCGAGGTGGTGCAAGGCGAAGGCGGCTGCATCCCGGCCTCGGCCAACTGGCTGCGGGCGCTACGGGAAATCACCCTCGAGCAGGACATCTTGCTGATCGTCGATGAAGTCCAGACCGGCCTGGGTCGCACCGGCAGCACATTCGCCATCGAACACGCCGGGATCGTCCCCGACATCCTGGTACTGTCCAAAGCCATCGGCGGTGGCTACCCACTGGCGGTGATCGTCTACGCCGAACATCTGGATACCTGGGGCCCCGGCATGCATGCGGGGACCTTCCGCGGCAATCAGATAGCGATGGTTGCTGGCGCCGCCACCATGCAACAAATCCGCAAGGACCATCTCGTCGCTCATGCCGCCCGGATGGGCGACCGACTGGAAAGCGGCCTGCGGGACATCGCGCAGCGTTCCCCATTCATCGGCGATATCCGCGGTCGCGGACTGATGATCGGCGTGGAAATCACCAAGCCGGCCGACAACCAGCGCGCCGGCCAGGCTGACGGCGCTCGGGCACACGCCATCAAGCTCAACTGTTTCGACAACGGCTTGATGATGGAAACCGGTGGGCGCCATGGCGCAGTGCTCAGGTTCCTGCCCCCCCTGACCATCACCGAGACCGAGGTCGGCATGGTGCTGGACCGCTTCGAACAGGCGGTGAGGAAGGTTGGAGAGACTCGCCCGCATGTGGCACGCGTAGCGGTATAAGGCGCCAGGCACACCTTATGTGGCGAGGGAGCTTGCTCCCTCGCCACTGGGCTTCAAGCCAGGGTAGCCCGGATCAATCCCGAGCCAATGCATTGATCGGATCGAGCCGCGCGGCATTGCGCGCGGGCACGAAGCCGAACACGATGCCGATCAGGGTCGAACAGACGACAGCGGTGACGATCGATCCCACCGAGAACACCATCTGCCACTCCTTGACGAAGATCGAAAAGACGTAGCCGATACCAAACGACAAGGCGATGCCAATCGTGCCACCCATCAGGCACACCATCACTGCCTCCACCAGGAACTGCTGGCGGATATCGGACTGGCGTGCACCGACGGCCATGCGGATACCGATCTCACGGGTACGTTCGGTCACCGAGACGAGCATGATGTTCATCACTCCGATGCCCCCCACCACCAGCGAGATGATCGCAATCAACGAGAGCAAAAGCGCCAGCGATTGGCTGGTCTTCTGCACCGTTTGCATCACACTGTCGAGGTTGTAGGTGAAGAAATCCTTGATGCCATGGCGTTGGGTCAGGAGCTTGACTACGTTGTCCTCCACTAATTTGCTCGGTTGCCCGTCCTTTATCCGCACCGTGATGCTGTCCAGGAAACGCTGGCCCAGCAACCGACCAGCCGCGGTTTCATAGGGCATCCAGATGTTCAGGTTCTTGCTGGTGTTGAAGACGCTTTTGCGGTCTTCGGTCACGCCGATGACCGTGCAAGGCAGGTTGTCGACGAGAATCACCTTACCCAGCGGGTCTGTGTGCGAGCCGAACAGTCTGTGGCTTGTGTTGTGGTCGATGACTACCACTTGCGATTGCCGCCGGGCATCGTCATTGCTGAACGCCACACCCGAGCCGATCTTGATTCCGCGAACCTGGAAATAACTCGCGCTCACACCGTTGACGGTCGCATTGACATCGATGTTTTCATAACGCAATAGCAGGTTGCGACCCAGGTTGGGCGTCGCACTGTCGATGTAATACTGGTCGCCCAGGGCGGTCACATCGGACAGCACCAACGTTTCGATAGCCGTGGAGCGACTGTCCCCCCAGTCGGACCCTGGCATGATTTCGATCGTGTTGCTGCCGATCGCCTGGATGTCCTTGAGGACATATTGCTTGACCCCTTCGCCAATCGCCACGATCGATACCACCGAGGTGATACCGATAATGATGCCCAACATGGTCAGCAGGGTTCGCATTCGATGCGAGACCAGCGCCACCCAGGCCATGTTGAACGCCTCGCTGAACAGGCCGAAGCTGGCGAGCAGGCCGTTCGTGGGCTTGACCTTGGCCGGGCGCGTGTCTTGTGCCGACGGATCCTGCAGCGGCCTCTGCGGATTGGGACGATCACTGACGATTTCACCGTCGCGGATCTCGATGATGCGCTGGGCGTGAGCCGCCACTTTCTCATCGTGGGTCACGATGATGACCGTATGCCCCGCCGCGTTGAGCTCCAGCAGGATCTTCATGACTTCCTTGCCACTGGTGGTGTCCAGCGCACCGGTGGGTTCGTCCGCCAGAATGATCTCGCCGCCATTCATCAGTGCCCGAGCGATACTCACCCGCTGCTGCTGGCCACCCGAGAGTTGACTCGGCCGATTGCTCAGGTGCCCCACCAACCCCAGGCGCTTCAACAGGTCCCCGGCACGGTTGTGGCGCTGTGACTCTGCGGCACCGGCGTAAATAGCCGGCATCTCGACGTTGTGCAAGGCGCTCAGGTGCGGCAGCAAATGGTAGCGCTGGAAAATGAAACCGAAGTGGTCGCGACGCAACCTGGCCAGTTCACGGTCGTCCATCGAACCGGTTTCGCGCCCGTCCACCTTATAGCTACCGGCGTCCGGATGATCGAGGCAGCCGAGTACATTCATCAAGGTCGACTTGCCGGAGCCGGAAGCACCGGTGATCGCGACCACCTCGCCCGCATTGATCGTCAAGTTGATGTTCTTGAGCGCTATGAACGCCTTTTCGCCCGCGAGGAAACTGCGGGTGATGCCCTCGAGTTCCAACAGTGGTCGCGTCATGGTCAGGCTCCCGCCACGGCCGGGGTCGGCTCGCCGATGACAACCTTGTCACCTTCAGCCAGGCCATCCTTGATCTCGGCCCTGACGTTGTTGTTGATGCCCGTCTGCACGTTGCGCGGCTGAGCCTTGCCCTCGGCATCGAGCACACGGACCACGAAGCTGCCATCCTGGTTTTTCGCCCCCAGCGCGGCGACGGGAACCGTCAGCACATCCTTGGCTTTGTCCAAGACGATACGAACCTGGGCAGTCATGGAGATACGCAGGCGATGATCGGGGTTCGGCACATCGAAGAGGCTGTTATAGAACACCGCGGTGTTCTGTTTGGGCGCCCCGGCTGCCTGGGTTTCGAGGAAGTTCTGCGGCGCAGGCTCGGTGCCTCGCAGTGTGGCGTAGTAGCGTTTTTCCGACTCCCCCAGGATGGTGAAATACACCTCTTGGCCGGGAACGATGTGAATCACATCGGCCTCCGATACCTGCGCCTTGACCGTCATGGTGTCCAGGTCGGCGAGCTTGAGCAGGACCGGGGCCAGTTGCTCGGCGATCACCGTCTGGCCTTCCTGCGTCACGATTCCCACGACATAGCCGTCTATCGGCGCGACGATGTGGGTGTAGGCCAGGTTGACCCGTGCGGTTTCCACCTGGATACGGGCGTCCTTTATCTGCGCATCGAGGGAAAGCAGGTTCGCCGCTTCCACCTTGTAGTTCGACTCGGCAGTCTCGTACTCCTGCTTGGAGATCGCGTCGTCCGGCTGCAGTTTTTTGTAGCGGTCATAGGTGGCCTTGGCATCCTTGAGTTGCGCCGCCGTGGCCTGCCGCTTGGCCACCAGGTTCTCTTCGTTGACCAGGGTCTGGCGCAATGAGTTCTGTGCCAGCATCGGATCGATTTCCGCCAGCCACTGGCCCTTCTTGACCTTGTCGCCCAACTTGACCTTGAGCGATTTAAGCTGGCCCGATACCTGGGCACCGACGTCGACCTGCTTGACCCCCTGGAGCGTCCCGCTCGCCAACACCGAGTTCTCGATGTCAGCCCGCTCGACCGTGGCAGTCAGGTACTCCGGCGGTTTGCCCGGCGATTGCGCGCTGTAGAAAATCAGACCGGCCACCACGACCAGTACGAGCACGATAGCGATTTTGCGAAACTTCGACTTTTCCATAAATAACCATGAGTGCGTTGATTTCAGACCCGGCCAACGTGGCGCCGGGCTCCATGGATGCGCGTCAAGGAGAGACCGTCATACGTAGTCACTGGCGGCCTCCTCGTCGAGCATGGGAAGGCCGTCCTGCCACCAGGCTGCCAGGTTGTGTACGTGAGGGGCCTTGAGGATCGTGAAGTGGTTGCCCGGACCGTACCAGATACTGAGGTCGGGGATATGCTTGCGCCATCCTTCGATCATTTGTTCCTGTTCGCGTTTGTTACCGGCCGTGTCCAGGGTTGGATCATCGGCCAGCACCAAGCGCACCGGCCCGGTGTAGCGATGTTGCGGTTGATAAACCGTGCGCAGGGCCGTACCGAAGGCCCGCGCCGGACCGCGCATCGAATCCACCGCCGAACGCTGCGGCAGCATGCCGGCCCGTACCATGCCCGCATGCAGCAAGCGCATCTGCGCGGTATCGTCCTGGGTACCGAAGACCGTGGCATCGATCCCCAACGACTTGCCGGAAGCCAACTGCATCGCCTCGATCAGTCGATTCAGCACCCCCGTCGCGGTATAGGGCTTGCCCACCACGCCGTTGCCGCCCGGCGACTCACTGTCGATCAGCGTCAACGAAGCCACCTTGCGACCCCGGGCATGCAGGCGGGCCGCCATCTCGAACACGATCCAGCCGCCAAAGGAATGGCCGAGCAGATGCACCGGCCCCTCCGGTTGGACCTTGTCGATCGCGTCGAGGTACGCCTGGGCGGCCGTCTCCACGAGGCTGAAAGGCTCTGTGCTGCCGTCCAGCCCGCGGTGCTGCAGCCCATGGATAGGCCAGTCAGGACCGAAGGCATCGGTCAAGCCGATAAAACCGGTCACGCTGTCGCCTGCTCCCGGCACGCAGAAGATCGGCGCCCGATCGGCACGCCCGCCCTGGATCGTCAACAGCGGCTGGTAACCGCTCTTCGGTGAGGGGGCCGGACGCGATGCAGCGGTGTGGAGTGCAGCAGTGATGGCCTGGCCCAATGCCTTGACATGGGGCGTTTGCATCATGCTCTGGTGGTTACCCGGCACCTTGATGCAATGCAACTTAGACGTGGGCAGGACAGCGTCCCAGCCCAGGTAGCCGGAGTGCTCGGGCGCGTCGTCCTTGCGTTCTTCGGCCACCAGCAGATGCACCGGTACGGAAATCGGATACACCGTGTAATGGGCCAACGCATGACCATGGGCCACTTCGCGATCGAGGTACTGCCAGAGCTGCTCCGCGCTATAGACGGCCAGCTCGGCCGGTAGCACCGCCTCGTCGCGGCAATGCTGCACCAGGTCTGTGAAATCGAATCGATCCAATTGTCCTTGCAGATCGGCCAGATTCTCCAGGATCGCTGCAAGTACTTCTTCGCCAGGCAACGCAGCCCTCCAGAAAACATCGCAGCGGTCCAGCAGATGCAGCTTGTGGGCTTCGTCCAATGCCCAGCGCGACCGGCCCTGATCCACCAGCCGAGGCAGATAGCTGTCGATGAGACCGACGAACTCGACCTCCTCGTCCAGGCCGATCAGCTGGATCGCGGTCTCGTAGGCCAGCACGCCACCGAACGACCAGCCGGCCAGGCGATAAGGCCCTTTGGGTTGTACCGAACGAATGATCCCCACCAGGCGCGAGGCCATGCACTCCATCGTTTGCAACTGCGGCTCACCCCATTCGACGGCAGGCAGGCCATACACCGGGATATCCGGATCGATGTGCTTGCCCAGCATCGGGAAGTACAGGTCCAGGCCACTGAACTCGTGCACCAGGAACAGCGGATTCTGCTGGCCAGTGGTGCGCACCGGTACGATGGCCTCCTTGACCTGGGCATCCTCGGTGCGGGCCTGCAGCATCGATGCCATCGACGCGACGCTTTCGTGCTGGAACAGCTCGGCCAGCGAGACGGTCAGGTTGGCCTGTGCCAACAATCCGACCAGCCGGATCGCCAGCAGTGAATGACCGCCCAGCTCAAAGAAGTTGTCGTGACGACCGATCCGCTCCAGCTTCAGGACGTCGGCCCACAAGCCTGCCAGCGCGACTTCCAGGTCGCCTTGCGGCGCCTCGTAGTCCTGGCTCCCATAAGCGTGCATTTCCGGTACCGGCAACGCCCCGGTGTTGACCTTGCCGTTCAGTGTCAGCGGCAACGACGTCAATCTCACGTAGGCCGCCGGGATCATGTATTCCGGCAGCACGGAGCGCAGTTGGGCGCGCAGGACGTCCGCATCGAGGTCCCCACCGTTCTCATGCTCGGTGTAATACGCGATCAGGCACTTGTCGCCCGGACTGTCTTCACGCGCTACCACCAGGGCCTCACGCACCCCATGGCACTCGTGCAAGCGGGCCTCGATCTCACCGAGCTCAATACGGAAGCCACGTATTTTGACCTGACCGTCATTGCGATCCAGATATTCGATGGTGCCGTCGGGCAGCCAGCGGCCGAGATCGCCACTGCGGTACAGGCGCGCGCTGCCCGAATCGCTGAACGGATCGGCAATGAAGCGTTCCTCGGTCAGGTCCGGCCGGTTCAGGTAACCGAGGGCCACCCCGACACCCCCGATATGGATCTCCCCCGCGACACCCACAGGTACGGGTTGGCGCGCGGCATCAAGGATATACACCCGGGTGTTGGCAATAGGACGGCCGATCGGAACACTCGTTGCGCCATGTGGCACGGCAGTGACCACATGGGTCGTCGCAAAGGTGGTGGTCTCGGTGGGACCGTAGCAATGCACCAGCCGCAGCGAAGGAGCATGGGCCAACAGCCGGCGGAAGGAAGCAGGATCACCGCGCTCGCCACCGCACAGCAGGATCCGCAAGCCTGCCAGAGCATCCGGGATCAAGACCAGGTATTGATTGAACATGGCGGTGGTGACGAACAGCACCGACACCTCGGCCTCTGTCAGCGCCTGGGCGAATTGCGTCGGGCTGAGCAACGTTTCGTGATCAATGATCACAACCCGCCCGCCGTTGAGCAATGCCCCCCACACTTCCATCGTACTGGCGTCGAACGCCGGGTTCGAGGCGAACGCCACGCGATCCTGTACACCGAAATCCGCGTAGCCGTTATTGATCGCCAATCGGCCTATGGCCAGGTGCGGCACGATCACCCCTTTCGGGTGGCCCGTGGAGCCGGAGGTGTACATGATGTACGCCGGTGTATCGCTGGTTTGACCGGGGAATACCGCCGGTTGTGCAGCCTGGATCAATTGCAGTGTGTCCAGGTCCAATCGCGGCATGTCTTCCGGCAAGGCCCTGTCACGGGTCGTCAACACCAGCACCGCGGCACTGTCTTGCAACATGAAACGCTGCCGCTCCTCGGGCGCATGGTGGTCCAGCGGTACATAGACGGCGGCGCACTTGAGGATCGCCAGTTCGCTGATGATGAGCTCGAACGAACGGCTCAGCATGATTGCGACTCGAGACCCTGGCTGGACGCCTCGTTCAAGCAAGCAATGCGCCAGGTGATTGGCTCGCTCGTGCAGCTCCCGGTAGGTGAGTTGCTGCGCCCCATGCTGGAGTGCAATCGCGTCAGGCCGGGCCCTGACCTGGGCTTCGAACAAGCCGTGGACCGTCTCTTCGCGAGGATAGACCGTGTCGGTCGCATTGAAGTCGACCAGCAGTTGCCGGCGTTCCGCCGCTGGCAATATCGCCAGCTCACGCAAGGGTACCTCGGGCGTGCGCTCAAGCGCATCGACCAGGCTTTCCAGCGCCGTATGCATGTAGCCGCAGATGCGTTCTGCCCCGATGCGCGACTCCGCCAGGGCGGTCAGTACGAAGGCCTCGCCGAGGTCGTCGATGTTCAGCGACAGTGGATAGTTGCTCCACTCCTCGCCGCCGAGCCCCTCGATCCCGTTCCAGGCCGACTGGGCCTCCTCGGTGACCTGCGTTGCAGTGTGCCGGTAGTTCAGCAGTGCACTGAACAACGGCGTCGACGTAGCGACACCGCTGCAACGCTGTGCCAGTGCCAGCGACGCATGTTCGTGCCCCAGCAGCGCGGTGAGACGCGCATGCGTTGCCTTGACGCCTGCCCGGGCACCGTCGACGCCGACGTCAACCCGCAGCGGCAAGGTGTTGATGAACAACCCTAGCGCCCGATCGGCCCCCTCACCGCCCTGCATCCGGCCCATCAGTACGGTACCGAACACCACGTCTTCGCGCCCGGACACGGCGCCCACCACCCGCGCCCAGGCCAGGTGATGCAGGCTCGCCGCGCTGACGCCAAGCAGTCGCGATTGTGTCCGCAGACGACGATTCAAATTGTCGTCCACGCCCAACCGGGCCTGTTCGATGACATGGCTGTCGCCCTGCACGTCCTGCAGACCGAATGGAAGGGTCGGCTCCTGGATATCCTGGAGCATGTCCCTGAAGAACGCCTCGTGGGCGCTTTGCGTCACGCCAAGCCGCGCCTGGGCCACGTAGTTGCGATACGGCACGGCATCGCCCAACTGTGCCTGCTGCCCGAGCAAGTACGCTTGCATATCGTGCTGGATCACCTCCAGCGCGGTGTGATCGAGTGCAATGTGATGGAACAGCAGCAACGCCACCCAGCGCTGGTGCTCGTCGTCATAGGCACAGGCAAGCCGCATCATGGGCGCCTGGCGCACATCGAGCCGAGAGTGCCGAGGGTCGAAACGCTCACGAAGCTGCGTCACCACGTCCTCGCCCGGCTCGACCGTACAGGTCTGCACCGCCAGTGGCGCTTCCCGCAGCACCACCTGCACCGGCTCGCGCAAGCCCTCCCAAAGCACAGCCGTGCGCAGGATATCGTGGCGGTCGATCACGCCTTGCAGCGCACTCACGAACGCATCCAACCGGGCACGGTCCTCTAGGTTGAACATGGCCTGCTGCACATAGAGATCGCCCTGCGACGAAACCAGGTGGTGATACAGAATCCCTTCCTGCAATGGCGCCAGGGCGTAGATGTCCTGGACATTGCTCACGCCACCGGGCACCCAGGCAACGATGGCGTCGACTTCCTGCTGTGTCAGGTCGGCAAGCGGCAACATCTGCGGGGTGATCCGCTCACAACCCGGCACGATGCCGTTGTCCGGCACCACGATTTCCGTCGTACCGCCCACGGCTGCCGCCAACGCGGCCAGGGTCGGCTGGCCGAACAGCACGCGCACATCGGCGCTCAAGCCGGCTTGGCGCATGCGCTCGATCAACGTAACCGCCAACAACGAGTGCCCGCCCAATTCGAAGAAGTGGTCATGACGCCCCACCTTTTCGACCTTGAGCAGCTCGGCCCACAGTTGTGCCAGTGTCGTTTCCACAGCGCCCTGCGGCGCTTCGTACTCACGGGTAATCACCGACGCCAGGTCCGGCGCCGGCAAGGCCTTGCGGTCGAGCTTGCCGTTGGGGGTCAACGGCAATGCCTCAAGCTGCACATAGGCTGCCGGCACCATGTATTCCGGCAGTTGCGCTAGCAACTGGGCACGCAGGGTTTCGATCTCGACGCGGTGCTCGTCACCGTGCACGGTGAAATACGCCACCAGCCGCTTGGACCCCGGCACGTCTTCGCGAGCCAGCACCACGCTTTCCTTGATCGCCTCGTGCCGGGCAAGCTTGGCTTCGATCTCGCCAAGTTCGATACGGAACCCACGGATCTTCACCTGATCGTCGTTACGCCCTAAGTAGTCGATGTTGCCGTCCGCCAGGTAACGACCCAGATCGCCAGTGCGGTACATCCGTGCATTCGGCCGGGTACTGAACGGGTCATCGAGGAAACGCTCGGCCGTCAGTTCCGGACGGTGCAGATAACCCCGCGCCACCTGGACGCCACCAATGTAGATCTCCCCAGCCACGCCCATGGGCACCGGTTGACCATGAGCGTCGAGCAAGTAGATCCGGGTATTGGCGATGGGCTTGCCGATCGGCGTGCTGTCCGGTGTGTCGGCACCGGAACAGTCCCACGCCGTCACGTCGACGGCCGCTTCGGTAGGGCCGTACAGGTTGTGCAATGCCGTCCGTGGCAGTCGCCCCTTGAAGCGCCGCACCAGATGCCCCGGCAACGCTTCGCCGCTGCACATCACCTGACGCAACCCCTCGCACTCGCCAGCTTCGCCATGGGCCAGGAACACGTCCAGCATCGACGGCACGAAGTGCATCGTGGTGATGCCGTGCCGCTGGATAGCTTCACGCAGGTACGCCGGGTCGCGATGCCCACCCGGACGCGCCATCACCAGCCGGGCACCGGTGAACAGCGGCCAGAAGAACTCCCACACCGACACGTCGAAGCTGAACGGGGTCTTCTGCAGCACCGCGTCCGCGGCGCTCAGCGGGTAGGCGTCCTGCATCCACAGCAGGCGATTGACCACCGCGCCATGCTCGTTCATCACGCCCTTGGGCAGGCCGGTCGAACCCGAGGTGTAGATGACGTAGGCCAAATGGTTGGCATGCAGGCCCGAGACCCGCGGATTTCCGGTTGGCTGCGTGGCGAAGTCCTCCTCTTCGAGCACCATCACCCTGGCAGCGGTCGCAGGCAGGCTCGCCTGCAAGGTGCGCTGGGTGAGCACCACCGTCGGTGCGCTGCTCTCCAGCATGTAGGCCAGGCGGTCGGCCGGGTAATCCGGATCGAGCGGCACGTAGGCGGCGCCGGACTTGAGAATGCCCAGCAGCGCCGCGACCATGTCCGTGCTGCGGTCCACGCAGATCGCCACGCGGTCATCCGGACGAATGCCCAGGGCAAGCAACCGGTAAGCGATCTGGTTGGCGCGGCCGTTCAGTTGGGCGTAGCTCAGTTGCTGCTCTTCGAACACCACGGCGACGGCCTCCGCAGACGCTGCCACCTGTGCCTCGAACAGGCCATGCAGGGTCAGGCCTTGCGGATAGTCGACGGTTGTAGCATTGAACGCTTCCAGCAGATGCTGGCGCTCTGCGTCCTCCAACAGCGGGATCTGCGTCACCAACGCCTGCTCATCGGCAACCATGGCGCGCAAGATACACTCGAGGTAGCCGAGGTAGCGCTCCATCGTGGCCTGGTCGAACAGTGCCGTGGCGTACTCCAGCGAACCGAACAGACGACCATCGATCAGGGCCATGTCCAGCAAAACATCGAACTTGGCGGTACGGCTGGTCACCCCCAGCCCTTGCAATGACAGGTCGGACAGTTCCATCCCGCCGGCTTCGCTGTTCTGCCACGACAGCATGGCCTGGAACACTGGGCTGTGGGACAGGCTGCGCAATGGCCGGACCACTTCCACCACCTGCTCAAACGGCAAATCCTGATGCGCCTGGGCGCCCAGGGTCTGGGCCTTGACCCGTTGCAGCAAGGCGTCGACGGTCAGTTCGGCCGAAACCTCGACGCGTATCGCCAGGGTGTTGACGAACAAGCCGATCAGGTCTTCGACCTGCGCCTGCATACGGTTCGCCGTCGGTGTGCCGATGACGACATCATCCTGCCCGGACATCCGGCTCAGCAGCGCGGCCCACGCTGCCATCACCGTCATGAACAACGTGGCACCATGGCGCTGGCTCAAGGCCTTGAGGCCTTCGGTCAGCGCTTCATCGAAGGCGATCCCCACCGCGTGGCCTGAATGATCCTGCTGGGCTGGCCGTGGCCGGTCAGTCGGCAAGGTCAGCAACGCCGGTGCTCCGGCCAGGGTGTCCTGCCAGTAGCGTTCCTGGCGGCTCAACACCTCTCCGGTGAGCCAGCGCCGCTGCCAGACGGCGTAGTCGGCGTATTGCACCGGCAAGGCCGGCAGCGGGTCGTCCTGGCCTTGGCTGAATGCAGCGTACAGCACGCCCAATTCACGGGTCAGTACATCGGCGGACCAGCCGTCCGAGACGATGTGGTGCAGGGTCACCAGCAACACATGGTCAGCATCGCCCATGTGCACCAGGCGACCACGGGCCAGTGGGCCACGGCTCAGGTCAAACGCCTGCCGTGCTTCCTCCCCGGCCATGCGCGACAGCTCGGCCTCGGCATCCGGGTGGGCGGACAGGTCATGCCGTTGCAAGGCGAAACCGATGTCGGCCGGAGCAATGCATTGCTCCACTTCCTGGCCCTGGACAAAGGTTGTGCGCAAGGCTTCGTGACGGGCGACGATGCGATCCAGGGCAAGGCCCAGGGCGGCGGTGTCCAGCACACCGCGCAGACGCAAGCCGGTGGGGATGTGATACGCCGCGCTGGCGTTGTCCAGCTGCGCGAGGAACCACAGGCGTTGCTGGGCAAACGACAACGGCAATGCCTGCTCACGGGACACCGGCACGATGTCCGGTCGGGTGCTGCGTGCCGCTCGGGCCAGCACCTGGGCCAACGCACTCAGCTCGGGTTGGGCAAAGACCTCGTTCAGGCTCAGTTCCACCCCCAACTGCTCGCGCACCTGGGCAATCAAGCGCATCACCAGCAACGAATGCCCGCCCAGCTCGAAGAAGTGGTCGTGACGCCCCACCGCTTCGACGTTGAGCATGCCCTGCCAGATCTGCGCCAGGGCGACTTCCGTGGCCCCTTGGGGTGCTACATGCATACGACTGGCGAAGGCCTCGGCATCCGGCGCCGGCAGTGCCTGGCGGTCGAGTTTGCGGTTCGGCGTCAGCGGCAGCGCAGCCAGACTGACGAACGCACTCGGTACCATGTACTCGGCCAGCAGGGTCGACAGTTCCGAGCGCAAGGCAGCCGCGCTCAGGGTGATACCGCCGTGCGGCACGACATAGGCCACCAGGCGCTTGTCCCCTGGCGTGTCCTCGCGCACGATCACCGCCGCTTCCTTGACCCCGGCGCAGTGGCTGAGCCTGGTTTCGATTTCACCCAGCTCGATACGGAATCCCCGCACCTTGACCTGGAAGTCATTGCGCCCCAGGTATTCGATGCGTCCGTCCGGACGATAGCGGGCCAGGTCGCCGGTCTTGTACATGCGGGCGTCGGGCTGGTCACTGAATGGATCGACGAGGAAGCGTTCGGCATTGATCGCGTCGAGATTCAGGTAACCCCGGGCCACGCCGTCGCCACCGATGTAGATCTCTCCCGCCACTCCGAACGGCACCGGCTGGCGGTGGCCGTCGAGCAGGTAGATACGGGTGTTGGCCATCGGCGTGCCGATGGTGGCGTTGCCGGCCGCCCCGTCGGCTTCGTAGTGCATGTAGGCGGCGGTGCACGATACGGTCGCCTCGGTCGGGCCATAGGTGTTGATCAGCCGGGTATGGGCCGAGCGCACCGCGTCCCACATCTGCAGTTTTTGCATCGACAGCGCGTCACCGGTGACGTTGACCAGGCGCACATCGCGCAGATGATCGCGGGCCTGCGCCGGCGTGCCGTGCCATTCGGCCGTCAGGGAATGCCAATGCGCAGCGGTCAAATGCACGAAGGTTGGCCGGAGCCCGGCGTCCTGCTGCAACTCGACGCTGCCGAACAGCGCGCGGGTCGGCGCCAGGGTGGCGCCGGTGACCAGCGCCGGGAAAATCTCTTCCACCGAGAGGTCGAAGTTCAACGTGTTCTGCTGCAGCACCGTATCGGCCGGCGTCAGCTCGAACAGGCGCACGGCATCTACGCAGTAGTTGACCAGCCCCCGGTGTTCGATCATCACGCCCTTGGGCGCGCCGGTCGAACCCGAGGTGTAGATCACGTAGGCCAGATGGCGCACGCCGAGGGTCGCCACCACCGGGTTGTCTTCGCGGCCCGCGGCAATGCCGCTGCGCACTCGCTCGACGTAGTCGAGCAGCACCACCGGCGCTGCCAGTGGCGGCAGGCAGTCTTGCAGTGCGCGCTGGGTCAACAGCGCTACCGGAGTGCTGTCGGCGATCATGTAGGCCAAACGTTCGGCGGGATACGCCGGGTCCAGCGGCACGTAGCCGCCACCGGCCTTGAGTACCGCCAACAGGCCCACCAGCATTTCGGCGCTGCGCTCGACACAGATCGCCACGCGGTCGTCGGGACGGATGCCCAGCCCGATCAGGTGATGGGCCAATTGGTTGGCCTGGCGATTCAGTTCGGCGTAGCTCAGGCGTTCGCCTTCAAATACCACGGCAATGGCCTGCGGCCGAATCGCGACCTGGGCCTCGAAGAGTTGATGGATTGTCTGTTCACGGGGGTACGGCGCCTGGTTCGCGTTGAGCCCGACCAGCAGACGCTGGCGTTCGGCGTCGTCCACCAGCGCGATCTGCTCGATCAGCGCCTGGTCACTTGCCACCATGGCACGCACCACCCGCTCGAAATAACCGAGGTAACGCTGCACCGTGGCCTCGTCGAACAAGGCCGTGGCGTATTCCAGGGCGCCGAAGATCTGCCCCTGAGCCTCGCCGAGTTCCAGGGACAGGTCGAACTTGGCGATATTGCTCGCCACACCAAGGCTTTCGAGCTTCAGGTCGCCCAACACCAGCTCGCTGTTGTCCAGGGTCTGCCAGGACAACATGGCCTGGAACAGCGGGCTGTGGGACAGGCTGCGCATCGGCTTGACCCGCTCCACCACTTGCTCGAACGGCAGGTCCTGATGCGCCTGGGCGCCCAGGGTCTGGTGCCTGACCCGCGCCAGCAAGGCCTCGACCGTCGGTGCGCCCGAAACGTCGATACGCACGGCCAGGGTGTTGACGAAGAAGCCGATCAACCCTTCGACTTCCGACCGTGTGCGGTTGGCCACCGGCGAACCGATCACCACGTCGTCCTGCCCGCAAAGGCGACTCAACAACGCCGCCCAAGCCGCCATCAACGTCATGTACAGGGTGACGCCGTGACGCTGGCTCAAGGTTTTGAGATTGGCCGTCAGCTCGGCGTCGAACGCCAGGGGCAGCGCCGCCCCGCTGTAGTCCTGCTGCGCCGGGCGCGGCCGGTCCGTCGGCAGCATCAACAGCGCCGGCGCATCGGCCAGGGTTTGCCGCCAGTAGCTGCTCTGGGCCTGCAACACGTCGCCGCTCAGCCAGCGGCGTTGCCACAGGGCGTAGTCGCCGTATTGCACGGCCAGCGCCGGCAGCGGATCGTCCAGGTCATGCCGGAACGCTTCGTAGAGCGCTGCCAGTTCCTTGACCAACACCCCCATGGACCAGGCATCCGAAACGATGTGGTGCATGGTCACCAGCAGCACATGCTCCTCGTCACCCAGGCGGATCAACCGGCCACGGATCAGCGGGCCGTGCTCCAGGTCGAAGGCGTCGACGGCTTCCCGCGCCGCCAGGGCTTGCACTTCGGTTTCAGCATCGATCCGCTCGGAAAAGTCATGCTGCAGTAAGGCAAAACCGCTATCGGCCGCGGCGATACACTGCCGGGGCTCCTCGCCCTGGACCTGGACGAAAGTCGTCCGCAACGCCTCATGACGGGCAACGATGCGATCCAGCGCCCGCTGCAGGGCGACGCGCTCCAGAGTGCCACGCAGACGCAGCCCGGCCGGCATGTGGTAGGCCGAGCTGGCCCCTTCCATCTGCGCCAGGAACCACAGGCGCTGTTGGGCGAACGACAGCGGCAGGGGTTCGTCGCGGGAGGCCCTGACGATCTCCGGCAATGTGCTGCGCCCAGCCTGGGACACGGCCTGCGCCAGTTCCATGAGTCCGGGATGAGCGAACAGAGCGGTGAGGCTCAGTTCCACGCCCAGGCGCAAACGGACCTGGGAGATCAGTTGCATCGCCAGCAATGAATGACCGCCCAGCTCGAAGAACTGGTCGTGACGGCCGACCTGTTGCAGGCCCAGCAGGTCCTGCCAGATCTGCGCCAGGGTCGTTTCGATTTCGCCTCGAGGGGCTTCGTAGCCGCGGCTGATCAACGAATCCAGGTCAGGGGCCGGCAGGGCCTTGCGGTCGAGTTTGCCGTTGGGGGTCAACGGCATGGCGTCGAGACGCACATAGGCCACGGGCACCATGTATTCCGGCAATTGCCCTTGCA